>JAIROW010000090.1 GCA_031257315.1 Prevotellaceae bacterium
GCGAGAGCGCCGACGGAGTGCTTGTCGAATGTGCGATCGAAGTTCAGCGTTGTTTCGCTGTTCCAGTCGGTATCGCGGTTGCGTTTATATGATAATGTATTTCCCATTCTCGGTTTGCCAGGCTCCGGAGCAATCGGCTCGAATATCTTTTCGAGATTATCATATAAATGGTAAGTGAATCGGCTGGTGAGCTTCAATCCTTCAATGATATTTGATATTTCGAGGAAGGTAGAAGAGCGGACTTCAATCGGTCTCCGTGTTTCGGTATTATCAATAAGCCCGCGAAGAGGACTCATAATATCGCCGTGAATACCGGAGAATTGTCCGTACTTGTCGATGTACGCCTGATCCATTGTGCTGACGCCGCCTATTGTTCCGTCGGGATTATAGGCTGCCGCGCTTCTCGGCATGTTAAGGGCGCGTTGGAGAGTTCCGTCGTAGCCGTTGGCAGCAGTTGTTCCGTGGCTGGAATAAGTAACGAAATATGCGTCTTCGCTTACCTTAATCCATTTCACCGGCTGGAAACTTCCGTTATAGCGTATCTGCATATTCTTGCTGTACGTGTTGAGAATAGTTCCTTCGTTGCTGATAAGGTTAAAGGAAAGACGGTTTGTCATAGCGTCCGTTCCTCCGCTAAAAGCTATCGTATGTCTTTGGAAGAGGGCATTGCGGAAAACAAGGTTGACAAAGTCCGTTCTCGTTGTGGCAATGTTGGGGTTCAGCGTCGGATCCCATCCCGGAGGAAGCGATGCGCCGGCTGCCTTATGCGATGCCGTGCGGACTCGTATCTGCTCTTCGGCTGTAAGCGACTGTGGAAGGTTGTAAGGAGTGTTTACTCCGAAGGTTCCGTCGTATGAAACCTGTACACTGCCTTTCTTTGCCTTCTTTGTCGTGATGAGTATAACGCCCGCCGAGCCTGCCTGCGCTCCGTAGATAGCTGCCGATGCCGCGTCCTTTAATACGACTACGTTTTCTATTTCATCGACAACATAGTTACCACCCGGTATTCCGTCAACAACGGTAAGCACGCCTTCGTCCTTCCGCGATCCTTTTCCGCGAATGATAATACTTGGACCGCTGCCCGGATTACCAGTCTCGTTACGAACGGTAACGCCGGGGATCTGTCCTTGCAGCATGGCGGCAACTCCGGTTGCGGGACGCTGCTTTACGGCTTCGATGTTGGCGATTGTTCCGATGGACGCCGAGAGGTCAGCCTTGCGAGCCTGTGCGCCATAACCAAGTACGACAACTTCTTCCAGCTCTGTCGTTTCTTCTGACAGAACGACGTCAATTGTCGTTTTGCTGCCGGCGACAATTTCCTGCTGAACAAACCCAACAAGCGAGAAAACCAGCACATCGTCGGCGCCGGTTACTCTGATTGAATAGCTTCCGTCCGTACCGGTCGATATTCCGTTGTTCGTTCCTTTCAGAACAACCGATACTCCCGCAAGCGGATTTCCCGCTTCGTCGGAAACTTTTCCTGTAATTTTTCCCTGAGCAAACAGGGTTATCGAATATCCGCACATAAAAAATACTGTTACAATTGTGCGGAACATATTTAAATTAACAACTTTCAATAACGTCTTCATACTTTATTATTATTATTATTTCTATGTTATTTAATAATAAATGTTTTTTTTAATCCTAAATTTAATATATACTCCGAATACCATGCTTTAACATGTTTCATCGGGACTGCCACTAAGAATCCTACTGCGGAAATTAACGGCTTTGGAAGATAAAATCACTAACGATTTTCTTTTAATTCTTGATTTTTATTTCTTGATTTTTTTAATTTTCCATAGGCAGACTGTTTTCAGGGGTTAGACAATGTTGTACGGAAACAGACCGCAGGATTTGATTAATCGCATTTCTGCAATGCAGTAGCGAGGCTGTTTCAGAAAAACTGAAAGCCTGCAAACTCGCAAAAAACTTAACGGGTAAAGTATATAATTTTTGAAAAAATTTCCCGCTTTTCTGCGGAAAAATTCCGTAACTATCTGATAATCTCTCTCTCTCTCTCTCTCTCTCTCTCTCTCTCTCTCTCTCTCTCTCTCTCTCTCTCTCTCTCTACAAAAATCGTGCCAAACCTGTCAAAAAACAGGATTGTTAATAACTTTTTTTCAACAATATTTTCTAAAATACAATACATCTCTTACACGATTTTTACGGTTTGTTACTGTTTTTTTTAATTCTTACATTCTCTTAATTCTTAATTCTTAATTTTCCAGTTTCTTTTATTCAAAATTTCCGGATACAAAGATATAAAATGTTTTTTAATTTTGTTCAAAAAATTTTAACTGATGTATGTTTTTTTTAGATGGCTGTCGTAAAACAGTGTTAAACAGCACGAAGCAATTGACAATTGATAATTGACAATTGACAATTGACAATTGTTTTTACAGTCTTGCGATTTAGTAGAGACGCCCAAATTAGGCGTCTCTACAATTATTAATCATGCGAATCAAGGGTTGAAGACGTTATTTTAGCCCATTCGGGCTAAAAGTCAGGTAGTTCAGAACACCGGCTTGAAAAGCCGAACCTTCATAACCGCAGGCGAGCGTAGCGTTGCCTGCGGACAACGAAACGTACAACTACCCCCTGCCCGAATGGGCAGAACAATAACGACTGAGGCGTTTTGCCCATTCGGGCAAGTTCCGCGCTTTCGCAAAGTCCGCAGGCAACGCTGCGCTCGCCTGCGGTTATGAAAATTCGGCTTTTCAAGCCGCTGCCTTTTGCCCTTTTGCGCGGTTGATAATTTTTATTCCTCATTTTCAATAAAATAACTGATTTGTTTGTTTTCTGTATTTGGCAACAACTTTCGCCGTTCCAAACGCTCTTTTGCCTCTGCTAAAATTTCACTGATTTTGCTTTCCAAAACCTTTTTTGGCGGCAGGATTGTCCAATATTCAGCAACGGCAATGCCTGCCTTGTCCAATTCGAGCAATTCAATTTGATTGCGGCTTGACTCGGTGCAAAGTATCAATCCGATAGGCGCATTTTCGCCGTCTTTCCGTTCGTAACGGTCTAACCATTTGAGATACAGTTCCATTTGCCCTTTGTAGTGCGGCTTGAATTTACCTGTTTTCAATTCACATAGCCACTAATCGCCGCAAATCGCGGTGAAAAAACAATAAATCAATTTTAAAGTCATCGCCGTCAATGATAATGCGTTTTTGCCGTTCCATAAACGCAAAGCCGCTGCCAAATTCGAGTATAAATTTTTCCAATTCAACTAAAATGGCATTTTCCAAATCTGTCTCTAAAAAATTGTCTTTCAGTTGCAAAACATCAAGCAGATATGGATCTTTGAACACATTAAACGGTACAATTGAATTTTCCGTTAATTGCGTGTTTGCAATTTCCTGACGTTCAAAAGGTTTGCGGGCAATCTGTCGGCGCAGGTCGCGAATGCCGAGTTGTCGGGTTGCCGCATCTTTGGCGTAAAACAGCCGCGCCTGTTTGTCTTTTATGCGCATAATTTCGCAAAAATGCGACCAACTCAAAAACGGAACAACATCGGCAATTTCATTTATATCGCTGAAAACTGTAGCAAAGCGTTTCATTCGGTACAAATTGGCTTCGACAAAGGAATTGCCGTATTCAGTTGTCAATTTTGTCGACACTGTCGACAAAATCTTTTTGCCGTATTCAGCCCGATTAAATTCCAAAATCACAGAATTAACATACTTTCCAATTTCCCAAAACATCAAAATAACCTGACTGTTGGCAGCCGAAACAGCATTGAATTTGCGATTCTCAATGATTTTGGCGACATTCGAGAAAATGATATTTTCCCGTTCAACGTCAGTGAGTTGAATTTTATTTTCCTCTTTTTTGAGTTTTTTACTCATATTTCTCCTTTTTTGCCCTTTCGGGCGGGTGATAATTCTAATTTTAATTGTACAAAGATACACTTTTTTTCGGATACAGATAATGCGGACGTTTAGCCCGAATGGGCAAAACTCTCGCTGTCTCCGCAGTGGCAAAGTCCGCAGGCAACGCTATCGCTCGCCGTGCGGTTATGAAAATTTTGTCCTTTCAGGACATTTTACTCCTGATTCGCATTAATTGACAATTGAGAATTGACAATTGACAAAAGCTCGCCTGCTTTCTTGTGAAAGCTCGCCTGCTTTTTTGAAAAGCTCGCCTGCTTTTGTCAGCACGTCGAAAAGGGCGCGATTTATCGCGCCCCTACGATTGCGCCGTCTATATAATTGTCAATTATCAATTATCAATTGACTAACTTGAATGTTTTGAGCATTATGCGATACTCGCCTGTGCCTTGACTGTGTTCAAGTCGGAGACGGTATTTTTTGCCTTCGACGATTTCGATACTGCAATTCTGGGGAGCGTCGTTTGTATTGCTGTCCGAGTGGGCGATTTCCTTGTCGTCCATGTACAGGCGGTAGCCATCGTCGGTAGTAACAACAAAGTAGAGAGCGCCGGTGTATGGCGCGGTAAATTCGCCGGTAAACCGCGATGAGAAATGCTCGACGTTGACGCCCGGCGCTATTGGCTTTGTGTTTTCGTCGGGATAGTTTATTGATGCGACTGTGCCGGTATAGACGGGTGTGCCTTCGCATTTCTCGTTATTGAAAAATTCGGCGGTGAAACCCGGAGCGGTAATGTGTTTTTCGAGCGAAAATGATTCATCGACCTTGCTGTTCACCGGATATACGGCGAATGTTTCTCTGTTTATCAGCCAGTAGGGTTTGAACAGCGGGGTGGTTGCTCCGGCGGGAAGAAAGTGCAGCGGATGCGCCGGATCGGGAACAAGGCTGGTTGCATCGGCAAAGCGGTGCAATCCGATGCCATTGACTACCGAGGCAAGCAGAATTGGTCCGTATTCTGCGGCGTAACGGTCAACGCCCGGCAGCGCGTTTGCTCCTTCGTATTTTGTTGTTTTTATTTGCATTGGCAGGGTGAATGTTATGCGGTCGCTGCTGTCCCATTCTCTGTTCAAAGAGACGTATGTTCCGGGTTTGCCGGTGGCGGTTTTCACGTCATTTATATATATGTCAACCGGCGCAGAAGCCCATGAAGGAATACGGACGCGAAGGTTCAGCTTTGTTGGAGAAGGCATGGCTACGGTCAGCGAGACGTCCGGCTCGTAGGGAAAGCGGGTGGACTGCACGAGGCTGACGTGAGTTCCGGCGCTGTTCCATCTGACGGTCGATGGCTCATACATATTAATATACAAGCCGCCGTCGGAAGCGATTGAGTATATGTATTCGGGGAGCGAGCCGAGCAGTCGCGTTCCCTGTCCTTCGCAGCATGAGTTGAAGCCGTTGTCGGGGTGATCCTTCGTGCCTTCCATGCGGGAGTGATAGCCGATGCAGCCATTTTCGGTCTGTACGGCAAGAATAACATTGTAGATGGATTTCTCTATCTCGGCAACGTATTTTTCTTCTTCGGGGAACAGACGGTGCAGGCGTTGGTTGAACTTGATCCAGAACGCACTGCCGCAAGTTTCGCCCGTATGTCCATAGCTGGCGTCGAGATAGTACGAACGTGGGGGATGGCTGGCTTCGAACCTGTTGCCGAAGTCTTTGAGTACGCGGCGACCGTTCTCAACGAACCACTGGTTTTCGCATATTGCGATGCTGCCGCCGACGTGTTCCCATTTGTCGTGAATAAGTTCCCATGCGCCAAGCATGGCGTCGAGATATGTTTTGTCGCCTGTTGCGAGATAGTGATCCAGATATGCTTCAAAGCTGGTGATAAGATATGAATGTGGATTTTGGAGCGGATACTGCCAGACAGCCGAATCGTGTCGCGCCGCCAGCTCGTCCATCCACCAGTCGCAGACGTAGTATTTTTCGGCAATCTGCAAATCTTCGGGCTTGCCTATTGGCGAAAGGTAGGTGCGGGTAGAGGCGATATGTCCCTGATGGCTGTTATGATTCCAGTGCAGCAGTTTGGGGTGCAGTTCGTTCCATTTGTTGAACCAGTCGGCGTGTCCGCGAAGCAGCGCGTGCGCTTTTGGGTTTCCGGCAATTGCGGCGTCGAGCAGTCCGTGCGTAAACCATGCGCGTGCATAATTTGGTTCTTCGCTGCGGAGGCTGTCAATTATGTGCGGATATGCAAGTATATAGCCGTCGTCTTCCCGACAGGCTTCGATACCGTCAATCAGCTCGTTCAAACGCGCCCGCAGCTCAGGGTTGTCAATCCAGCGCAGAGTGTTTCCTGCTCCCATCATGAAGCGTCCGGCATTGGAACCGCGCAAATCCGTATCCCAGAAACCAATTTGTGGACGGTCGTCGGGCGGATTCTGCACTCCCGCGCGAATACGGAAAGGATACAGCAGGTGATTGACCGAGAACGACGTCAGCAGGTAATGCGCATTTTTCTCCAAAGCAGGACGGAAAAGTCCAGACGGATCGACTTCCACGTCCTTTTCGGGAACGGATACCGATAAGGATACTGGTTTCCACGATGCAGGATCGCTCGCTGTAAGGCGCGGCTTGTATTCTTCCGCAAGCATGGAATAGTTCATCTTTTCGCGTTTTCCTGACGGAGCATTGCAGGAATAAAGCGCTGTTGCCGCAAAAACGAGGCAAAGCATGTTGCGTAATGCAGTCATGTAACAGAATACATGCCTGACAGTTTCAAAATTAGATATTTTCTTCATAAATAATAGTAATTATAAATTATGTAAAATTATTTCCGTATTATGGTTAATTCCGTTTTTCTCAATGAATAAATCAGTTAACAGTTTAAACGCTTAGAAATATCCCAGCGATTTCAGCGCAAAAATAAAGAGAAATATGGTAAATACCGAAAAGGCTGTGGTAAATACAACAATCTGTGCTGACAGTTCTCCGTCGCAGCCCATATTTTCTGCCATAATGTAGCTTGATACCGATGTTGGCGTTGCGAACAGCACCGTCAGAGCTGCAAGTTCCATCTGTCTGAAACCGATTTGTATAAATACGGCTATGGCTATCAGCGGAATAACGACCAGCTTTGCCGCCGATGCGCATATAACAGGCAACAGATTGTTTCGCAGGCTGTTGAAACGAAATTCGCCTCCCATAACAAACAGCGCCAGCGGGGCGGCGATTCTGGCAACATCGTTCAGCGGAACTTCTACAAAATGCGGCAGCGGAACGTTTGTCCACCCTGCAATGCCGCCTGCAATACAGGATATTATCAGCGGATTGTTGAATATTTCCCTTAAAATGGAAATCGGCGAAAGAGACGAGAACTGTTTTTTGTTTGAACAGAAGGTCAGAATAATTATCGCAGCTATATTATACATCGGGACAATCAGCCCCAGCATACACGATATGGGAACGCTGGCAGCGTCGCCATACATTCCCGTAGCCAGAGGCATACCGTATATTATAAAATTGCTTCGGAACATGCCCTGTATCAGGCTGCCGCTGCGTATTTTGCGCTTTTCAAACAGTGGAACAATGAGCGGCAAAACGGCTATGACGCAGGTAACTCCTATTACCGATGCAAGTATCAGTTTCGGGTTTACGAAGTTGCCCGCAAACGCCGTCCTGACATTCTGAAACAGCATGAGCGGCAGCGGGATTCGGAATACAAACCTGTTTGTCTCAGCCCAGAAAGCGTCCGATACAAATTTAAAACGTTTTGCCGCATAACCTGCTGAAATCAGCAGAAAAAGCGGCAAAACTACATTGACAGAAAATATAAAGTCATTCATTTCATTTTCGGGTCAGACGGAATGACAAGCTCTTTCCCCATCTGATAAACGTGCATCGTACCCTTGCACAGCTCTTCCGAACCGTACATCAGCTGTACCGACGCCGTTTCTGGAACACGGTAGTATATGTTTGTATTCCTGATTTTGTTTTTTATGCCTTCAATACGGGCTGCTTTCCCTGTTGGAGCAACGCTGAGCATCAGCGGAAGCGAAGCTCTTGTCTGTTCGGCAATAACGCCGTTCGATTCGGAAAAATAAGATACAAGATAATTCTTTTTGTCTGCCGACTTTTCGGGAGTGATGTAGAATTTATATTCGCGCCGGTCAATCAGATGTTTGCCAATAAAAAGCGAGAGATATTCTTCTTCGAGACGTTTTATTTCGCGCAGAGCGTCCTTCATCGAATTTCCGCTGAAAGCGTGTTCCACGTCTCCTGTAATCAGTTCGTAGCGACGTTTTCTGAGCGAAAACAGAAACTTCGACGCTTCTTCGGCTCTGCTTTGCGGGTCTTTTTCGGTAATAATGCTTTCCTGATATGGAACGCGGATAAAACCCGAATCGGTTTTAATTCTGTCGAACGACGATTCCTTTCTTGTACTGACAGGCTGCGATGGCAGACGGTCAGGGTAATGCTGGAAATTTTTATATATCGACGACGAGAAATCTGCAAAAACGTCAACCGGTTCGTTCATCGCAAATATCAGCCCCTGCTCCGAAAGTGAAAGAAAAGAAGAGTTATCTCCGGCAGGCAGCGCATACATGGCGTCATAGTCGGCTTCGATAATCTGTTTTATAGAAACCTTGCCTATACCGTAATTTATCTCTTCGCGTTCTTTGACATTATCTATCGAAAGATACAGTTCTGCATACTGCGCATACGGTCCTGGCAAATACCTGTCCCTGACAACTTCTACCGATATTTCGATACTTGTTTGAGGCAGGGCATAAACCAGCGAATTGTCGGGAATACCCTGTTGGATTTTCTGTGTAAAAACCGGACTTGCAGAAATAAAAAGCACGGATACAAAAGACAAAATAAAAAATACATTTCTCATATACAGTTATTTATATCAACTATTATTTATATTTAATTCGGCAAAGATACGCATTTTTTTTTGATATTGTCTGAACTGTGATTTATTGGGTGCAAAAAATATCCGGCGACATGAAAAATATCCGTCAACTTGATAAAAAACAAAATCCCTGTTTTTATTTATAAACATTTCATTTTCGTCTGTATCCGTACATTTCAAAAAAAAAAATTTTAGCCGTTTCGATAACGAAAATTGAAAATCTGGAAAATTGAAAATCTGGAAATTAGCCGAAATTTTTTCCCGTTTTCAGGAATTTGTCTAAATTTGCGCTTTGAAAATATATGTCTAATTGTTAGGTAAAGCTGTTATAAGCAACCGGATTTAATAATATTACTCCGTAGATGAACGAAATAAAGAAAGTTATACTGCTCGGATCTGGAGCGTTGAAAATAGGCGAAGCAGGCGAGTTCGACTATTCTGGCTCGCAGGCTCTCAAAGCCATGCGCGAAGAAGGTATTGAAACAGTATTGATTAATCCCAATATTGCAACGGTTCAAACGTCGGAAAATGTTGCCGACAGGATTTATTTTTTGCCTGTTACGCCGTATTTTGTCGAAAAAGTGATTGAAAAAGAACGTCCGCAGGGAATTTTGCTGGCTTTCGGCGGTCAGACGGCTCTGAACTGCGGAGTAAAACTTCAGCAGCTTGGCATTCTTGAAAAATTCGACGTACAGGTTTTGGGAACTCCGGTTCAGGCAATTATCGAAACAGAAGACAGAGAACTGTTTGTAAAAAAACTTGATGAAATTGAAGTCAATACAATAAAAAGTCATGCCGTCGTGTCGGTCAGGGACGCTCTTGACGCGGCGGAAGAACTGGGCTATCCGGTTATTGTCCGCGCCGCATACGCGCTTGGCGGTCTGGGCAGCGGTTTCTGCAACAACTCCGGCGAACTGGTAAAACTCGCCGAAAAGGCGCTGACCTATTCCAGCCAGCTGCTAATAGAAAAATCGCTTAAAGGTTGGAAAGAAATTGAATATGAAGTTGTAAGAGACAGATTTGACAACTGTATCACTGTCTGCAACATGGAAAATTTCGACCCGCTCGGAATACATACCGGCGAAAGCATTGTTGTCGCGCCGTCGCAGACGCTCAGCAACAGAGAATATCACAAACTCCGCGAGCTGGCAATCAAAATAATCAGACATATAGGGATTGTGGGCGAGTGCAACGTCCAGTATGCTCTTGATCCCGAATCGGAAGACTACCGCGTTATAGAAGTAAATGCCAGACTGTCGCGTTCTTCGGCTCTGGCTTCAAAAGCTACTGGCTACCCGCTGGCGTTTGTTGCCGCAAAACTTGCTCTTGGCTACGGTCTTTTCGACCTCGATAATTCAGTAACCAAAACTACGCCGGCATTTTTTGAACCGGCGCTTGATTATGTGGTCTGTAAAATACCGCGCTGGGATCTCGGTAAATTTCACGGAGTATCGCACAAGCTCGGCAGCAGCATGAAAAGCGTCGGCGAAGTTATGGCGATAGGACGGACTTTTGAAGAAGCTGTTCAAAAGGGACTGAGAATGATAGGACAGGGAATGCACGGTTTTGTAGCCAACAGGAGAATTGATTCCGACAATCTCGAAAAAGCCCTGTCAGAACCGACAGACAAACGGATTTTCTACATTGCTCAGGCGCTGGACGAAGGTTTCAGCGTGAGTAAAATACATGAACTCACCAGAATAGACCGCTGGTTTATTGAAAAACTGCACAATATTATTGCTCTTTCATACGAACTGGCAAAATATGACAAACTGGACGGCTTGCCCGACAGATTGCTGCTTGAAGCAAAACGTCTTGGATTCAGCGATTTCCAGCTGGCGCGTTTTATTTTCAAGGACGCAGACAGCGACGAAAAACTGATTGATGTACGGAATTACAGAAAATCCAGAGGCATAGTCCCATACGTCAAACAGATTGACACGCTTGCCGCCGAATATCCGGCGCAGACAAACTATCTGTACCTCACATACAGCGGTATAGCGCACGATATTGACTTTTCCGGCGAAAAACCTTCCGTCATAGTGCTTGGCTCAGGCGCTTACCGTATCGGAAGCAGCGTCGAATTTGACTGGTGCAGCGTTAATTCGCTGCAAACCATACGCAGGAACGGCTATAACGGGATAATGATAAACTACAATCCCGAAACCGTAAGCACCGATTACGACATGTGCGACAGGCTGTATTTCGACGAACTGAGCTACGAGCGCGTAATGGACATAGTTGAACTCGAAAAACCTGTCGGAACGGCAGTTTCCATGGGAGGGCAAATTCCGAACAATCTCGCTGTCCGTCTGGCTGATTCGGGCGTAAATCTGCTGGGAACTTCCGCTGTATCAATCGACAGAGCCGAAGACAGGCATAAATTTTCGTCAATGCTCGACGAACTTAAAATCGACCAGCCACGCTGGAAAGAATTGACAACTCTGGACGAAATCCATCAATTTATTGATTTGGTAGGATTTCCGGTTCTCGTTCGTCCTTCATACGTACTTTCTGGCGCGGCAATGAATGTCTGTTCAAACAATACGGAACTCGAACAGTTTCTTGGACTGGCGGCAGAAGTATCGAAAAAACATCCGGTAGTAGTATCCGAGTTTATCGAAAACGCCAAAGAAATAGAAATGGACGCCGTAGCAGAGCATGGCGACATAATGGCTTACGCAATTTCCGAGCATATCGAATTTGCGGGAGTACATTCGGGCGACGCAACCATACAGTTTCCGCCGCAAAAGATTTATATAGAAACAGTTCGCCGTATAAAACGCATATCGCGCGAAATTGCCGGAGCGTTGAACATCACCGGTCCGTTTAACATACAGTTTCTTGCCAAAGATAACGATATAAAAGTAATAGAATGTAATTTGCGTGCCTCGCGAAGTTTCCCGTTTGTATCCAAAGTATTGAAACTGAATTTGATAGAACTTGCGACAAAGGTAATGCTTGGCATAAAAACGGAAAAACCCGAAAAATCGGCTTTTGACCTTGATTATGTCGGCATCAAGGCTTCGCAGTTTTCGTTTTCGCGCTTGCAGAACGCCGACCCGATTTTGGGCGTCGATATGGCTTCTACCGGCGAAGTAGGCTGTCTCGGCGACGATTTTTACGAAGCGCTGCTCAATTCGATGCTCTCGTCAGGCTACACGATACCAAAGAAAAACATAATGCTGTCAGCCGGAACGTCCAAAACAAAACCCGAACTGTGCGAAGTCTCAAAAAAACTTGCTCTCAGAGGTTACACTTTGTATGCCACTGCCGGAACTCACAAATTTCTTGCCGAAAACGGAGTACCGTCAATACTTGTACACTGGCCCGACGAAGACAAACATCCAAATGCTCTGGATTTGCTGAAAGACAAACAGATAGATCTGGTAATCAACATACCGAAAAATCTGACTCAGGGAGAACTGCGCAACGACTATACAATCCGACGAAGCGCCATAGATTACAATATCCCGCTGATAACCAATGCAAGACTTGCATCGGCGTTTATCAATTCATTTTTGAAATACAGTATAAATGACATAAAAATAAAAAGCTGGAACGAATATGAATAAAAAACAGAGTCAAACAACATGTAATTTGCGTCGCCTTGCATGATTCCGCGACATATATTGTTGATTCCGTGCATGTTTTCGGAACAGCTTCGACCGTTTTCAACACAACGGACGAGGTTTTTTGTCCACAGTACATAATAACCGAGCCGAGCCAGTATATTAAAAATGGCATGGCTCTGGCGATGGTTGTATTGATGATGATTGTTTTGCTTTTCTTGAAAAATCATGGTTACAACCTGTACAGAATAATTGTAAACTACCGGTTCGCAAAAAAACAGTACGAAGAAACGTCAAGTATTCCTGCTACGGGTATGCTGTTTATGAAAATATTTACGCTGCTGATTGTTTCAATTTATTTCTCGTTACTGCTCGACCTGCCCGAAAAATACATGATAACTGTCCCGTTTGCAATTTTTACAGCCGTATTTTTTGCACAAAACATATTTATGAGGCTTACAGGATTTTTATGCAAAACGGAAGAAATTTCGGGAGAAATTATTTTCAACCGAAAATATTTTTTTAACATAATCGGAATAACTGTATTCCCCGCCCTGCTGCTGTCCATACTGTATGACAGTCAACAAAACAGACTGTTTTTGAGTATTTCGGGAATACTTCTTGCTATAACGCTGGCGACGATGCAAATCAGACTTATGAGCGTTTTTACCGAAGCAAAAGTTTCGTATTTTTTCCGTTTTTTGTATCTTTGCGCCCTGGAAATTAGTCCATATTTTTTGTTATTGATTATATTTGAGTACATTGGCTAAAGTAGTTCCATCAGGAAGAATGAAAAAAGTAAAAAAAATTTTAATATCTCAGCCGGAACCGGCAGAAAAATCTCCATATACTGATTTGACTGAGAAATACGATGTGAAAATAGATTTTCGTCCTTTCATACAGGTCGAAAGTGTTTCATTAAAAGATTTCAGGAAACAAAAACTTGAAATACTGGGACACACTGCTGTAATATTCACCGCCCGTACAGCCGTTGACCATTTTTTCAATATTTGCGGAGGATTGAAAATAACAGTACCCGAATCGATGAAATATTTTTGCATGTCGGAAGCTGTTGCACTGTATCTTCAAAAATATATTATTTACCGGAAACGAAAAATATTTTTCGGCGACGGAAGTCTGGCTTCGCTTGTAGCCCTGACTACTACAAGCAAACACCGTAACGATAAATTTTTTCTCGTTCTTGCAAACACTTTTAAGCCCGAAATTCCAAAAACTCTGGAAAAGGCAAAACTGAAAATTTCACGGGCAATAATGTACAGAACAGTAGCAACCGATTTATCGGATTTAAATCTGGCGGACTACGACATAATATCGTTTTTCAGTCCAATGGAAATAAAATCATTACAGTCAAATTTTCCCGACTATATTCAGGGCGACACATTGTTTGCCACCTTCGGACCGGCGACAGCCAAAGCCGTAAAAGCGGCAAAATATGTTCTGTCAATAGAAGCTCCGAAACCCGAAATTCCGTCCATGTCCAAAGCTTTGGACATTTTTTTAAAGCTGCACGGCAGTTAATTTTGTTTGACGGCACAACATCGCAATTTGATGTCAAACAGAAAATTATTAAATTCGGAACTCAAGCGGCTGACGGCGGAAGAATTTAAAATCGCCAATAAAATGCCTGTCGTACTGGTTCTTGACAACGTCAGAAGCCGACACAATATAGGTTCGGCATTTCGGACGTCCGACGCATTTTGCATTGAAAAAATAATGCTGTGCGGCATATCGTCAACGCCGCCGTCAGCCGAAATTCACAAAACCGCGCTTGGCGCCGAAGATTCCGTAGATTGGGAATATTTTGAAAAAACGGAAGACGCTGTAAACATACTTAAACAAAATCACTATATTCCAATAGCCATAGAACAGACAGAATCCAGTATCGAACTTAACTGCTTTATTCCTAACGATAAACACAAATATGCCCTTGTGTTCGGGAACGAAGTAAAAGGTATTCAGCAAAATGTTGTAGATATGTGCAGTTTATGTCTTGAAATTCCGCAGTTCGGCACAAAACATTCACTGAATGTATCCGTAAGTGTAGGTATTGTACTGTGGCGTTTCGCAAATGCGTTGATAAAGCGATAACAGTAATCAACCATTGCATCTGCAAAATTGAATAAAAATTTATATCTTTGCGCGTTGAAAATTTTGATAATTACAGTTTAATTAAAGATTTTGATGAATATACGACATTATGCCTGTAAATTTCCAGAACAGGCTTTCGCTGTTCTGAAATTTTATATCTGTCTGATTTTGTTTGCCGTTCTGTTTTCGTGCGAACAGACGGGAAATAAATTTGCAGTTGATAAAATCGAAAACATTACAAAAATAGAGTTAAATACAGACAGTATCCGTATAACGCTTTCAAAAACAGACAGTAACAAATGGCTTACCGATGGTTTCAAGGCAAATGTCCGAAATATTTCAAACCTGCAAAAAATACTTTCAGGCATCGAAGTACAGTATCCGCTTCCGAAAATGTATGAAACGGAATATTCTTTTCAAAGACTTGTAAATGAAGGTATTAATTTAAAAATCTTTAAAAAGAAGACCATTGATAAAGATTTTTATATCATGTTTACGGACAGTATCGGAACGCTGGCTGTTGCCGACGGCTCTAAAAATGTATATGTCGTTGATTTTTACGGGCAAGATATTGATATACAGGATTATATTCGCCTCGAACCATCGTTTTGGGAAGATAATTTAGCGCTGTCTGTAAAAAGCGATGAAATTAAATCCGTAAAACTTGAAAACATGTATGACCGCGACAATTCTTTTCTGATTCATAAAAATGGCGACAGCATATACATACTAACTCTCAACGGCGATACGGCGCTGTATAACAGCGATAAAGTCAAAAGATACCTTACATATTTTTACGGCGTATATTACGAAAACAGTCTGAATCTCAGCGACGCCGAAAAACATAAAATAATTTCATCTGAACCGCTGTATATTCTGTCGATAGAAACTGTCAACGAACCGTTTACCTGCACAATATATCCCGTCGATGACAGCGGAATGGACGATTACGGAAATCCGCTTATCTACAATCGTGATTTTTTCTATTTGTCGATTCCTCAAAAACAGCTGCTTGCAAAAGCCAGATGGCTTGAATTTGATATTTTACTCGAAAAACTGAAATATTTTACAGAATAATTGATTAAAACAGTAAACTCGGTAAATAAAGTTTACGAACATGCAGGAAAGCCTGTTTAAAAAGTCTTGAACCGCACATCTGTCGTGAATTAAGAATGTTTTGTGATAGATATTTTTCCTGAGAAAAAATCAGCAGAACCTGATTAATGAGGCTTTTTATAACTGCCAGTTTTACCAATCACTCCTACAAATTGTTTATTTCGTATCCATTAATCTCTTTCTCATGTTAATGGTTTGAATTATTCAGTTTTTGTTAAATTACATTAAATCACTGCGATTTAGGTATTTAAGACTGAATATGCAATACCCGTTTCCAGTCCGCGCAATTCTGCCAGTCCGCGCAACCGTCCAATGCAGGAGTATCCGGGATTTGTTTTTTTATTCAAATCGTCAATCATTTGATGCCCGTGGTCGGGGCGAAAAGGAATCGAAATTCCGCGTTTTTGCTGTATTTCCAAAAAACCTTTCATTACTCCGTACATATCGACGTCGCCTTCCAAATGGTTTGCTTCGTAGAAATTACCTTCGCTGTCGCGTCGGGTCGAGCGTAGATGTACAAAATAAATTCTGTCGCCCAGCTGCTTAATCATTTTTGGCAAATCGTTATCGGCGCGTACTCCAAACGATCCCGTGCAAAAACACAGTCCGTTCGATTTGTTTGGAACAGCTTCGGCAAGTTTGAGAAAATCCTGTTCGGTACTTAAAATACGTGGTAATCCGAGAATTGGATATGGAGGGTCGTCGGGGTGAATTGCAAGTACGGCGCCGGCTTCGTCGGCAACAGGAGCAATTTCGCCAACAAAATCAATCAGATTTTTGCGCAGGGTTTCAGCATCAATATTTTTATATCTGTCGAGCTGGGTCTGAAATTCTTCGAGAGTAAAACTTTCTTCGGCGCCCGGCAATCCGGCAATCATATTTCGTACAAGCAAATTTTTGTCGTTTTCCGACATTTTTTCATATCGGGCTTTTGCTTTGTCAATATCATTGGCAGTATAATCTTTTTCGGCGTGTGGACGTTTCAGAATAAACAGGTCAAACGCCATAAATGCCGCGCGTTCAAAGCGTAAAGCTCTCGAACCGTCGGGCATTGGAAAAGCGAGGTCGGTGCGCGTCCAGTCGAGTACGGGCATAAAATTGTACGTGATGATTTTTATTCCGCATTTTGCCAGATTGCGCACGCTTTCCTTATAGTTTTCAATATATTTTTTATAATTCCCTTCTTTTGTTTTAATATGTTCGTGTACGGGAATACTCTCAACGACAGACCATTTCAGCCCTGCCGCTTCGATTGTATTTTTGCGTTTGATTATTTCGTCCTGCGTCCACACTTCGCCGTTTCCAATGTGATGCAAAGCGGTTACTATGCCTGTCGCTCCTGCCTGCCGTATGTCCGACAGGGATACAGGATCGTTCGGTCCGTACCATCTCCATGTCTGTTCGCTTAATATCATATTTCCCTGATTTTTAATTTTTTAATACAGTCAATTAATTTATATCGAAAAAGCGTCAAAACCTCCGTCCACAACAAGGATAATCCCTGAAACAAAGCGCGAAGCGTCGCTTACCAGATAGTGAAGAGAACCAAGCAGTTCGTCGGCTTCGCCGAAACGACCGTAAGGCGTATGCGCCAGTATGGTTTTTGCCCTGTCGGTATAAGAGCCGTCGGGATTGAGCAGCAGAGAACGGTTTTGCTCGGTAATGAAAAAACCCGGAGCCAAAGCGTTGACTCTGAACCTTTCGCCGAATTTAAGCGCAAGTTCTCCAGCCATATATTTTGTAAAATTTGCAACGGCAGCCTTTGCCGCTCCGTAACCTGCAACGCGCGTCAAAGGACGCAGCGCCGATTCGGAAGCGATGTTGATAATATTGCCCAAACCTCTGTCTGCCATTGCTTTGGCAAAAACGACTGTCGGAAGTACCGTGCCGAAAAGATTTAAATCGACAACTTTTTTAAATGCTTCGATTTCGAGGTCGAATATTGTTTTGTCGGGAGCGATTGTCGCCCCTGACATGTTGCCGCCGGCTGCGTTTACAAGGACGTCGATGCAACCATACGTTTCAATGATTTTTTCTTTATTGTTTTCCAGTACATTCCGGTCAAGAACGTTTGATGTTAAAAACAGAGCGTCGCCGCCGGCAGATTTTATTTCATCAACCAGAATTTTTCCTTTTTCTTCTGCCATGTCCAGTACTGCTATTTTAGCTCCCTGCTCTGCCAGATAACGTGCCATGTTTGATCCGAGAACGCCGCACCCGCCGGTGATTATCACCACTTTATCCTTTATACAAAATAAATTGTCCTTCATTATCGACTCATTTTTTAAACGACAAAGATAATATTTTTTACACTATTGTCCCAATAAAATTATCGTTAATTGGTATATTTGTGATATTCAATCTATTACAAAGCGTGAAAGCTGTTTGAAGAAAGTTACTTTCCTGTTTTACTTTCGCTCGATTAGACTGTCAATTTTGTGCTGTGGCAGCGAGTCGATAATTTTGCTGACTTTTGTGGTATCCGATTCTTCAAAACTGTATTTAACCAGCATTTTTTTTATTGTACAGTGCTGATTGTAGCGTTTTTCCTTTTCTTCGACGTCTTTCTTTAATTTTTTCTTCGACTTGCTTTTTGTGGATTTGACTGTTTCCGCCGGTTTTTTCGGCTGATTTTCGTCGAAATTCAGCCAGTAACCTTTAAGACGGTTGTATTTTTCATCTTTAAATTCAATTCGCAGCATATAATCTTTTGCAACAGTATCCTTTGTTAGAGCGATTTCCTGTTTTTGCGCCGTAGAATCCTTGTTTACAGACGATTCGAGCCAGACAGAGATGGTAGGATTTTTGGTGCTGTCGTCTTTGTAGAAAAAATAATTTGCCGAAATGTAATATACGCCTTTCTCTTCCAGCAAAATATCTATCGGACGTTTTGTGTGGAACGTTGAATAGCTGGTAATAGAATCGGTTCCTGTATAAATATTCGACGACAGTTTTTCGATTCTTGCCAGTGGTTTGTATATCTGTTTTTCCTGCTCAATTTTTTTGCTCAAATCGCTGTATATCAGCGTAAGTTTATCCTGTTTTTCTGCGTAATGCAGCAGGGTTTTACGGATTTCTTCAATAGAGTAGCCGTATTTTTTAACTGCCTGTCCGTATATTTTTACCGAATCTTCGTTAGGTACGCCCTTTGAGGCGATAACAGCGTCGCAAAGATACATTTCGTACAATATATCAACCAGAACACTGTCGGGAACATATCTCGAACAGGAGATAAGAGAAATCAGAAGAAGTGTCGGAATAATTTTTTTCATTTTATTATAAATCAATAATTTTTAACTCATTTTCTATATCTGAATGTTTATAGACGTTTTTAACCAGAGCCGTAATTCTTAACAGTTCGTCAGAATCGGGTTTGTCGATTTTAACTGTTTTTCCCTGATGTTCAAGTCTGTTCAACGCCATGCCTGCGGTTATTTTATGCACGTCCATCGCCGGCATGTAGGCGCTGTCGCGGTGGTTGCTGGAGTTTACTTCCACAATCAAGCCGCAGTCGAGCAGAGCTTCTATTACAAGGTTTAACGACCTGACCGAGATTCCGAGTTCTTCTGACAGTTTTGATACAGGTTTTGGCGCGTCGCCTGTTTTGAACAGGTCTGAAATTTTTTTCAGCACAAGAATCGACAGAATAGAAAAGTTGTAATGGCAGATGTGTTTGCGTTCCAGCGTGTCGAGTTCGTAAATGTCAATATTCTGATATGCAAACGAAAGTTCGGCGCCGAAAAGCAAAATTTGCCAGCCAAATCTGGCGCACAGCAAAAAGAGCGGAATTGCCGCCATGCTTCCGTATATGGCGCTGTATTTCGAAATGCTTACCTGCGAATAGATGTATAGTTGCTCGACAAAATAAAAAGTTGTACCCGCAATTATTGCCGAAAAAAGCGCCGGAACAACATGTACCCTCACATTAGGCATTACGATGTATATCAGCGCAAACAGAATCCATATCAGAATTACGGGCAATATGGTGAACAGCGCCGGAGTAACCGTTCCCACAAACGGCAAAAATTCGGTTACAGCGTTGAGATAATATCGAAATGTTACCGTGATGCTGTTTGAAAGAATCAGCAGCACGGGGGCGACCAGCATAAACGAAAGATAGTCGGCAAAACGGCGTTTCCACGTTCTGCTGTGCGACTGCCATATTGAGTTCAGCGCCTCTTCTATCCGCACAAACATGCTGAGCGACGACCACAGAAGCATTACAATTCCGATGCCGGCAATCCAGCCTCCGTGAGCGTTGTTCAGAGCCGAATCGGCAAACTGAAGAATTTGACTGACAACGTCCTGCTGGTCGGGAAAAGTTTCGCCAAGCCAGTTTTTCAGCTGTACTTCTATTCCAAATCCCGACGAAACGGCAAAAATAAACGCAGCAATCGGGACAATCGACAGAAGCAGATAAAATGACAGCGACGAAGCCTGAACCGCGATTCTGTCGTTGTTAAGTTCTCTCAAAGCTATCAGCAAAACTTTGAGCTGTCGTATCCAGAATGCTTTTCTCCGGCTGAGAACATTCATATTCAGCCGCCATATATCGCTGGTTACAAAATTAAAAATCTTATTTATAAATTTCATTCCGTCTGTAATTTAATTTACATATCACGTATCTGTCTAAAAAACAGCTACTTTTGAGACGTTTGACCGAAAACTGAAAACTTAAAACCTTCGCCCGTCTCCGTTTTTTCAGCGGCACAAAATTAAGCAAAATTTTTTTTGATATAAAATACAGTCAAAAAAGCATGGTTTAAACACTGTAAACTGTTCCTTTTTTTTTGAAAAATCTAAAAACAGCCGCAAAAACAGCAATAATTTTAGACTAAGTATAAAATAATATTGTGCATAATTTTTATGTTCTTTAACATGTTTTTTGATTGATTAAAACTGCTAACATACTTGTATTAAGCAAGTTAATTTACAAACATGTTTTGCAGTCAAAAATAGAAAATTGTACGTAAACGTTTTATTTGTACCTTTACGACAATTATTAGACATAGTTTTTAATATTATTAACGTTTATTGGTATGAACAAAGCAGATTTAGTTAATGCAATTGCAGAAAAAGCAGATTTAAGAAAGTCGGATTCGAGAAAAGCCCTTGACGCATTTCTCGAAGTAACCGCAGAAGCCTTGCAGCAGGGCGAAAAAGTAACACTGGTAGGATTCGGCACCTTTTTTGTCGTAACAAGAGCGGCAAGAACGGCACGTAACCCTAACACAGGCGTTAAAGTGCAGGTTCCTGAAAAGAAAGCAGTTAAATTCAAAGCAGGAACAGATTTAAAGTAATTTTAAAAAACAGTTGAACAAAAAGGGGTATCAGACTTTGTTCTGATTATCCCTTTTTTTATGTCTGCTTACATTAAATTAAATTTAGAAATTATGATAAATGCGAATCAGAAGTAAAAATATCCCGAAGGGACAAAATTTTTATAACCGCAGGCGAGCGATAGCGTTGCCTGCGGCTATAAACGACAACAACTGACTGCCTGAAAGGCAGAACTCTATCGCAATAGCATTGAAGTTTTGCCTTTCAGATAAAAATGAGAACGACTATGCTACCGCAAACCGCGCTTCGTTTGTTTGCGGTTATGAAAATTTAGCCCATTCGGGCTAAAAAATTAAAGTGTAGATATTAGAGTGTAGATATTAATATGCGAATCAGGAATTAAAATGTCCCGAAGGGACAAAATTTTCATAACCGCAGGCGAGCGATAGCGTTGCCTGCGGCTAAAAACGACAACAACTGACTGCCTGAAAGGCAGAACTCTATCGCAATAGCATTGAAGTTTTGCCTTTCAGATAAAAATGAGAACGACTATGCTACCGCAAACCGCGCTTCGCTTGTTTGCGGTTATGAAAATTTAGCCCATTCGGGCTAAAATGACGTTTTCAACCCTTGATTCGCATGATAAATAAAAAAAACTGGTAAGAGCTGTTTCCTTTTGCGCAACAACGGGCGGCTGCATTACGTCTGATTTACCAAAAGATATTACCGCTAATTTTCAATCAAAACAGTCCGAAAACCGTCTGAATATAAATTTTAAAATGCTGTCATACAGAATATTTTGAAATAATTATCTTTTAATTTTTAATTTTTAATTTTTAATTTCGTATGTTTGCAGATTAATTTTTAATGTTAAAAACAGAATTTTTATGTCATTACAGTGTGGAATAGTGGGATTGCCGAATGTTGGAAAATCAACTCTGTTCAATTCTTTGTCAAGCGCCAAGGCGCAGGCTGCAAATTTTCCGTTTTGCACAATTGAGCCTAATATCGGCGTGATTACAGTTCCCGACGAACGCTTAAACAAGTTGACAGAACTTGTTAAACCATTGAAAACCACGCCAACAACAGTTGAAATAGTTGATATTGCCGGTCTTGTAAAAGGCGCAAGCCACAACGAAGGGCTGGGGAACAAGTTTTTGGCAAATATCAGAGAAACTGACGCTATTATTCACGTTGTTCGCTGTTTCGACGGAGAAGTAACTCATGTTGACGGCTCAGTAAATCCTGTCAGAGACAGGGAAATAATTGATACCGAACTGCAAATAAAAGACCTTGAAACAGTGGAATCAAGAATGAGCAAAATGTATAAACAGGCTCAGGCTGGCGACAAGCAGGCAAAACGTTCCTGCGAAATTTTGCAGAAATACAAAGACGCGCTGATACAGGGCAAATCTGCCAGAACTGTTATTCTCGACAGGGAAGACAGAAAAATAGCTCAGGAATTTTACCTGCTGACCGACAAACCGGTTCTTTATGTTTGCAATGTGGACGAAGCAAGCGCTGTAACCGGAAACGAATATACGGAACGTTTCAAGCAGTCGATTGTCGATGAAGATGCTGAAATACTGATTATTGCTGCAAAAATCGAATCGGAAATTGCAGAACTGTCAACGTATGAAGAACGCAAAATGTTTTTAGACGAAATCGGACTGGCAGAATCGGGCGCAGTGCGGCTGATTAAAGCCGCCTACAAACTGCTCGGTCTCGAAACCTATTTTACTGCCGGACCAAAGGAAGTTCGCGCATGGACTTACGTCAAAGGCACAAAAGCTCCGCAGGCTGCAGGCGAAATACATTCTGATTTTGAAAAAAATTTCATTCGCGCCGAAGTTATCAGCTACGAAGACTATATTAAATACGGTTCAGAATCGGCATGTCGCGAAGCCGGAAAAATTGGCGTCGAAGGCAAAGAGTACGTTGTCCGCGACGGCGACGTTATGCACTTCAGAGTTGGCGGTTGACACAGGCAACTCTGAAAAGCGCTCGGATAACGCAGATCTTACGTATTTGTGCAGATTTTGGGGGTGCATTAATATATAAAATGCAAACTGTCAGAAATAAAATCTGCGTTATATGAGCATTGTGAAAGATTAATTCACAGCAGCAAATTACGCTTTTTGAACAAGCAGCAGATTGCCTTCAATAACAGATTTGACAATAACGGGTTCTCCCGTTTTAAGCATTTCTCCGTCAGTCAAAGCGTCAAATTCGCGCACAGCTCCTTTAATTGCAATCTGTATTTTTCCGGCGCGAGTTCTGTTTGCCGACACGGGGACATACACTACCCCCGTTTTTCCGACGGTATCTGTCGAAAAAATATTCCCACTCACTCCCAGTCGGCTCATATAAAAGAATATAAGCATAACGACTGTAACGAGCAGAAGTCCGCCGAGCGTAGCCAGTAAAACCACAACAGCGGCGCTTTCGATGTGCCGGCATAATGAAATTCCAGCCCAGCTGAACCCAAGCATGAAATTTATAAGATTCCTGAACGAAAACAGTTGAAACGGCGACGCATCGCCTTCGCCGCTGCTTTCGGCGCTTACTCCGTCGTGCGAATCCATTCCCATAAATGTTAATACTGACTGTATTACAAAAATCAGCGAAGCAGGAAGCGCTATGCTCCACAGTATTTTTTCAAACGAATCTAATGATGACCAAAATTCTACCATAACGTTTACCGTTTTTTATATTTTTTAATATTTTCGGCAAAGATACATTATTTTTTTGAATTACGCACGAACATAATAATATTTCAGGTGTCGATTTAAATGTATGCCGCTATAAAAAATTGACAGTCAGGAGATAAAACGGGATTGTTCACATTATATATATGCGAACAGAGGGATATAAATGTGAAAAAAGCGAAATAAGAAAAATAGTGAAGATAAAAATATGTGATGAACTGTCGAAATGCAGCCTTATACGAAACGTGGTATTAATCACTTTTCTGCATGAAAACAGTATCAGTTTCAAAATATATTTGTACACCGGAATGTTCTACTGTCCTACCGGAATGTTCTACTGTCCTACCGGAATGTTTTACTGTCTTACCGGAATGTTCTACTGTCCTACCGGAAAGTTCTACTGTCTTACCGGAAAGTTCTACTGTCCTACCGGAAAGTTCTACTGTCCTACCGGAAAGTTCTACTGTCTTACCGGAATGTTCTACTGTCTTACCGGAATGTTTTACTGTCCTACCGGAATGTTTTATTGTCTTACCGAAATGTTTTAATGTTTTACCGGAATGTTTTAATGTCATACCGGAATGTTTTAATGTCCTACCGGAATGTTTTACTGTCCTACCGGAATGTTCTACTGTCCTACCGGAAACTTTTACTGTCTTACCGGAAACTTTTACTGTCTTACCGGAAAGTTTTACTGTCTTACCGGAAAGTTTTACTGTCTTACCGGAAAGTTTTACTGTCCTACCGGAAAGTTTTACTGTCCTACCGGAAAGTTCTACTGTCCTACCGGAATGTTCTACTGTCCTACCGGAATGTTCTACTGTCTTACCGGAATGTTTTACTGTCCTACCGGAAAGTTCTACTGTCCTACCGGAAAGTTTTACTGTCCTACCGGAAAGTTTTACTGTCTTACCGGAAAGTTTTACTGTCTTACCGGAAAAATTAACAAGTGGACATGTTCCATTGTTGTTATTACTGGAAAGTTTTATTGTCATGCTGGAAAAATTAACAGGTTGACATGCCTCCTTGCTGTTGTTACCGGAAGGATTTGACGGGCTTACCTGTAAGATTAGGGAATGATGCGACACGTTACTGTAATAAAATGGCGCAGGCAATGTTGCCTGCGCCGTTTGATTGTATATTAAGCAGTGCGTTGTTTGGCTCTGTTGATTTTCGGGTTTTCCTTTATTTTTGCATGATGTCTTTTGCAGACAATATTTTTACTGGACCAAGCAAACCCGAAGGTTTCAGAGGCGAGTCTTTGTTATAGTCTCTTACTGTGGTGAAGGTTATGCGTCCGCTGGTGCGTGGCGTGTTGTTCAGCAGCCAGTCGGGGAATTTGCCGTCCTTAATGCCGTCGTATGGCAATTGTTCGTCGCCTATCAGACGGTTTGCCCAGAGGTTTACAACGTCAATTTCAAGCCGGTTGTCCTTTGTTTTTGCGATGCCGGTGATGTCCACACGCCAAGGCGCAGTCCATATCACGCCCAGGTCGCGACCGTTGAGGCGCACGCGGGCAATGTTTCTGACTGTTCCGACGTCGAGCAGCCAGCTACCTTTTCCGTCATACTGTGGCAGGTCAAATGTTTTGCTGTAAGTAGCCTGTCCCGAATAATATTTAATTCCGCTGTCGGCGTTCTGCGTCCAGTCGGCAAGCGAGTCGAAGCGTACATTTTCCGGTCCGCCAAGCGATTTGTCGAAGGATACTTCCCATGCTCCGTCGAGCGTCAGCCTGTCTGCGAAGTCGGTTACAAGAGTTGCCATGTCTTTTTTTGCGGGTTTTGCGCTGCGCGATTTGTCGAAAACAATAAATAGACTTTGCGCCGGAGCAAGACTGACAGGGAGTGTCGTAAGTCCGTTCGTGGCAGCCGTACTGTAAAGTCCGTCAAGCGAATAAGTTTTTCCTGTAACAGCGTCCCAACATTCAGGTATGCCTGTGGAACGGAATGTGCATAAGTCTTTTACCGTTTTGTCGGTGCGGTTTGATATGAAATAGACGTCAGCCGATTGCATTGTTCGGTGAGTGTAGCGGATATTGCCGTCTGTTGTTTCAAAATCTTTCTCTACGCCGATGCCTTTCAGCCAGTCAGCTACAGGGTCGTAAGCCGGATAGATTTCGCCGTCGGCGTGTTCGGAGTATTTACCTCCGTAAAGGATAGCGCCTTTGCCGCATCGTATTATTTTTTCGACTGCGGAAGGCTGCATGTTTCCCCACATTTGTTCTGCCGTTTCTTTCACATTTCGGTCGCAGTCGGGGTAGTCTGTCAGGCTTGGCGATTTTGACGGTGGATTTCCGGCGATTGTTGCTCCGTTTTTCACCAGTGTTTCGATCTTGTGCAACAGTTGCGGCGTCATTGTCGGCGTTGCTGGCAGGACTAATATTCGGTAAGTTGCGCCGCTGGGGAATACGATGTTTCCGGCGCTGTCCACTTCAGCCATTTCCATCAGCGCCTGTGGCGAGCAGACGTCGAAATTGTAGCCGCGACGGTCGGGCATAAGTGGCAGATGTCTGAAATTCCACCAGTCGTAATCGAGACTTGCCACAGTTGAATTATCGGAAGTAAAAGCCGACTGGGGGGGCGTGAAAACGTGAGGTGCGCCTTCTGCATTGAGGTAAAGAATGTCGGCGACAGTCCGTCCCTGTCGCAGAAGATACGAGCAGCGCGTGATGTATCGGTGGTATGCCGACGACATCGACCACCATGTCTGTCCTCTGTCCCAGTGAACGCCGTATGGTCCCATTGTCATTCCGGGTCGGACGCGCTCGCTGAGGAATGGTTTGTGTGCAAATGTGTGATAGACAAATTTGTTGATGCCGGCGCAGAAAGCCCAGTCGCCCTGATTTTTCACGTTTTCTGGATACAGCCTCCAGCCTTCGCCGGCAGAGGTGAACGATT
Organism: Prevotellaceae bacterium; assembly: GCA_031257315.1. GTDB lineage: Bacteria > Bacteroidota > Bacteroidia > Bacteroidales > UBA932 > JAIRLF01. The sequence continues at coordinate 26,434 of JAIROW010000090.1, forward strand.
CTGCTTCGACAACGGGACGCCCGTATATGTGTGCAATCGAGGCGGCTTCTGTACAGCCGAAAGTAGAGTTGTAACCGTATCCGTTAGCCCAAAATTCGCAGCTCGGCACGTCGGCAGCTGCGCCCAGATTGAAGTCGGCAGCGGGGTTCATGTCGTATGGCTGAATAGAGAGCGTCAACCCGTATCGTTCACCCAGTTTTCGGAACTGTGCGGCATAATTTTCAACAACAAGCTCCATTGCCGTTTGGCGCACGTCCCATAGAAATCGTTCGCTGACTTCGACGCTCTCAACCACCCTTCCTGAATAAACGGGCAGGCATTTTAGGGGGTCGTATCCGCGACGTTTAGTAAATTCGCTGCGGAAGTTGTCGCTCCAGTTTTGCGAACTCATTTCCCAGCTGTCGATGTGCAGCATTGTCCAGCCGCCGCGCTTTTCGACTTCGCCCGTTTTTGCGGTTTTGCGGAAAAGCGTGCCGAGATAGGCGTCGAAATGAGCGTTCAGATGAGTTGTGTCGAATTTGTCGCACTCGAAACCCAGTCCTGGGTCGGGAGCTGGACGCGAAACGACGCCGTTATTTCGCATGCCGAATCGCATGATTGTCCATTGTCCTTCGGGAACGTCCCATTGCAGACGTCCGCTGGCGTCGAGTTTGTCGGTCAGGTCAATGATTTTGCTGCGGTCGATTGCCGCGCCGGCAATGTCGTCGAACAGAACATTAGACGGCAGATATGGTTTCACGCCTCTTTCCGACGAGTAAGGTTTGCGCCAGTAAAGCGCCTTTTCGCCAATGTCGGCAATTCGGCTTTCACTGTCGGTCGGAGTAGGAAAAGCAAGCACGCAAACGTCTCTGTAATATGCTTCGCGCAGTGCGCTGAGTTTGTCGGTCAATCCCCAGTATCCCATTCCTCCCTGGTTTGGGAGCGCCGGTACTGTGAGAACTGCGTCAAACTTTGCAGCGCCGTTGACAGCAGTATCCGAAGCAACGATATTGCGCATCGACTGTTCGGGCTTTACCCATGGACCGCCGCTTCCAGCCCAGCCCGGTCCTGATCCCATAGTCAGTTCGATGCCCAGCCGTTTAGCTTCCGACACGGCGTGCGCAAATATTGTTTGCCATTCTTCGCTGAGGAAATCGACTTTTCCGCGCGGCACGCCAACGTTTACTTCCAGAAAAAGCACGTTTCCGATGCCGGCTTCTTTCATTGATTCGAGGTCGGCAGTAATTCCGTCTTTCGACAGATTGCCGTCCATAAAATACCAGTAAACTCCCGGTCTTGCATTGTCGGGAGGCGAGATAAAAGTTTTTCTCAAAGCCTGCACGCTGTCCGGCGCACTGTCTGGCGCCATGCATCCGGCTGCCAGAAGGCTCAACAGCAGCAGGGTTTTGTTACGTAGGACTGTCATATCTTAACTATTTATTACTTGTTTAATATATTAATTCAATTACAAATATATCGAATTTTTCGATGTGCAAAGATAATGCAAATATCGAGTATTCGCAAAATATTGCCCGACAAAGTATTATTGTATCAGAGTATTGCCGCCGTTTCGCGGACTTTGGCAAGACGTTCTGAAAATGTTTTGTCTTTTTTCGCTGTTTGCAAATCGTATTCTGCCTGCATCTTTACAAGCGGCTCTGCGTCCACATTCAAAGAAGCTTCAAAGAGCAGCGCGTACTCGGTTGTAAGCGGCTGTCTGGCGTTCAGAACGTCGTCGAGAACAGAATATTCTATTCCAATCTTCGCCGCGAGTTTGCGCCGCGATACGCCGCGATATTCGATTTCGGCTTTCAATATCTCGCCCGGATGCGTTGGTTCGCACGGCGTGAGGTTATTTGCTATCATGCGCGGGTCAATTCCTTGTAATGTAACCATAATGTGTTTTTATTGATAATGATTCGACAATTCTAAAATGTTACATACGGTAACGACAGTTTCGACACCCTCGTTTTTTACCGTAAATTCGATTCGATACTGTTTGTTTACTCTGATTGAAAACAAACCCTGCCTGTTGCCTGTCAGTTTTTCAAAATTAAGCGAGTTATATCTTGCAAGCGAGTTTGTATTGGGCGAATTTCGCATAAGATCAATGCAATGTCTGTATTTACGTACAATTTCTGGCTGAAAACGGTACTTTTTATCAACTGACTTTCCCGTTTCATACAAATCGCGCAGGTATTCCTTTTCAAAAGTAACAATCATATATCGAATTTTTCGATGTGCAAAGATAATGCAAATATCGAGTATTCGCAAACCGGTATGAGAATTAAAAAGATTATGCGTCAGGTTAAAAAAATTGCTAATGCTTATGTAAACTCAGAGAATTTGCCTGCAAGTCAGAATTTCCATAACCGCAGCATAGACAGTGGGGAATGTCCCACTGTCAAGTCAATGCACAAAATCATACCGCGTAAAGTATATTCAGGATATTAAAATTCTTATTTTCAAATAATTATTGTATCAATAACCTTTTATACTTTAAAATTAAAGTATTATCACAGAATATTTTTACATCACATACTAATACTTCAATAATCCCAGAGAATCAATATCGCGAGCAAGTTTTGTTGTAAAAATTTCGGAACCGCGTTTGTTCAGATGCGAGGCATTATAGAAATATGCAGTGTCATAACTGAGCGCGTCATAGGTATAATTTAAAACCGGAATGTCATATTTTTTCGCAATGCTGTCGTACTTCATAAACATTTCTTCCACATTTTTAACTTTTGACATTGCAAGGATATGAAACGGTGCAAAAACAAAAATAACTTTAATGTTTTCCGATTTTGCTTTTGACAAATAACTGTCAAACAGAGATAAAGCTCTTATATCCCAGTTGTATTGAATTTCGGTTTTCGGTATTATTCTGGAACCGTCCCATAATGTATCAGGATTTCCATAGTAACCTTTTGTTAAAACATAGCTAACTGACTGTTTGTTGATTAATGATTGTAATACAAGTTTGCCATATCCAATATATCTGAAAGACGGAATATATTTTTCTGCCCAGCTCCAGTGTTCAATTTCCGACGATTTTTCTCTGAGCGTGTCGTCAAAAAAATAAGGAAAAAACTGTTCTCGACAATAACCGGAGCTATGTCCAATTGTCCAAATATCTACATTTTGAATAATATACGACGGTTTCCTGTTAAACCTTCGATACGTGTCATATTTCAATATCTGGGTATCAATTTTACGTCCGTCTGAGCCTAAATTATAGGAATCTACGCCCAGCATGGAATCTAAAATTGCCGGACTGTATTGGAACAATGCCCTTGAACTGCCCATTATCAGCATGTCATACTGTAATTTACCCGAATAGATATCATTCCAGTTAACAAGGAAAAACTCATTGTATTTACGCAAACTGCCAGAAATTATGCCGTCTATAATAAAAGCCGGCAAAAGCGGTATGGCTATGAAAATAATTGTTCTGTATATAAATTTTTTCATCTTTCCGAATTTTTAAAACTGAAAATAAATAAAAGTTTTGCCTTCTTTGGCAAATAAAAAAAGTAAAAATACTAACAGATAATAAATTCCGAATTTCAAAATATGTGATTTTATTTTTGGTGTTTCCAGTCCATGCTGTTTATTTCGCTGCAACCATTCCACGGCAAGCATGATAGCAATAAAAATGACATTCTGTAACAGCGGTTGCTTTTTATAAATCGACGAAACGGAAAACAAACTACCGTCCATAATTCCTGAAAAATATTCAACCGACTGTCCGATACTTTCCGCGCGAAACAGTATCAAGCCAAAAACTACCAATAAAAACGTTACCGTTATTTGAAACAACTCTTTCAGATTTGGCAAAATACGGTTTTCTGCAACCGTATCTGTATTTTTTCGATTTTTCTTTAACAAAATCAACGGTAAAAAAAGTAGGGCATGGAATGTTCCCCATGCGATAAACGTCCAGTT
>JAIROW010000097.1 GCA_031257315.1 Prevotellaceae bacterium
CAACTCTTTAACGCCATAAGCGTTCAAATCTAAATTTTTCTTCATTTTACTAAATTTTTTTAATAAACCATAAAATATTTATGTAAACGTTATTTATGTTTACGGGTGCAAAGGTACAACGAATATTTGAAATGGAGTGCATCGAAAAAGTGGCATTTGTTGAAATTTTTTGCACAAAATGCGAAAAATTTTATACATTGTTAATCGCATGTTTTCAGACAGTTACAAAATTTTGCCACTTTTTCGCTGCAAAATGCCACTTTTTCGCTACAAATGTATTAACTTTGCGGCAAAAGTTTTAATTGGTATGAACAGGAAAATAGTTGAAAAAATAAAGAAACTCCGAACAGCCAAAGGATTGAATCAGACGGAGATGGCTGAATAACTGAATATCACGCGCTCTGCCTATCAAATCAAAAAATAGAAACGGGCGAAAGTTTTGCATGGGCAAAGTATTTAGACCTGCTAATGAATATTCTGGACACAACCCCCAAAGACTTTTTCAGCGATATTGGAGGTCAGACTGTTCACCAGAATAACTACGAAGGCAGTATTGGAATCGGTTATGTTGTTGAGCATCTGCATCAGGAAAGCAAAGATGTTTACGAAAAACTTGTTGCATCGAAAGATCATCAAATCGAAATTTTAGAATCGCTTCTGAGTAAAAAACAGCAGGTTTGACGTCTGAAAAATATTATTTAACTCCGTTTGCTGTCTTATAAAAAGAGACCGAAAACCGGTATTTTAATAACTTTATATCAGGTAGTTGGAACTGCTCCCCTACCCTCTCGTACTTTCTCACGCCGTTTTTAGCAGTGGGTGCGATTAATTGCGCCCACGCTGGATAGTCTCAATTTATTCGATTTGAGACGTTACAGCTCAGAAATATCAGGAAACATGTAAACATAATATCCAATAAATAAAGTATTTACGATTTTGTCGGTTCTCTATTCATTAAAAATATTACTTTTGCACCTTATTTTGTAATTGGTTTCTAATGCAGGAAAAGATATTGATAATGGATTTCGGCTCTCAATATACTCAGTTGATAGCCAGACGATTGAGAGAATTAAACGTATATTGTGAAATATATCCGTACAACAGTTTTCCGCAAATAGACGGCTCGGTGTACGGAGTAATCATGTCGGGCAGTCCATGCTCGGTTAACGACGCCGTTTTTTTGAATTTTGACGTTGACAGCATAAGAAAAAAAATTCCGGTTCTGGGAATCTGTTACGGCGCACAGCTGTTGACGCATCTGCAAAACGGAAAAGTTCAAGCGTCAAAAAATCGGGAATATGGCAGGGCAAATCTTGTGTCGATTGACGCTTCGGACGAACTGATGAACGGTATCGTTGCCGGCTCGCAGGTCTGGATGTCGCACGGAGACACGATAACGTCGCTGCCTCATGAGTTTAAAACCGTTGCCGCAACGCACAGTATCCCTGTTGCAGCATTTAAAATCGAGGGCGAAAAAACGTGGGGAATACAGTTTCACCCCGAAGTAACCCACAGCGCCGACGGAGTTACGCTTCTTCGCAATTTTGCCATAAATATATGCAAATGTCCGGCAAACTGGACGCCAGCCTCTTTTGTGGAAAATACGGTAAAAGAACTTAAAGAGAAGCTGAACGGCGACAAAGTCGTGCTGGCGCTTTCGGGCGGAGTAGATTCGTCGGTCGCAGCTCTGCTGCTGCATCGTGCAGCAGGTGAAAATCTGTACTGCGTTTTTGTCGATCACGGTTTGCTCCGAAAAAACGAATTTAACGAGGTAATGAACGCTTACAGAGAAATGGGACTGAATGTTACGGGCGTAAATGCTTCGGAAAAATTTTTTAGCGATTTGACAGATATTTCAGACCCTGAAACCAAACGGAAAATTATAGGACGGAATTTTGTTGAAGTTTTCGACGACGAAGCCCGACGGTTAAATGACATAAAATGGCTGGCGCAAGGCACAATATACCCCGATGTGATTGAATCCGTGTCGGTTAATGGACCTTCGGCGACCATAAAATCACATCATAACGTTGGAGGTTTACCTGCAAAAATGAATTTAAAACTGGTTGAACCGCTACGACTTCTGTTTAAGGACGAAGTAAGGCGCGTAGGACGCGAACTGGGCTTGAAACATCTGATTCTCAACCGGCATCCGTTTCCCGGACCGGGTTTGGCAATACGGATTCTTGGCGAAATAAGCAAAGAAAAAGTAGAACTTTTACAGGAAGCCGACGATATTTTTACCCGAAATTTGCAGGAAGCAGGTTTGTATCACACAATCTGGCAGTCGGGCGTCATATTGTTGCCCGTAAAATCGGTTGGAGTTATGGGCGACGAACGCACCTACGAATATACGGCAGCTCTCAGAGCAGTACACTCAACCGACGGAATGACAGCCGATTGGGTACACCTTCCATACGAATTTCTTGCAAAAGTTTCAAACGAAATAATCAATAATGTACGCGGAATAAACAGAGTTGTATATGACGTCAGCTCAAAACCGCCGGCAACAATAGAATGGGAATAATTGTCAATTGATTTTTACAATAGATATTGAGTTAAATTATGATATTTAAAAGCATCAAACTGGCTGCAAGCCCGAATTTTCATAATTGCAGGTCAACAACCTGCGTAGAAACGCAATGTATCGCGTCTCTACTGTCTGAAAGGTCAGAATTTTATATTATGCAGAATATTAAAATCCTGTTTTTCAGTCAATTATTGCAAATTATATTTTTCTGCATGTCTTTGACATGCGTTATTAAAATATTGACTTTCAGCCAAATTGTTGCGACAATAAAATTACATAAACTCTAATTAATAAAAATAAGATGAAAAATATATTAATAATAGGTTCTACGGGACAAATCGGGTCGGAACTGGCTTTGTGCCTGAGATCCAGATACGGAAACGAAAATGTGGTAGTCGGATACATTAAAGGCGCAGAGCCTTCGGGCGAACTGCTCGAATCGGGTCCGGCAGAAGAAGCAGACATTACAAACGCTTCACAAATTGCCGCAACAGTAAAAAAATATAAAATCGATACCGTTTACAATATGGCGGCGCTGCTCTCGGCAACGGCGGAGGCTAAACCTCAAATGGCGTGGCATATCGGTCTGGGCGGTTTATTCAACGTGCTTGAAATTGCCCGCGAACTGAAATGCGCCGTATTTACTCCGAGTTCCATCGGCGCTTTCGGACACAATACGCCAAAGGACAAAACTCCGCAGGATACAGTCCAGCGTCCGCAAACCATGTACGGCGTTACAAAAGTTGCGGGCGAACTGCTTGGCGACTATTATTTTAAACGCTTTGGCGTCGATACGCGCTCGGTTCGTTTTCCCGGATTGATTTCGCATGTGGCGCACCCCGGAGGCGGCACAACAGACTATGCCGTCGAAATTTATTACGCAGCCGTAAAAGGCGAAACATTCAAATGTCCGTTACAGGCAGGTACTTTTATGGACATGATGTACATGCCCGACGCTCTTGACGCTGCAATCGACCTGATGGAAGCAAATCCCGACAGACTCGTACACCGTAACTCCTTTAATGTTACCTCAATGAGTATCGAACCTGAAATGCTTTGTTCGGCAATACGCGAACATATTCCCGATTTCAAAATGGAATACTGCCCAGACCCTGTACGTCAGGCAATTGCCGACAGCTGGCCCAACAGTATCGACGATACCTGCGCAAAAGAAGAATGGGGCTGGAATCCAAAATACAATCTCAAATCAACAACTGAAAATATGTTGGAAGAATTGAAAAAGAAATTGTCTGTCAACGGTTTATAAACGTTGTCCACAAATTTGCGCAGATTTTATTATTTCTGATAATTTGCATTTTTTACATCTTTAATATTTCCCTGAAATCTGCGCAAATTTGTATAATCTGCTCCGTATTTTTGCCTTTATACTCAATCAATTATACAACTGTTTGTAAACGGCAACCGTTTCGGAAATCATTTTGTCATGAGTGAATTTATTTTCGTAAAGTTTTCTGATATTTCTGCTTAATTTTTCTCTCAAAGTTTTATCGGTTAAAAGTCTTATGATATTTTTTTCAAACTGTTCATGCTTTATTTTAATTCCCAATTCAGGGTCTAAAACGAGAGGAGTTAACAGCGCTGTTTTTTCATGCTCAAATATTTCGGCAAGAGCGTCAACGTCCGAAACAATTACCGGTAAACCGGACATAGCCATTTCTATGGCAACATAACTGCATTGCTCGTGCAGCGAAGGTATAACGCCGAAAGTGCAGGAAAAATAGAGTTTTTTCAGTTCGTTGAAAGGTATCTCCCCTCGAAAGTCAATATCCTGCATGTTACAGTCATTCTTTATTTTGTCAGTCATAATACCGGAAACGGAACCGGCAACTGTAACACCGAAATCCAATCCTTTCGCCCTTATGTTTTTTAATACGCCGAGCATTTCAAATATTCCCTTATCTCTGCTGACTTTTCCGACATACAGAATTTCGGGACGCGATTTTTCACTTCTCATTTTTCCGTTTGCATCATCTGGCAAACCATTGTATATGATTTTTATTTTTTCAGGATCAATATTATGAATGTTTACTATATATTCTTTTGCACTACTCGACAGACATATTATCATGTCTGACAGAGCATAATTGACTGTCGAATTTTCAAGCCGTCTGAAAATATCGTATTGTCCGTCATGATACAACCGGTATAATCTACTGAAAATTTGAATGTTACTGTTTAATTTGAATTTCCATGGCAAACAGTGCAGACAGGCTATTATTTTACCGCCAAATTTATTTTTCATAACTTCGGCAAGTTCCGATAAAAACAGATTGTTGTATTGAAAACATAAACTGGAAAAATTTTTCAAATATGGAGTCAATATTTCACATACAATACTGATATATCGTTTTTTCCAGAATGAATTTTTAAACAGTAATTTTTCATCTTTTGGCAAAGGAATAAATGCCGTCAGTACATTTTCGCTGCTTACGGTTATTCTGGGAAATAATTTTTCAATATCATTTGTAAAACAAATCGTATGCGATACAACATCTCTGTTCTGTCTGTTATTTATGCCGTCTGTCAGCATTTCAATATAACGGTCGATACCGGTTCTGTAACTGTAATATATTATATGTAACTGAAAAACATTTATCATGCCGTTAATTTTATCAAATCGTCATTAAATAAATTTTGAGTTGATTTATTCAAATAGAGACAGCATGTCAACAATCTGCAAAAGCCATAACCGAGTCCAAAATTCAAACTGTTCCCGTTTCTGATTAATCGAACAGTTTTCTGCTCAAAAGAATCAATATCGCCGGAAATTATCGAGTCCATTATTTTATATGCTGTCGCTCTGTAATCAATATGATTATTTAAACGATATATTCTTAATATGTATATAATAATATCAGTCAGTTGACGAAGCGTAAAATTTGCAGTAGAAATATTCGGAAGCGTTTCAAGTACTTTTTCAGTATTCTTCATAATATCAGGCTGTTCGTGCAAAGCGCCATAAATATAAAATTGAAGCAAAAACAGTAAAGTGTCGGTATCCGGTTCATTAACATTTTTGAGTATAAGTTTATTAAAAATCCGTTCAATTTCCAGAATAAAATCGCCATATGGCTTTTGAATACAGATAATTGCGTGTAACAGTTCCGATATAACGACAAAGTCGGTCGTGTTATTTTCTGTGTTAAATCCGGTTAAAAACCTGAATATGCAATTTCTGATTATTTCAGATAATTTTATGTAATCCGTCGCCGATAAACAGTCCGATGTTTCGATAAATAAAAAATAGCCTAAAAAGGAAGCGTATTCGCTTTCACTGTACTGTAACTGGCTGATTTTTTTGATTATATCTCTGTGGCATTTTCCGTACAGTTCCATGTAGTCGGCGTCCAGCAGCCTGCGTTTTATCAGATACTGCAATGCAAAAGCTATTCCCGCCTTTCCGTTGACAAAATCGGTATTGCTGACTTCGCAAGCAAGAACTTCCTGAAACAGATTTACTGCATGGTCATATATTCTGTCGCTGTCTAAATACTCGGCAATTTCAAACAGCGTCAGCGCTATTCCTGTTTTTCCGTATGCAAAACCGTTCGTATTGACTGTATATCCGTTCAAAAGCAAAACATCTGCCGACTTTTCAAGTATCATTTCTGTTAACATCAGTTTTTCTTCATGTTTTCTGTTTTAATTTCATTTCTATTTATTACTTTTATTCGATTTTATTGGAAAACAGCATAAAAAAATCACAGATAAACATACAGACAGGTTATT
>JAIROW010000146.1 GCA_031257315.1 Prevotellaceae bacterium
CAGGGTTCTGCCTTTACAGGCAGCCTTATCGTCTCACTGTTTCTTCCGCCGGTCGTTGACCGGCGGTTATGAAAATTATGGCTTTCAGCCAGATATATGCTTTCAAATATCATATTTAATTTTACATTAACTCTATTATTATTTTTATTTTATTTTTATTTTTTCTCTTTCTCTTTTTTTTCCTTTTTCTTTTTACCGTTTTTAACGGCATGACGTTTTTCCATATAATCTTCAAATTCAGGATTAATCATTTGAAAATCTATGTGTTTCTGCATCAAATCGGCATTAACTAATTTAACGTGAACCTTGTCGCCCAGCGTGTATGTTATTCCCGACGACTGACCAACCATTCTGTAATTGTCTTCGTCGAAATAGTAACAGTCGTCTTTCATTGACCTTACGGAAACCATTCCTTCCACCTTGTTTTCAATGATTTCGACATAAATTCCCCATTCGGTTACGCCGGTAACGAGACCTTCGTATTCTTCTCCGATTTTGTCCTGCATAAACTCGATCATCTTATATTTTATCGAAGCTCTTTCAGCCTCTGCTGCACGCTGTTCCATTGCCGACGAGCGTCTGCACATTTCTTCATAATAATCCTTATCGGCAGATTTTCCGTTTCCGAGATATTTCGCCAGCAGCCTGTGTACCATCATGTCGGGATAACGTCGAATTGGCGAGGTGAAATGTGTATAAAATGGAAAAGCCAGCCCGTAATGACCGAGATTGTTAACCGTATATATTGCCTTAGCCATAGAGCGCACGGCAAGGGTTTCAATCAGTCCCGATTCGGGTTTGCCCTTAACCTGCGCCAGAATTTTATTCATTTCTTTCGACAGTATATCGTCGTCGTCCAATTTCATGCTGTATCCGAAGCGTTTTATAAAGTCGCCAAATTTGTTGAGTTTTTCCGTATCGGGTTTGTCGTGAATACGGTACACAAAGGTTTTGGCTTTTTGTCCGCTGACTTTTTTGCCGATTTTTTCTGCAACTTTTTTATTTGCCAGCAGCATAAATTCTTCTATCAGCTGGTTGCTTTCCTTTATTTCCTTGAAATAAACGCTGACCGGTTTTCCGTTTTCGTCTATTTCAAAACGCGGTTCTTCGCGTTCAAAAGTAATGGCTCCGTCTCTGAAACGTTTTTTTCTGAGTATCTGCGCAAGCTCGTTCAGTTTCAGCACTTCTTTCGCATAATCGCCCGCGCCGGTTTCAATCACAGTTTGAGCTTCTTCGTATGTAAATCTTTTTTTCGACAGAATTACTGTCCGTCCAAACCATTCGTTTTTAATCGAAGCTTTGCTGTCCATTTCAAATACGGCTGAAAAACAGAGTTTTTCTTCATCAGGACGCAGAGAACATATAAAGTTCGACAGTCTTTCGGGCAACATGGGTATTGTTCTGTCAACCAGATATATTGAAGTAGCGCGGCTTTCGGCTTCCTGATTTATTGAAGTATTCGGTTTTACATAATGCGTAACGTCCGCAATATGAACGCCTATTTCCCAGTTTCCGTTATCGAGCAGGCTGATTGACAGAGCATCGTCAAAATCCTTTGCATCTTTCGGGTCGATTGTAAAAGTAACGCAGTTTCTGAAATCCCTGCGTTTTGCATATTCCGCTTCGGGAATTTTTTCAGAAATACGGTTTGCCGCTTTTTCAAGATTTGCGGGATACGAGTACGGCAAATCAAACTCGGCAAGAATAGCGTGCATTTCAACGTCGTTGCTGCCCGACTCGCCAAGCACGTCGATTACTTCTCCCGTAGGGTTTTTCATTCCCTTTTTCCATTCTACAATTCTGACCACGACTTTCTGTCCGCTCTGAGCGTTTTTCAAACTTGTCAGCGGAATAAAAATATCGTAGGGAAGATTTTTACTGTCGGGAATAACAAATGCGTATTTGTTTGAAATTTCAATTTTACCGACAAAAGAACGTTTTGATTCGTCGATAATTTCAACAACCTCGCCTTCCATGCGTCCCGATTTTTTGTTGAACACCCTGATTTTCACCTTGTCGCCGTGAAACGCCCTGTTCATATTGTGTTCGGCAACAAAAATGTCGCTGTTGGAATCGTCGCTTTCGGGAGTGATGTATGCCGAACCCTGACGGGTAATATCTACCGTTCCGACAAGAAAAAAGTCTTCGGGCTTTTTAAATATATACTTTCCGGGCGCAGGATTTTCCAAAACCCCCTGAACAACCAGCCCGTCAACGGCTACAGGCAAAATTTTGCGCAGCTCACTGTCAGGATTAACCAGCGCCGCAACCTCGCGGCAAGTATATTGACGCGAAGGATGCTGTTCAAAAACATTAATAATACTTTGCAGAAAATCTATTGATTTTTTCTTTTTTTTCTTACTCATTTTTACTCTTTATGTTCAATATTATTTGCTTTTTTTGTATCGGTTTCACAACCGGTACAAAATTTTATTTCAATTTATTTACAAAACAGGCAAACGCTTTTGCAGGATCGGATTCCTTCATAAAATTTTCGCCCATAAGAAATCCGCAATATCCGATATTTTTCAACTGTTTTACAGTTTCGGGGTTTGAAATTCCGCTTTCGGATACTTTTATACAGTTTTCGGGAATTTTTGCCGCCAGATTTACCGATATTGCAGTATCGGTAACAAACGTTTTCAAATTACGATTATTTACGCCCACAGCATTTACGCCGGCGCTTATAAAATCCAGTTCGCTTTCGCCGTGTATTTCGAGCAGTATTTCCAGTCCGAGCAAGCGGGCAAAATCGGCAAGGTCTTTGCACTGCGAAACGGAATCCATCGCCGCTGCAATCAGCAGAATAAAATCGGCGCCTGCAATTTTCGCTTCGCAAATCTGATAGCCGTCGATTATAAAATCCTTACGCAGCAGCGGCACGGTCGATACTTTGCGGGCATTTACAAGGTCGGCTGTCGAGCCTCCGAAATATTCGCCGTCGGTAAGCACCGAAACGGCAGCCGCTCCCGCGGCAGCGTATCCTGCAACAACGTTTTCGACGCTGGCAGTTTCGTTGATTGCGCCCTTCGAGGGCGACCGCCGTTTAAATTCGGCAATTATTCCTGTATCCGAATTTTTCAGAGATTCGGAAAACGAAATTACGGGTCGGTTGACTGCTTCTGCTTCGTTGCGAATATCTGCAAAACTGCGATATTTTTTCAATTCATTCAATTTTTCCCGTTTTGAATCAAGTATTTTGTCTAAAACATTCACTGTATAATCAATTTTTAAATTAACTAAAAAAATTATTGATTAAAAGTTATAATGTATTACAGTCCATCTGTAAGCTTTTCGGCAAACATTTTTAATTTTTAATCAATAATTTTCAATTCATATCATAATCCGTTAATTGCCTCTTTTTGCCTTATATCCTTCATTCAGAAGAAATTCCAGTACTTTATCTCTGAAATCGCCCTGAATCAGTATTTCGCCGTCTTTAACGCTTCCGCCGGCTCCACATTTGGTTTTCAGGTCTTTGCCAAGATTTTTCAAATCTTCGGCAGAACCGACAAAACCCTGAACAAGCGTAACTTTTTTTCCGCCACGCTGCTTTTTGTCGAGGCAGATTATTAACCTCTGCTTTTGTGGCGCAGGAGTTTCCACATCATTTTCTTCGTTGCCATATTCGTATTTATAATCGGGATTTGTAGAATACACAACATTGAGACGTTCTTTCCAGTCGTTATTCAACATATCTATTCAACCAGTTTTTTATATTTTAAACGGTGTGGAGCGCTGTCGCCGAGCCGACGTTTTTTGTTTTCTTCATATTCGCTGTATCCGCCTTCAAAAAAGTGGACATAAGAATCGCCTTCAAAAGCAAGTATGTGAGTGGCAATGCGGTCGAGAAACCATCGGTCGTGCGAAATCACAACGGCGCAGCCTGCAAAGTTTTCAAGCCCTTCTTCCAGCGCCCGCAGAGTGTTTACGTCAATGTCGTTTGTCGGTTCGTCCAGAAGCAGAACATTGCCTTCGTCTTTAAGCGTCAAAGCAAGATGCAGCCTGTTTCGCTCGCCGCCCGAGAGTACTCCCGCCTTTTTTTCCTGGTCGGCGCCGCTGAAATTAAAGCGCGAGACGTATGCTCTTGCATTGATTTCTCTGTTTCCGAGACGGACATACTCGCTGTCGTTTGAAATAATCTGATAGACTGTTTTTCCGGCGTCAATTGATTTGTGCTGCTGGTCGATGTAGGCGATTTTAACGGTTTCGCCTGTCGTAAACGTACCTTCGTCGGGAGTTTCAAGCCCCATAATAAGACGGAACAGCGTGGTTTTTCCGGCTCCGTTAGGACCGATAATTCCCACTATTCCGGCAGGCGGCAGTTTGAAATTGAGGTTTTCAAAAAGAATTTTGTCGCCATAGGCTTTTTTCACGTTGACGGCTTCGATAACCACATTTCCCAGACGCGGTCCGTTGGGGATAAATATTTCGAGTTTTTCTTCCTTCTGCCGGCTGTCTTCGTTCGCCATTTTTTCGTAAGCCGAAAGTCGGGCTTTCGATTTAGCCTGTCGGGCTTTCGGCGACATGCGTACCCATTCGAGTTCCCGTTCGAGCGTTTTTCGGCGTTTGCTTTCCTGTTTCTCTTCTGTTTCAAGACGTTTTGCTTTCTGTTCGAGCCACGAAGAGTAATTTCCCTTCCACGGAATACCTTCGCCGCGGTCAAGTTCGAGAATCCAGCCCGCAACATTATCAAGGAAATATCGGTCGTGAGTTACGGCGATTACCGTACCCTTATACTGCTGTAAAAATATTTCGAGCCATTGAACCGATTCGGTATCAAGATGGTTGGTCGGCTCGTCGAGCAAAAGGACGTCGGGCGATTTCAGCAAGAGCCTGCACAGCGCAACCCGTCGCCGCTCGCCGCCCGAAAGGTGTTTCACAAGCTGATTTTCGTCGGGACAGCAAAGCGCGTCCATTGCACGTTCCAGCTTGCTGTCGAGTTCCCAGCCTCCAAGCATTTCTATTTTTTCGGTCAGTTCGCCCTGACGTTCAATCAGTGCGTTCATTTTGTCGGCATCTTCAAGAATTTCGGGGTCTGCAAACGATGCGTTAACGGCTTCATATTCCGAAAGTAAACTGACAACTTCCTGCACGCCTTCCTGCACGGTTTCCTTTACGGTTTTATTATCGTCAAGTTGCGGTTCCTGTTCGAGGTATCCGACCGTATAACCGGGTGAGAAAACAACCTCGCCCTGAATACTTTTGTCGATTCCTGCAATAATTTTCAAAAGGCTTGATTTGCCCGAACCGTTCAAACCGATTATCCCGATTTTTGCGCCGTAAAAAAATGAAAGATATACGTCTTTCAATACCTGTTTTTGAGGAGGATACACCTTATTCACTCCTACCATTGAGAAAATAATCTTTTCGTCAGCCATATTACATTTATATCCTAATTTCAGCTGCAAAGTTATACGAAATATTTTAAATATACCTTTGTTTGATTTAAATGCCGATAAACTAAACTGTTACGCGCCGCTTTTTATCCACAATCCTGTGGTTCGGCTTTTTAGCCGAGCCAGCAAAGGAGAACAATCAAAGCTCTCGCGAGAGCAATCGGAACTCTCGCGAGAGCAATCAAAGCTCTCGCGAGAGTAATCGGAACTCTCGCGAGAGCAATCGGAACTCTCACGAGAGTAATCGGAACTCTCTCGAGAGCAATCAAAGCTCTCACGAGAGCAATCGGAACTATACATGAGTTTCTTTTTTTATCAATTATTAAAAGGTTCGGCTTTTCAAGCCGGTGTTCTGAACACCCTGACTTTTAGCCCGAACGGACTTGATTTTCGTAACCGCAGGCGAGCGTAGCGTTGCCTGCGGTAGTGCGAAAGCGCAAAACTTGCCCGAACGGGCAAAACTTCTCGCTGTCAGCAGGGACAAAGTCCGCAGGCGAGCGATAGCGTTGGCTGCGGACAACGAAACTGCAAATCTACAAAAACTCTGTTATTAGCTATTCGCTAAAAATTACTACCTTTGCCCTGCAAATTAAACGTTTAATTTTTATTGAATGAAGATAACTTTTCATGGAGCTGCGGGTGTTGTTACAGGCTCCAAACACTTGATAGAGTTGAATAACGGCGTAAAAATCCTTCTGGATTGCGGAATGTTTCAGGGACACGGAAAGGATACGGAAATGTTGAACCGTTCGTGGGGATTTGAGCCAAAAGATGTTGACTATCTGATTCTTTCTCATGCCCATATTGACCATTCGGGATTAATTCCCAAATTTGTGCGCGACGGTTTCGAGGGCAAAATCTATGCAACTGCGGCAACCGTCGATCTGTCCGAAATTCTGCTCCGAAACTCTGCATTTATTCAGGAAGCCGATACGGTGTTTCTGAACAAACGCCGGAAAAAGGAGAATAAACCGCCGCTGGAAGTAATTTACACGGAAAAAGACGTCAGCAATGCAATGAAAAACTTTGTTTCGGTAAATTCGGGTTTTCCGCTGCCCTTGCGTAACGATATTTCGCTGACACTTTTCGAGACTGGACATATTCTTGGCAGCTCGACAATCTATTTAAGAATAAAGGAAAAAGGAAAAATCACGAGCATTGTATTCAGCGGCGACGTGGGACGGTACAGCGACCCGTTACTGAAATCGCCGGAAACCTTTCCGCAAGCCGACTATATTATTATCGAATCGACTTATGGCGACAGACTGCACGAAGACGGCGACAGCTACGCAGACATGCTCAAAAAACACATCGAAGAAACCTGCATCGGCAAAGGCGGAAAACTTATTATTCCCGCATTCAGCGTCGGAAGAACGCAGGAAATTCTTTTTGCTCTCAACGACCTTGAAATACACGGAAAACTGCCGCACATTGAATATTTTGTTGACAGTCCGCTGTCAATGGAAGCTACCGAAGTCGTAAAACGGCATCCCGAATGTTTTGACAAAATCGTTCACAATCTTATGAAAACAGATTTCGACCCGTTCGATTTCACTGGGCTGCATTATATAAAAAGCGTGGAAGAGTCGAAACGGCTGAACGATTACAGAAAACCGTGCGTTATTATATCGGCTTCGGGAATGGCTGAAGCCGGACGTGTAAAACATCACATCGCCAACAGCATAAGCAATAAGAAAAATACCGTGCTTATGGTCGGATACTGCGAACCGGAATCGCTTGGAGCGCGGCTGAAACAGCGTCCCGAAAACATAAAAATTTTTGGCGAAACGTTTCCGGTAAAAGCCGATATTTGCGAAATAAACTCAATGAGCGCCCACGCCGATTACAACGATTTGTCGCAGTATCTCGCCTGCCAGTATCCCGACGAGGTAAAGCGGGTTTTTATAGTTCACGGCGAGCCGGCGGTTCAGCAGGAATTTGGGAAACGTCTTGCCAAAAAAGGTTTTAAGGACGTCGTTATTCCGTCGCTTCACGAAACTTTTTTTCTTAATTGATATATAAATGTTTAACAGATATTTTAAAGATATGAAATATACACTCGGCTTTTCGCCATGTCCCAACGACACTTTTATATTCGACGCGCTGGTTAACGGCAAAATAAAATGCGAACTGAAATTCGATACCGTAATTGCCGACGTCGAAGAGCTTAACCGCCGCGCAATGACAGGCGAAATAGACTTTGTTAAAATCAGCTATCACGCATACGCGCAGGTTGCGGCGCAGTATCTCGTATGCGAATCGGGAAGCGCACTGGGACGCGGCAACGGTCCGATTCTGGTAAGCAAAACAAAAATCTATCCCGACGAAATACCGTTTATCGAAATTGCAATTCCGGGTGAACATACCACAGCGGCGTTTCTGCTGAAATATGCCTGTCCGGAAGTCAAAATAGCCGGCGTTTACCTGTTTTCCGATATTGAAGACGCTGTTTTGAGCGGCGAAGCCGACGCCGGAGTACTTATTCACGAAAGCCGGTTTACCTACGCGCGTAAAGGACTGCAACAGATAATGGATTTGGGCGAATACTGGGAAAATTCTACCGGACAGCCAATTCCGTTAGGCTGTATTGCGATGAACAGAAATCTGCCCGAAACAACGCAGCGAGCATTTTCTGCCGCTCTGAAAGAAAGCGTGCTGTTTGCAAAAAACAATCCTGCATCGTCATACGGTTATGTAAAATCACACGCATGGATTCGCGACGACGAAATTACAGACCGTCATATCAAAATGTTTGTAAACAAATTCACAGTCGAGCTTGGCGAAGAAGGCTGTCAAGCCGTACAGTTTTTTCTCGAAAAAGCAAAATCGTTAAATATCATAGAATCTGTTCCCGAAACAATTTTTTTGGATTAGTCCTGCGCTGTCAGAAAAATTTGCAGCCAGTTTGCGCTTCTCGACATTCAAAAAAATATTCAAACAGTTCAGACATATAAAAGAGTTTATGTAAAATTAAATATGCTATTGGAAAGCATATATCTGGCTGAAAGCCATAATTTTCATAACCGACGGTCAACGACCGGCGGAAGAAACATTGAGACGATAACGCTGCCTGTAAAGGCAGAACCCTGTGGATCTGAAAATAGCAAGTTCTGGCTTTCAGCCAGTTATTTGGGATTATGTTTGTCCGTATGTCAAACGACATACGGTTATG
>JAIROW010000147.1 GCA_031257315.1 Prevotellaceae bacterium
CATAACCGTATGTCGTTTGACATACGGACAAACATAATCCCAAATAACTGGCTGAAAGCCAGAACTTGAATATTTTCTGCTCCACATGGTTCTGCCTTTACAGGCAGCGTTATCGTCTCTCTGTTTCTTCCGCCGGTCGTTGACCGGCGGTTATGAAAATTATGGCTTTCAGCCAGATATATGCTTTCAAATAGCATATTTAATTTTACATAAACTCTAATTATTGCCGTAAATCGGAGTAGATAACGGTTTGTAGAGACGCGATTAATTGCGTCTCTACGGCGGTTGTATTTATTTCACAGGGCGATGCCCTGCTCTGTTGATTTAAGGCTTTCAGCTTTTTGGGAACAATCTCATATAAAAATTCTGTATTTCAGACAATTGCTGCGATAGCAAATCGGCATAAACCTCAAAAAAATCCTGAAATCGAAAATATCAAATAAAAATTGTATATTTGCATTTTTAAACATAATATTAATACAGTTTAAATTATTCGGTATCATGAAAAAAATAGTGTTTCTAACGTTAATCATTTTAAATTTTAAAACAATGGAAATAAAAGCACAACAGGACAATGCAACTGCTGTAAAATCTACTGTCAGCGGCGTAACCGTGTTTATACGCGGCGCGGAAGTTCAGCGCGAAGGAATGGCGCAACTCAGGGCTGGCGCTCAGCAACTGCTGTTCGATAATCTTCCGCAAAACATTAATGCCCAGAGTATTCAGGTGTCGGGACAGGGAAATTTTACGATTCTGGGAGTAATTCATCGCATAAATCACCTTAAACCGGCAGAAAAATCAAAAGAAGTTATTGACCTCGAAAAATCGGAAGAAGAACTTAACGACAAAATCGAACAGAATCAGTACGCTCTCAACAATTTTGTATCCGAAGAAAAAATGCTCGAACAAAACCAGTCCATCGGTGGCAGCAATACGGGCGTAAAAGTGAGCGATTTAATACAGTTTTCAGACTTTTACCGCTCGCGGCTCGAAAATATTGCGGCAAAAAAACTCGAAATCGCAAAAAAAATGAAAGAACTGTCGAAAGAAAAAGACGCTGTAACGCGACAGCTGAACGAGCTGAGGGCTAAACCCGAAAAGGCTACAAGTTCGGTTATCGTAAACATTACCGCGCCAGCCGCAGCACAGGCAAAAATCACGGTCAGCTATCTCGTATATAATGCAGGCTGGTCGCCTTCGTATGATTTAAGGGCTAAGGACATTAAAAATCCGGTTGAACTTACATACAAGGCAAACGTTTACCAGTCAACAGGTGAAGACTGGAAAAACATAAAGCCGACGCTTTCGACCGGAAACCCGACTGTAAACAGTACAAAACCGACGCTTGATACATGGTATCTGTCGTTCTACGAACCGGCTCCCGTATCAAACTATCAGTCATTCAACTCTGTACGGGTACAGCGCAGCGCGGTCAACAAGGAAGTGATGGCTGATGACAAATATCTTCTTATGGAAGACGCCGTTGAAATGTCTGCTCCTGCGACGCTGGCGGAATTGACCGTCGTGCAGGAAAGCCAGACAAGCGTCGAATTTACGGTTGACGTTCCCTACGACATTGCCGGCGACGGGCAGCCGCAAGCCGTCGAACTTGCAAAACATTCGCTTCCTGCAACTTATGAATACTATGCCGTTCGCAAGCTCGAAAAAGACGTTTTTCTGCTGGCGCAAATCAGCGGCTGGGAGCGGCTTAACCTGCTGTCGGGCAATGCAAACATATTTTTTGAAGACCGGTATGTCGGCGAATCGTTTATCGAAACCCGCAAAACAGACGACAAACTGTCGCTGTCGCTTGGCAGAGACCACAATATTACCGTTACGCGGATACGCAAAAAAGATTTTTCGGAAAAACAGTTTCTCGGCAGCAACATAACCGAAACGCGCGAGTGGGATTTAACCGTTCATAACAAGAAAAAAGACATTGTAACGATTATTGTTGAAGACCAGATTCCGGTATCGACCGATAAGGAAATAAAAGTTGAAGCAATAAATATTTCAGACGCAACGAAAGACAACGATACGGGCAAACTCACATGGCGGCTGAATCTGAAACCTGCCGAATCGCAGAGCATGAATGTTAAATATTCGGTCAAATATCCGAAAAACAAAAAAGTAATACTGGAATAGCCAGATTTTACGGAAATTTTAATAATTCCATAAAAACGCAAAGTCCACAAAAAAATTTGTGGACTTTTTGTTTTTTTATTTAATATTTTTTAATGAAATTCTTTTTACAGCGAAAAAGCCTTTTTGATTTTATCTACTGCATCTGTTTTTTCCCATGTAAAAAATTCTATTTCCCTTTTCTCCGGCTTGCCGTTGATTACCGTTTCGACAATTCGTTTTTCGGGGTTACGCCCAAAATGTCCGTAAGCGGCAGTCGCTTCGTAAACAGGATTTTTCAGAGCCAGATTTTCGATAATTTTTGCAGGACGCAGGTCAAATATTTCATTGACAATTTTTCCGATTTCGGCGTCCGAAATTTGCAGTTTTGAAGCTCCGAATGTGTTTACGTTGATACTTACCGGTTTAGCAACGCCTATTGCGTAGGCAATCTGAACGAGAATTTCGTCGGCGACGCCTGCGGCGACCATGTTTTTTGCAATATACCGTGCTGCGTATGCCGCCGAGCGGTCAACTTTCGACGGGTCTTTACCCGAAAAAGCTCCGCCTCCGTGCGCTCCCTTGCCCCCGTAGGTATCTACGATTATCTTTCTGCCTGTCAGTCCCGTATCTCCGTGAGGTCCGCCAATAACAAATTTGCCCGTCGGGTTTACATGCAAAATATAATCGTCTCTGAACAGCGAACGAATATTTTCGGGCAGACGGTTTTTTACGCGGGGAATGAGAATGTTTTTCACGTCGTCATAAATGTTTTTCAGCATTTTGTCGTCCGAATCAAATTCATCGTGCTGAGTCGAAACTACAATTGTGTGAATTTTCTGCGCTTTGTGATTTAAATCATATTCGACCGTAACCTGCGATTTAGAATCGGGACGGAGATAGGGAATAGCGCCTTCTCTGCGGATTGCGGCAAGTTCTTCGACAAGCATGTGCGAAAGCGTCAGTGTCAGAGGCATATACTGTTCGGTTTCGTTTGTTGCATAACCGAACATCAAACCCTGATCGCCAGCGCCCTGATCGTCCCTGTTTTCTCTTTCAACCCCCTGATTAATATCGGAAGACTGTTCGTGAACGGCAGAAATCACGCCGCAGGAATTGGCGTCGAAACGGTAACTGTCGCTTGTGTATCCGATACGTTCAATTGTCTTGCGTGCGACGTTTTGCAAATCAACGTATGCGCTGGACTTAACCTCTCCAGCCAGCACTACCAGTCCTGTTGTTACAAGCGTTTCGCACGCCACTTTTGACTCCGCGTCCAGACGGATAAATTCGTCCAGAACAGCGTCCGAAATCTGGTCGGCAATTTTGTCGGGATGTCCCTCTGACACCGATTCGGAAGTAAACAAATAAGTTTTCATCTTATTAATACATTTAAAATTAAACAATTATAAAAAATTTAACTGGAAAAAGGTAGCCTCTACACATTTTAGCATTTTTTTATGTGGTTGCAAGCAGCCAAATTTTTTCCACGCCGCAAAGATAGGTATTTTTTTTCAATTACAAATTTTTTGTTGACAAATTGCACTGGCAGCGCATTATAATTAATGTCGCTCACACCATTCAAAGTTAATATTCCAGCGTTTTATGCGCCGTTATGCTGCGTACTGAGACGCACGGTGAAGTTGAACAGACTGTAATCTGACAATCGTGGCAACAAATGGTTGGTTTTATTGTATGGATACAAAATTACCACTTTATTTCCTGATTGCCAGATTTTTATAACTGCATACCTTTTACAACATCTCAAACTTGCGATTCCAGCGCTTTTTTCAGAAAATCGGCTGTATAGCCTTTGTTCTGTTTCGTTATCTGTTCTGGCGTTCCTGTGCAGATTATTTCGCCGCCGGCAGCGCCGCCTTCCGGTCCGAGGTCTATAATATAATCGGCAGTTTTTATTACGTCGAGATTGTGTTCAATCACAAGAACAGTATTTCCTCTGTCAACCAGCTTGTTAAGCACGTCGAGCAGGACTTTTACGTCTTCGAAATGCAAACCGGTTGTGGGTTCGTCGAGAATGTAGAATGTTTTGCCGGTGTCGCGTTTGGCTAATTCTGCCGCAAGTTTTACCCGCTGACTTTCTCCGCCCGACAGCGTCGTGCTTGGCTGTCCAAGTTTCACATATCCGAGTCCCACGTCGTGCATTGTTCTGATTTGCTGATATATAGATGGAATATTTTCAAAAAACACAAGAGCTTCATCTATGGTCATGTCCAAAACGTCGTTGATGTTTTTTCCCTTGTAACGGACTTCGAGAGTTTCGCGATTGTAGCGTTTTCCTCTGCAATTTTTACACAGAACATGAACGTCTGGCAAAAAATTCATTTCGATAACCTGTACTCCCGCGCCTCTACATTCTTCGCATCTGCCGCCTTTTACGTTAAACGAAAAACGTCCCTGCTTGTATCCGCGTATTTTGGCTTCGGGCGTTGCCTCAAAAAGTTTCCTTATATTTAAAAAGACGTTTGTATATGTTGCAGGATTTGAACGCGGAGTACGTCCTATCGGAGACTGATCGACTTCTATAACCTTGTCTATCAGTTCCAGTCCCGATATGGATTCGTAAGGCAGCGGCTCTTGCAGACTGCGGTAGAAATGCTGGCTCAGTACCGGATGCAGGGTTTCGTTAATCAGCGACGACTTCCCGCTGCCTGAAACCCCTGTAACACATATAAATACGCCCAAAGGAAATTCGACTTTGACATTTTTGAGATTGTTGCCCGACGCTCCGCTCAAAACGATTTTGCCATGTTCTTTCCGTCTTGCAGCAGGTATTTCGATGCGTCTTTTTCCGTTGAGATACTGCGCTGTAAGCGAATCGGTATTCATAATTTCGGGCAGATTTCCTTCCGACATAATTTTTCCTCCGTATTCGCCGGCAAACGGTCCTACGTCGATTACATGATCGGCAGAACGTATCATTTCTTCGTCATGTTCGACCACAATTACTGTATTTTCGGCGTCGCGAAGCTGTTTCAGCGAATTTATGAGTTTGTGATTGTCCCGCTGATGCAAGCCGATACTTGGTTCGTCGAGTATGTACAGAACATTTACAAGTTTTGAGCCTATCTGCGTTGCAAGCCTGATTCGCTGGCTTTCGCCCCCCGACAGCGAGCGCGTACTCCTGTCAAGAGAAAGATAATTCAAACCTACGTCGCACAGAAATTCTGTCCGCGAACAGATTTCTTTGAGAATTTCTTTTGCTACGGCTTTCTGTTTTTTGTCGAGTTTTTTGTCTATCGAAATAAAAAAATTATACATTTCATCGATACTCATCGCCGATACTTCTGCTATGTTTTTGTCGGCAATGCGAAAGTACAGCGATTCTTTTTTCAGTCTTGTTCCCCCGCACTCCGAACATTTTACGAATTTGACAAAACGTTCAGCTTTAAAATTGTCGATTTCATCTCTGTCGGAAGACGCAGGGTCGTACAGAATATTGAGCAGCCCCTCGAAACTGAGCATGTACGATGACGAAACGCCCGACGAATATTCTATTTTTAGAGGTTCTTCCGTTCCGTAAAGAATAATATTCATCGCCTCTTCCGGTATTTCGCTGATTTTATTTTCAAGTTTAAAACCGTATTTGCGGGCAATGGCTTCGAGTTTTGCAAAAACAAGGTTGTGTGCAAATGCGCCGAGAGGAACAATTCCGCCCTGACTGATACTGATTTCAGGATTTGGAATTATTTTTTCAATATCCACTTCAGGTACAATTCCTAAACCATTGCAGCGCGGACAGGCGCCCTGCGGAGAATTGAACGAGAAATTGTGCGGGTCGGGATCCATGTACGAAATGCCTGTTGTGGGACACATCAGCATTTTGCTGTAATAGCGTGTTTCGCCGTTTTCCATATCAAGGAGCATGACTGTTCCATTTCCAATTTTCATTGCGCAGGCAACAGAATCGCGCAGTCGTGTCGAATCTTTTTCCGACGGCATTAATTTATCAACCAGCAATTCTATAAAATGATTTTTATATCTGTCAAGTTTCATACCGTGATTAAGTTCTGTAAACTGTCCATCAATTCTGACGCTGCTGAAACCTTTTTTCATCATCTGTACAAAAAGTTCCTTGTAATGCCCCTTTCGCCCTTTGACCAGAGGCGCAAGCAGAGCTGTTTTTTTGTGGTTAAATTTTTCGATAATCATTTCAATTATACGATTATCGGTATATTTAATCATCTGTTCGCCTGTGATATACGAATAGGCAACTCCTGCGCGGGCGTAGAGCAGACGCAGAAAATCGTATATCTCGGTTATTGTACCGACAGTTGAACGCGGATTTCTGTTAGTCGTTTTCTGTTCGATAGATATTACCGGACTTAATCCGCTTATAAACTCAACGTCAGGACGCTCTGGAACGCCCATAAACTGGCGTGCATACGCCGACATTGTTTCCATATACCGTCTTTGACCTTCGGCGTAAACGGTATCGAAAGCGAGCGACGATTTACCGCTTCCGCTCAATCCGGTTATTACTGTAAGTTTATTTCTTGGAATTGTAACATCTATGTTTTTAAGATTGTGAACTCTCGCGCCTTTTACTACAATTTCGTTTTCTTCACTCATTATTGACATTGCAAATTAAGGCGCAAAATTAGAGATTTTTTTGGTTATTTAAGTATCAAAGCTGAAAAACGCTCTTGTTTACTGTTTTAATTACCTGTTACAGAGACGGATAATTATTGCAAACGAGAAAAAAGACAGAAGAATAAACTGTTCAAATGCTGTCCTTTCTTGCAGTTGATAATTTTTTTTGTTTTTGATTGTTAATTCAGAAAAATGTCGTATTTTTGTCCAAAATATCAATTACAAGGGGGGGCATACACGCAGGTCTGCTCCTGCGGAACAACGGAACAGAAAAATGAATGATGAATGGTGCGATGAATTACCCAGTAAATTTTGCGATATTGAAATACACGAATCTGTAATTATGCCCAATCATTTTCACGCAATAATTGAAAACAGCGGGAACATTATCAACAACCCGATAAACTGGTATAAAGACAAATTAAACAGCTTGATTTATAATTGATAAAAATACAGATATATTAATGAAAAAGAACAAATTGAAAGTTGGCTTGGCAGGCGTAGGTTTGGATACCTATTGGGGACAGTTTGCAGGATTGTTGCCGCGTCTGGAAGGCTATAGAAACGAAATCGCCGCTCGGCTGACAGAGCTGGGCGCAAACGTGGTGGACGCAGGAATGATAGACCGTCCCGAAAAGGCTGCTGACGCGGCGCAAACGCTGAACGGCGAAGGCGTAGAACTGCTGTTTATCTTCATTTCAACCTACGCGCTATCGTCAACCGTTTTGCCGATAGCGCAGCGCGTAAAAGCGCCCGTCATACTGCTAAACGTTCAGCCCGCGCCCGCCATCGACTACGATCGCATCAACAGCATGGGCGACAGAGGGCTGATGACCGGCGAATGGCTGGCGCACTGTCAGGCATGTTCGGCGCCCGAATTTGCCTGCGTCTTCAACCGCGCCGGCGTGCGATACGACATCATCACCGGCTATATGCAGGAAGAATACGTATGGCGCTCGGCAGCAGAATGGATTGCCGCCGCGCACACTGTCGCCGAAATGCGCGAAAACCGGCTTGGAATACTGGGGCATTATTACGGCGGAATGCTCGACGTTTATACCGACACTACTTTGCAGTCGGCAGTCTTTGGAACGCATATCGAGCTGCTCGAAATGTGCGAACTCAAAGCCCTGCGCGATGCGGCGACCGGCGACGAGGTGTCGGCAAAACGGCAAGAGTTTGAAGACAGTTTCGACGTGTCGCCCGACTGCGAAGAGTATGAACTGGAACGCGCGGCGCGGACTTCGGTTGCGCTCGATAAGCTAACTGCCGCGCACCGGCTGGGTTCAATGGCTTATTATTACGAAGGACACGCGGGCAACGAATATGAAAACATTGTTACGTCCATTATCGCCGGAAACACGTTGCTGACAGGCAACAATATCCCCGTAGCCGGAGAGTGCGAAGTAAAAAACGTGCAGGCTATGAAAATCATGTCGTTATTGGGCGCGGGTGGTTCGTTTTCGGAATTTTATGCGATGGATTTCAACGACGACATTGTGATGCTTGGACACGACGGTCCCGCGCATTTTGCCATCGCCGAAGGTCGCGTAAAATTAGTTCCGCTGCCTGTTTATCACGGCAAGCCGGGCAAAGGGCTGTCGATACAGATGAGCGTCCGGCACGGCGCAGTAACGCTGCTGTCGGTATGCGAGGGTCGCGACGGGCTGTTTTTGCTCGCTGCCGAAGGCGAATCCGTACCGGGGGCGACGCTACATATCGGCAATACCAACAGTCGCTATCGCTTTGCCTGCGGCGCCCGCGAGTTCATGAACCGCTGGAGCAAAGCCGGACCATCGCATCACTGCGCCATCGGCGTCGGACACCTCGTCTCCACGCTCGAAAAAGTCGCCTTCCTGCTCAATATTCCGTTAGTGAAAATTGACAAATAGAGACAGAAAAAAAATAAAGACTGTCCAAAAAAGGACTGAAATCTTTTAAAGTTTTCAATCCCTTATTGGACAGTCTCTTTTCTAAGATAAAAAATCCATTCCCCGTAATGACTGTCGGATTTTGCCGTCCGGTCGAAAAATCAGTTTTTTGTCAGGGAAAAAGCATATCCCAGCATCAGCGCAGCCGAACCTATGCGGTTAGAGCCGTTTGCCTCGTTTTTCTGTATTCTGAGAAGTCCGTAATTGCCGCCGACTTCTACAAAAAAGCGGTGTCTGTTACAGTACAGATACGAAACTCCTATATTTCCGTGAACGCCGACATTCACCGGTCGTATTTCTCCCGTAATTGCAGACGAACCAAATTCCGTGCCGTTTTTCAGAACATTTGCCAGAGCCGGAAGCGCCTGTTCGAGCGCTGGCTGTACTGCTTCAGGGATTAACTGATAGACTGTTCTTGATTTGTCTTCCGACGCATACAGCTGGCTGAATCCTTCCGATTCCTGCGTGGCTGACATAAGAAACGAAACAAAGGGTCCTGCGTTTACATAAATTTTCCACTGTCCACGCTGGAAAATATCTGTTTGCAATGCTACTGGAATCATCAGGTAATCAAATTTCGCCCTGTTTTTGACGTCTGCATAAAAAACAGGAGGAAAATTCTGCGTTACCGTCGAAATCGTGGCGAGCAGTTCTTCCGATACTCCCTGCCCCATTTGGGTAACAACGTCGGTAATCATCTGATTTGTGGACATTCCCTGTATCCCATTCCGTTTTCCGCCCTGCATCGAATATTCGACGCCAAAACGCAGCAGAAATTTTTTGTTCAGCTTCAATTCCGTAAAGATGCCGCCGCCTCCGGCAAAACTCGATGAATAGCCTTTACTAAGCGGATTGTCGTTTCCTGCAACAATATTCGGTATGGCTATTCCGCCGCGTACTCCGATATTTACGGTCTGCGCCTTAATATAACTGTTTGACAGTAAGACCGCAGTCAGTACAACTAAAATTTTAATATTCATATTTTATATAAAATTAACATCATATTTCAAACGACAAATGTAAGACAAAATTACCAATATTAAAATTCATGCGTAAATCGGGCTGCCGGAAACGTGTGCGCAGGCTGTAGTTTTTATTGTCCAAAGTGCGGGACAAAATTTAAAATGGAATAAAATAATGGGAATTTTCCTTATTTATGCGAATCAGGGGTTGAAAAGTCCTATTATTTATTATGCCGGCTTTGAAGTAGGGACTCGCAGGGCAGATTTTATTGTTGAAAATCAGGTAATTATCGAATCAAAAGCCATAATTAATTTTGCCGCTTTTTATTCGAGAACTTGAATACGCTAAAATGTTAAGAGCCTGTTTGTTTGACTGCACGTAAATATCCCTTAAAAAAAATAGTTGCACATATCAATTATTTCCTGTAACTTTGCAGCGCAAAAGAAATAAAGATTATGGATATTAATAATTTTCCAAATTCATTGATGCTTGCAGTTTCGATGAAAATTATCGAACACTCGTTTAGC
>JAIROW010000148.1 GCA_031257315.1 Prevotellaceae bacterium
AAAGATTCTGCAACTTCAAACTGCGCTGAAAAACAAACCAGTAAAGCGCAAAAACCACAGGCAAAAAAACTGCGAATGATAGAGAGTTAAATAACATCGTTTGTTCTAAATTTGTATAACTTTCAATAATAAGTTTATTAACAATAAAAAATGCAAAGATAACGTTTTTTTTGATTTGTGCTTCATAATTCAAAAATTTTTTACTTGCGATTAGAAGATTATAGTTAATGTAAAATTAAATATGCTATTTGAAAGCATATATCTGGCTGAAAGCCATAATTTTCATAACCGCCGGTCGTTGACCGTCGGAAGAAACAGTGAGACGATAACGCTGCCTGTAAAGGCAGAACTCTGTGGAGCAGAAAATATCGAGTTCTGGCTTTCAGCCAGTTTTTTTGGATTATGTTTGTCCGTATGTCAAACGACATACGGTTATGAAAATTCTGGCTTTCAGCCAGTACATACTCAAATAAATTTACATAAACTCTATTGTATAAATTTATTTTTATGAAAAATGTCTGAAAATCAGTATATTTATAACCAAATATATACTTTCAGTTATTCTGTTCAGTATTTAAGCCGGAATGTTGTTGCCGCTGAAAAAAACCATCATAATATACAGACAGCAGAAAACCATGAAAGTGATTTTAAAAATCAGAACGAGAGTTTGAAAAAAACCGGTTTTCAGTACGGTTTTTACGGAAATAAACAACAGTGTCAGCGAGTGCAGCAAGCCGAAAGGAAGCAGAAACTGCTGAAATCCGAATATGAAACTCAGTGAATAGCACCAGATTAACGGAAAAAATGAATAGACCGTTAAATTAAAACTGTTTTCCCAGTCGGCTTTTCGTATTGGTTTAAAAAAACGTATTAAAACAGAAGATGTTAAAACTGAAAAAAACGGTATAAAAAATTCCTGTATCCATACCGAACTTTTTATGAGCGAAGCCAGTCCGGCACAAAGACATGAAATAAACAGAAATATCAGGGTTTCAATCGAATATCCCGATTCCGTTCCAATTGTTTTCCATGTTTTCAACGGAAGAAACAACACGCCTTTAATTCTGCTTAAAAGTACTGCAAAATAGAATACCATTGCCGGTTTTACAGGAAAAAACAGAGCGGCGACAGAAAACCGTCAACCGCTCTACGGTTATCAAATGAATTTAAAAAGATGTTGCAATAGCAATAAAATCGTCCACTTTCAGCGATGCGCCTCCAATTAGACCGCCGTCAACATCTTTGTTTGCAAACAGCGCTTTTGCATTAGACGGATTGCAGCTTCCACCATATAAAATGGAAGTACAGTCGGCTTTTGCTCCGAATTTTTCGGTCAAAATCCGGCGGATAAAAGCGTGCATTTCCTGCGCCTGCTCTGACGACGCGGTTTTTCCCGTTCCAATCGCCCATACCGGTTCGTATGCAATTATGATTTTGCCGAACTGTTCGTCATTTAAGTTAAATACTGTATTTTCCAGTTGGGTTTTAACGACGTTGAAATGATTTTCACTTTCCCTGTCGTTCAATTTTTCTCCAACGCAAAATATTGGTATCAAACCGTTTGCGTAGCACTGTTCCAGTTTTTTGTTCAGAGTAGCGTCTGTTTCGCCATAATATTCGCGTCGTTCCGAATGTCCAAGAATACAGTATTTTGCGCCTGTATCGGCAATCATCGAAGCCGCAACTTCGCCAGTATAGGCGCCGGAAGTTTCTGCCGCGCAGTTTTGAGCGCTCAATTGCACCTGCGAGCCTTTGATTTTGTCGGCGACCTTTGTCAGATGCGTAAAAGGCGGTGCAAGTACGAGCAGCGTTTCTCCTGTTTCCTTCGATTTTTCAGCTACTGCCGCAGCAAGTTCTTCACCTTTGGCTACGGTTGTGTTCATTTTCCAGTTTCCTGCTACAATTTTTTTTCTCATTATGCTATATTATTATATATCAATTAATTTATTGAAATTATCATTTATATTTTCGCGCAAAATTAATCAAAAAAATCCATATATTGACGGATTAAAAAAATTTCGACTGCCAATCAATCAAAAATGAAATATTTCAAATATAAAAAACATGCGATTTATTTTCACCGGACTGCACATACTGTTTTTACCCGAAAATTTCACGTAATTCTTTGTTACTCAATTTGCCGATCCAGTTTTCGCCGGTGGCGACAGTCATTTCGGCAAGATGTTTTTTCTTTTGAATCATTTCGTCGATGCGTTCTTCAAATGTATTTTTACAAATCATGCGGTGAACCATCACGTTTTTCTTTTGTCCGATGCGATAGGCGCGGTCGGTCGCCTGATTTTCGACGGCAGGATTCCACCATAAATCGTAGTGGATAACGTGCGATGCGGCGGTCAGATTTAACCCGACGCCGGCGGCTTTCAGCGAAAGGATAAATATTTTGTCAGCTCGATTGTTCTGGAAACGGTGAACCATCTCTTCGCGCTGCTTGATTGTGCAGCCGCCATGATAGAACATTGGACGGTCGCCGAGATGCTCGGAAATGAAGCGTTCCAACATTTCGCCCATTTCGGTAAACTGTGTGAATATCA
The DNA here is from genome assembly GCA_031257315.1 of Prevotellaceae bacterium. Taxonomy (GTDB): domain Bacteria; phylum Bacteroidota; class Bacteroidia; order Bacteroidales; family UBA932; genus JAIRLF01. Next base: position 2,553 of record JAIROW010000148.1, read on the forward strand.
ATACTTTTTCGCCGCTTTCGCTGATGCTGTCGAGCAGTTCCAGCAGCAGTTCGGTTTTGCCAGAAAGCGATGCGTCAAAATGTCCGTTTTTAAGAAACTGCGTCGGGTGATTGCATATCTGTTTGAGTGCAAGTATCATTTGCAAAATCATGCCCTGACGCTTGAACAGGCTCTGGCTGTCGGTTTCGTCTGCCGTAATTCCTTCTATTTCAGCCATTGCCGCTTTCATTGTCTGTTCGTAAAGCGCTACCTGACGTTTTGTAAGCTGCGCGAACTGATTCTGTTCGATTTTGTCGGGCAGGTCAGATATGATTGATTTGTCTGTTTTCATGCGGCGCATCATGAACGGAGCGGTTATTTTGCGGAATCGTTTCACCGTATCTTCGTCGTTATATACCTGTATCGGCAGTGCATAATCATCTTTAAATGTCTTTATATTACCGAGATAGCCTTTGTTTGTGAAATCCATAATAGACCAAAACTCCGACAGTCGGTTTTCGACCGGCGTTCCGCTCATGGCAATGCGAATGTTTGACGGTATGCTCTTGACGGCTTTCGACTGCGCAGTTTCGTGATTTTTAATGTTTTGCGCCTCGTCGATAATCATTACCTGCCATTTTTGCTTTTTCAGTTGCTCATAGTCGCTGCGAAGCACGCCGTAGGTTGTGAGCATCACGTCGGCGTCGAACTGCTGCAACTCGCGCGACTGACCGTGAAAGATATACGACGACAGCGCGGGGGCAAATTTTGCGATTTCGGCTTGCCAATTGGTCAGCAAACCGGTCGGTACAACAACCAGCGCTTTATGTTTTTTGTCGATAGAGTTTTCCTCCTTGAATTTCAATAGAATAGAAATCACCTGCAATGTTTTTCCCAGTCCCATGTCGTCGGCAATAATGCTTCCAAAACCGATGCGACTGTTGCGGTACATCCACGAAAAACCGCGCTTCTGATAGGGACGAAGCTGCGCGTTAAGTCCCTGTGGCAATGGAACATCGTCGGTCGAGGTCAATTCTTTTATCAATGTTTTTACTTCGTCGCTCAACAGAACGGGAGCGCCTTCATATTCCTCTGCCAGAGCTGTTTGCAGCATTTGATACGGGGTCAGCGGTTTTGCGCTGGTAAACGACTTGTGCAGCTTTTCGAGGTCGGCGTCGCTTACATATATATAATTCTCCTTGAATTTGAACAGTTTAGATGCGTTTCTCAGCAGTTGCCGAAATTCTTCCTGCGAGATAACCGTATCGCCCAGAGCGACCTGCCAGTCGAACTCGAACAAATCGCCGATGCTTAAAAAACCGTGCGCGTCGGCTTTTTTCTTCATTTTTACGGATACTCTTGGGTGCAATAATTCCTGTAACGATTTGGGCATCATTATTTTGATGTCGAGCAAGCGTATTGCCGGCAAAACGTCCATCAAAAAAGGCGCAAACTCGCTGTTATTGAAGCGTATAGGCGTATCTCCACCCAGATTTATGTGCGTATCGAGCGAGCGAATAAAAGGCATGAGCAGCGAAACGCCCTGTAATATTTTAAAACGCTGTTTTTCATGCTGTTTCTGCGTCAAAATATTTTTAAGCGGGACGGGCAAACGATCCGGTTCGTTGCCATCTTCGACGCTTATCTGTACATCAAACTGTTCGTCAGGCAGTTCCGATACCGTGATAACCGGTTTGTAATTGTCGGCAGCGAGGTAATATCTGTCTAACCAGACTTTTATGCCTCCGCTCAATTCATTTTCGGCGATGCCTGCAAATGCGTATGGTTTGTTTTTGAAAAAAAGTTCGTCAAACAAATCGCCGCTGTTTGACGGTTTGGTTAAATATGTCAGTATTTTGCTGATAAACAGCGATAAAAGCTCTGCTGTCTGATTTTCTACCGGAAGCGTTTTTTCCTGCTTGCGGACAATTTTTTTATACAATAACAGACTGTCGGGCAGGACGTTATCTAATTTTTCGACAATATTTTTTACGCGACTGTCAATAGCGGCGGGCAACCATCTGACTGCGAACCGTTTATCTTTTAATTGTACGATTTGCGGAATTATCATTCCGTTTGCCATCAAATGCAGCGACGCGAAAAGTATTTTATGAAACGCCGCAACGGAAGGCTCGTGGTCGCGCAAAAAATCGGGATTAAGGCTTAAAAGCGCCGGAATAAGCTGTTCAAGCCTGTGAATCAGATGATTTTCGCCATTCACTTCGACATTGTTGTCGTCGTTGATATTCAGCGAAATAACCGAGCGGACGTTTATCGAATATTTGTCGGCGGCAGGAAGAATAGTGTTGAAATCCAACCGTTTAGATAAAATTCGGGTTGCTTCTTTGGCTATTCGGGCAAACTGAACGGCATATTTTTCGCGAAAATTGCCGGACGGATAAAACGGCGGCGCGTCGGGCAACAATTTCACCAGCGCCTGCGAAATATCCTGTAACTGCGAAAAATCAACACGCTCATAAACAGCGTTTTCGTCCGGTTCGCTGGTTCTTTGTTTTTTTGCGTTCAATAAATCGGCGAGCGCGGGAATTTCCGTTTTCGTCCGGTCGCCAATAAATATTTCACGTTTTTTAAGTTCGTCAATCAGATTAACGTTATGTATGCTGAAAACCAGAAACGGATTATTGTCAATCTCGCGGCTAATCATGTAGATAACCGACGCAAGATGTTTGCACGGCACCGCCCAGTCGGGACACGAGCATTGCATTTTAAAATCAGTCCACTGTTTGGGAAAGACTTTTAGTCCAAGTTCTTCGGCAATTGTCAGTATTTCGGGGTCAAGTTCGCGGTTCAACAGTTTGGAAATCAGCGCCGGACGTTCAATGATTTTTTTCATCAGCGCCTCAATCTGTTCGTCAAAAAACGGCGGTACGATAATCGTTACCCTGTAAGGCGTCGGACGACTGCCCGCAACTTTCGCAACAATCTGATTACCTGTTATTTTAACATCTTTCACATGTCCGCTTCGCGCATAGGAAGCGCCACGCGGCAGCCTGTTGTCATAATCCACATTTTCCAGCGACCGCAGCCAGTGTTCGCCCCACCATGTATTACCGAATCTTTCAGCCATAAGTTTATCTTGTCTGTTTTTAATTACAACCGGCAAAGGTAGTATTTTTCAGAAAATCACAGACAAAGGTTTTCACTGATTTTTTTGAAAAATTTCTCCCGAAAAAATTACTTGAATATAATATGCTGATAATAAGGATTTAACGAATTACAGTTTTCCGGCGAAAATATTTTAATAAATGTTGGATTTACGTTAATATTTATGTACGGCAAACCTGCAAAAATTTGTAAAACAGGCGCAAAATGATGTTTAAAAACACCGGAATAATATTTCGCAGAACGGTTTCCAAAACATATTTTCAAAACATATTTTTCACGGATTATATCCGGTTTGTTTTTTGAACCGTTTTCGTTTTTTCGGATTTTCATTGCAGTTTCAATTTTTTTTTGTAATTTAGCGACTTGAAAATTCGGTTGAATTGTTATTGTTAAATTTATAAATATAAACATACATAAACTATGGATGTACTCACATTGAACGGAATAACAAAACGTTACAGAGCAATAACGGCGTTGAACAACGTTTCGTTTGTTATTCCAAAAGGCTCGGTATTCGGGATTTTAGGTCCGAACGGAAGCGGAAAAACGACGCTTCTGGGTATTGTTACCGATGTTTTGAGAGCGACTTCAGGCTCTTATCAGTTTTATGACGGATCGAAACCGATCGATGAAATCAGAAAAGATATGGGCGTGCTGCTCGAAACGCCTAATTTTTATCCCTATCTTTCTGCAAGAGAGAATCTTGAAATAGTTGCAAAAATCAAAAGATGCGATTTTTCGCAAATCGACGTCGCCCTTAAAAAGGTAAATCTCTACGAACGTCGATTCTACTGGTTTAAAACTTTTTCGCTTGGCATGAAACAGCGTCTGGCAATAGCTTCGACCATTCTTTCCAATCCCGAAATCGTAATTCTTGACGAGCCGACAAACGGACTTGACCCTGAGGGAATATCCGAAATTAGACAGTTGATAAAACAGCTTGCAGGCGAGGGTAAAACAATTATTCTTGCAAGCCATCTGCTCGACGAGGTTGAAAAAGTATGTACTCATGTAGCAATTCTTAAACGCGGACAGCTGCTTGCAGTCGGAGACGTTGAGGGTGCATTGTCTCAAAAATCTGCTCCTGCGAGCGAATCGACGTCTGCACAAAAAATAAAAGCAATGATTGAAGTTGGCGCCGACAACCTTGAACAGCTTGCCGAAATTTTGAAAAACATGCCCGAAGTTATAAATACCGAAATTGCCGGCGGAGTGGTAACAGTATATCATTATCAGGGCGAACTGACTGCAAAACAGGTAAATAAATACTGTTTTGAAAACGGCGTCGTTGTTGACAGACTGTCGGTAAAAAACAAAAATCTTGAATCGAAATTTTTAGAAATCACTAAATAACACTAAAATAAAATCATGTTACGTCTTTTATCAATAGAAATTATAAAACTGAAAAAAAACCGTCAATTTCTCATTTTGACAATCATTTTGATACTGTCTTTCTTTGGACTGAATTATATTGTTTCAGAGATATTTACAAAAGAAGCGGCTAATATACTGCATATTTCCAGATGGAACGCTGTTGCCTTTATCAACGGATTTTCGTTTACCATACCTGCCATGATTATAATTATGCATACCTGCTCGGAATATACATATCGCACTGGCAGGCAGAATATTATCGACGGACTTACCAGAAAACAGTATGTTGCAACAAAATTTGTTATGGTTGTTGCGTTAGCTCTGTTTACAACCATTTTAGTATTTCTGTTCGCTTTTATATTCGGCATTTTTTCCAATATAGAGTTTAATTTTGAAGCGCTGAAATACATTGTTTATTATTTCATTCAGTCGCTGGTATATTTGGTTTTGGCATTTACTCTTGCTCTTTTTCTGAAACGCGCAATTTTATCATTGAGCATATTCATCGTTTATTCGCTTATTATAGACAATTATCTTGACAGTAAATTCAATAAAATAATTGGCGGTTTATTGCCTTTATCCTCATGCGACCATCTGATTCCGATGCCTTTTTCGGGAGGAATTGAGTGGTTGAATTATTCCAGCAAACCCGAATATGTGTATCTGATTTTTACATGTATATATTTGTGTTTATTTTGCTTTGCCTGTTTTTACAGATACGAAAAACAGGATTTGTAAAATATCTGTTTACGAGACGGAATCTTTACCGCTCTTATCCTGAATCAGGGCTGTTGAATGACAGCCCTGACTTCGTTAAATCAAATCGAGAATTGTAAAAAATCCGTAGCAGATGCTTGAAATTCCGTTTATCAGACCAAAATAACTGCCAATATCTTTTTTTTTCCAGACAATTATCTGTTGATATATCATCATGAAAATAAAAATGAAACTGCCTGACCAGTACAGTATTCCGCGCGAGAAATTCAATCCGATAGCGATAACTGTAACGGCGACAGATAGATGCGCTACTGCCGACAGTATCATTGCATTGCCGTTTCCAAGCATTGCAGGAATTGAGCGCAGCCTGTTTTTTCTGTCGAAAACGCTGTCGGAAAGTGCATAAAGAATATCGAAGCCGCCAACCCAGAACAGAACCAGAACCGACAGCAGAACCGGAAGAGCGGAAAATGCGCCTGTCATTGCAATATACGCGCCTGTCGGGGCAATTGCCAAGCCAAGTCCAAGTATGAAATGGCAAAGCGCGGTGAAACGTTTTGTATAACTATAGCCCAGTATTACGGCTAACGCAGCAAAGGAAAGTCCAAATGTCAACCGGTTGATAAACAGCGTTGTAATACAGAACAGAATGGAGTTTACAGCCGTAAAAACGAGCGCCGTTTCTGGACTGATTTTTCCCGCAGGTATTTCGCGATTTGCCGTTCTCGGATTTTTGCCGTCAAAACGCCTGTCGGCATATCTGTTGAAAGCCATTGCCGCATTTCGGGCAAAAACCATGCACAGCAATATTTTCAACAGTAATGCTGCCGGAAAAGTATCGGGTTTGGAATCGCGCCAAGCCCAAAAAAAACCGATCATTGCAAACGGCATTGCAAATACTGTATGCGAAAATTTTATCAGTGATATGAAATTTTTGACAGTAACGAAAAAACGTAAAAATCTTGAAACGTAAAAATCTGAAAACATTTTAAATAACAATCAATTAACCTAAAAACAGATACTAATAACCGGCTGCAAAGTTAGTATAAAATCTTTGGATTATACACAAACAGACAGTTCCCGTTTATTAGAGTTTATGTAAAATTAAATATGCTATTGGAAAGCGTATATCTGGCTGAAAGCCAGAATTTTCGTAACCTCCGGTCGTTGACCGGAGGAAGAAACAGTGAGACGATAACGCTGCCTGTAAAGGCAGAACCATGTGGAGCAGAAAATATTCAAGTTCTGGCTTTCAGCCAGTTATTTGGGATTATGTTTGTCCGTATGTCAAACGACATACGGTTATG
>JAIROW010000149.1 GCA_031257315.1 Prevotellaceae bacterium
GCGAATCAGGTGTTGCAAACGTTTTTTTTAGCCCGAATGGACTTAATTTTCATAACCGCATACCGCGCTTCGCTTGTATGCGGTAGCACAATCGTTCTCATCTTTGCCTGTAAGGCAATACTTTAATAGAGTTCTGCCTTTCAGGCAGTCTGTTGTTGTCGTTTTTAGCCGCAGGCAACGCTATCGCTCGCCTGCGGTTATGAAGGTTCGGCTTTTCAAGCCGTGTCATGGCAGGGGCAAAGTCCGCAGGCAACGCTATCGCTCGCCTGCGGTTATGAAAATTTTGTCCCGCAGGGATAATTTAACTCCTGATTCGCATTATTAAAAAAAAAACTGACAGAATTTACAGGATTTACATATTAGAGTTAATGTAAAATTAAATATGATATTTGAAAGCATATATCTGGCTGAAAGCCATAATTTACATAACCGCCGGTCAACGACCGGCGGAAGAAACAGTGAGACGATAACGTTGCCTGTAAAGGCAGAACCCTGTGGAGCAGAAAATATCAAGTTCTGGCTTTCAGCCAGTTTTTTGGGATTATGTTTGTCCGTATGTCAAACGACATACGGTTATGTAAATTCTGGCTTTCAGCCAGATATATACTCAAATAAATTTACATAAACTCTATTTTTTAATCTGTCAATTTTGAAAATTATGCAATTAGGTAAATTAAAAGAGAATAAATTGCAGAAATGACCGGCGAAAATAACAACAGCTCAAAAACTTTTTTGCACAAAAACACTTTTTTTTTGTTATATAAAAAAAAATATATATATTTGCGGAGAAATTAATGCGAAGAATTTTTGTATAAAATATAATATTGCTATGTATAAAAAAATTACATTTTTTTTATCGTTTTTGATGTATCTGTCTGTTTTAAGCGTTGAGGCTCAAAATACAAGACAAATTTCTCGACTCATGAAAAAAAATCATTTTTTACATGACATTTTGTCATCGAAAAACTATGACGTCCAGATAATTTACACAAAAATTGAACGTAAAAACGGTAAAATAAAATTCAAAGACTACCACCACAACGTTGGAGGCAGATATTTTTACCCTTCAACCACAGTCTTTTTACCTGCCGCAGTTCTGGCTCTGGAAAAAATCAACCGTATTGCGGCAACAGGGTGCGACGTTGACACTAAACGCAATATCAGAATTGATAGCGATATTTCCAACAAAACCATTCTGTATATAGATTCTACTTATGAAAATCACTATGCCAATTACAGTGAAATTATAAAAAGGATGCTGGTTTTAAACGATAAAAATTCGTTTAACTATTGCTACGACCTTTTAAACCAGAAATTTTTCAACGAAAGGTTTCATGAACTGGGTTATGCCAATACGTGGTTTCTGCATAAATTTAACAATGAACAGCCAGAAAAGTCGAGACACTCAAATTCTGTAACTTTTTTCAAAACCAACGTACCAAGCTATTTCATTGATTTGGTGTTTCAAAAGCGTCAAAACACTACCATGCCATTTTTGAGCGTATATATAAACAATGCGGAAAACAACCCTGACGACTATTATTCTATACAAAAAAATTTGCCGCTCGGAAAAGGATACATTAAAAACGATTCGCTGGTACGCGAACCGATGGATTTTAAAAAAATGAACAAATATTCAATCGAAGACATGCACAATTTTTTAAAATCACTCATTTTTCCAGATTCACAAACCCGAAAACTGAATCTGAAAGAATCTGATTACAATCTTATATACAGATATTTATCAATGTTTCCGTCGGAAGTTCGCTATCCCAAACACTCACGGGAACAGTATCCCGACGGTTTTAAAAGATACATTCTTAAAGACAGAATTGGAGACCCTTCCATCAAAATATTCGGCAATTCGGGCAAAGATTTCGGATTTTTGATAGACAATGCGTATGTTATAGATAAACAGAACGGTATCGACTTTTTGCTGACAGTCGTGATAAAGTGTAACAGGGAAAATATTTTTGGAGAAAATTACTACGAATACGAAAAAATCGGCGAACCTTTTATCAGGGAAGTATCGAAAATTATTTACGAGTATGAAATTTCCAGCCGTAAAAATTTTACCGATTTTACCGATTTTTTAAATGGATTTAAAGATGTAAGTTAAAACATAAAATTATAATACAATAAAATTCTGCAATAATGAAAAAATTAATACTGTTTTTTATAGCGACAATATTTATTATTCCCGCCGTCCGCGCCGACGAAGGAATGTGGCTTTTGCCGCTCATCGAAAAACTGAATTACGCCGACATGCAAAAACGGGGACTGAAACTGTCGGCAGAAGAAATTTACAATATTAACCGGTCGAGCCTCAAAGACGCCGTAGTTATTTTTGGCGGCGGCTGTACCGGCGAAATCATTTCGCCCGACGGACTGCTGCTCACCAATCACCACTGCGGATACGGAGCCATTCAGCAGCACAGCAGCGTAGAACACGATTATCTGAAAGACGGATTCTGGGCAAAAACACGCGCCGACGAAATCCCTACGCCCGGTCTGTCGGTAACTTTTTTGGAACGTATTGAAGACATAAGCGCCAGAATTTTACCCGCGCTCGATACCGTCGCCGACGAACAGTCGCGCAACAAAAAAATTGACGCAATATCAAAAACCATAACCGACGAAATCACAAAGGGACAGCCGAATATCCGCGCAAGAATATATTCGATGTTCAGCGGAAATGCTTACTATCTATTTGTATATAAGGTATATGAAGATATACGAATGGTAGGAGCGCCACCATCGTCCATCGGCAAATTCGGAGCCGATACCGACAACTGGATGTGGCCCCGCCACACAGGCGATTTTTCCATTTTCCGCGTCTATACCGACAAAAACGGAAATCCTGCAAAACATGCGCCCGACAACATTCCAATGAAAGCGAAAACTTATTTCAAAATTTCGCTGGCTGGCTTTAACGAAGGCGATTTTGCCATGATTGTCGGCTATCCGGGCAGCACAAGCCGTTACATGACCTCGTGGGAAGTGAAGGAACGCATGAACGCGGTAAACGCCCCGCGTATTTACGTGCGCGGTATCCGTCAGGAAATCATGCTCGAAGACATGCTTGCCGACCCGAAAGTAAAAATCCAGTATGCCTCAAAATATTCAGGATCAACAAATTACTGGAAAAATTCAATCGGCATGAACGAAGCTCTGAAACGGCTGAAAGTAATTGAACAGAAAGAGGCAATGGAAAAACGTTTTGCAGAATTTGCAGCCGCCGACAACAGCGAAAACTTTAAAACGGCGCTGAACGATATTCGCACAGCGGTTGAGGGACGTGAAAAAGAATATACCGTTATGCAGTATTTTTTGGAAGTGTTCCGCAGCATCGAAATCCACAACATTGCAGGACACGCAATTCCCTACTTCAAAGCATTGCAGGGTACGGACAAACAGGCGGCAGCGAATGTCAAAGAACATCTGTTCAGGATTGCCGACGATTTTTACAAAAACTACAACGCCCCGACCGACGTCAAGGTTGCCAAAGCCATGCTGAAAGTGTTTACCGAAAAGGTTAACCGCAGCTACTGGCCTCAGGCGCTGCTTGATGCGGACAAAAAATACAAAGGCAATTTTGCAAAATATGTGGACGACATGTTTGCAAAGTCGATTTTTACCGACTGCGGCAAACTGAAAACCGCTATCGACAAAATCGCCGCGCAGCAGGCATCCGTCCCCGACGGACAGCCGTTAATGCCAAAAGCCTCGATAATCAACCCCCTGCTTTCAGACCCTGCTTTCAATCTTGCACTTGCGGGACAGGAAAAGGCTAATGCAATCGGCACGGGAATACAGACTTACGCCCTGCAACTGTCGAAAGGTCGCCGCCATTTTATGGAAGGATTGATACAGATGAATAAAGACAAACAGGCGTTTTATCCCGACGCCAATTTCAGCGCCCGACTGACGTATGGCAACATATTGAGCTACAATCCAAAAGATGCCGTTCATTACAAATACTATACTACTCTCGACGGCGTGATGGAAAAGGAAGCCCCCGATAACTGGGAATTTGTTGTACCCGAAAAGCTGAAACAACTCTATCAGTCAAAAGATTATGGACGTTATGCCCTGCCTGACGGCGATATGCCCGTATGTTTCCTGTCGAACAACGACATTACCGGCGGCAACTCCGGCAGCCCCGTACTGAACAGTCGCGGTGAATTGATCGGCACGGCTTTCGACGGCAACTGGGAAGCGCTCAGCGGCGACATCGTGTTTGAACCCGAACTGCAACGCTGCATAAACGTTGACATTCGTTACGTACTTTTCATCATCGACAAGTTCGCCGACGCCAAACACCTGATAGAGGAAATGACAATAGTGGAATAAGGGAGAAAAAATATAACGCATTACTGATTTGTATAAATCCGATAACGCCCTTTTTATTAACCGTTTGTTTATCGGTGAAGGTAATTTTTTTGATATTTTTTAATTTACTGTTATTGTAATTCAAATTTTTCATATAAATTTGCAATTTATTTTGACAAAATTGGTTTATGTCTATCGAATACAATAGTAAAACAAAAAACGTGGCGGGGGGCAGACCGGTTATCGGGCTGATTTTATCGAGGTTGCTTTATCTTATCCTGATTATATCACCGTTTATAAAAAGAAATTAATTATCTTATGGATATATCTATAGTTATACCGCTGTACAATGAAGAAGAGTCTCTCCCTGAGTTAGTTGCATGGATTGAAAAGGTTGTTGAAAAACACGGTTTTTCTTACGAAATTATAATGGTAAACGACGGCAGCAGCGATTCGTCGTGGAAAGTAATTGAAGACATTGCCAGCAAAAACGGCAATGTCAGAGGCATCTGTTTCCGACGGAATTACGGAAAATCGGCAGCTCTGCATTGCGGATTCAAAGCATCGAAAGGCGACATAGTGCTTACAATGGACGCCGATTTACAGGACAGTCCGGACGAAATTCCCGAATTTTACAGAATGATTAAAGAAGAGAATTTCGATTTGGTATCGGGCTGGAAAAAAAAGCGCTACGACAATACGCTGTCGAAAAATATTCCTTCAAAACTGTATAATGCTACCGCCAGAAAAATATCGGGCATAAAACTGCACGACATGAACTGCGGAATTAAAGCGTACCGCAGCGAAGTTGTCAAATCAATAGAAGTTTTCGGAGAAATGCACCGTTACATTCCGATTATTGCCAAATGGGCGGGTTTTCACAGAATAGGCGAAAAAATTGTAGAACACAGAATGAGACAGTACGGCAAAACAAAATTCGGACTTAACCGTTTTATACATGGATACCTCGATTTGCTGACAATAATGTTTATTTCAAAGTTCGGAAAAAGTCCAATGCACATTTTCGGAGCTGTTGGCAGCGTCATGTTTCTGGTCGGTTTTCTGTCGGCTCTGTGGCTGGGAATATACAAAATATACTGTATGTCAGCAAATATACCGGCAATACTGATAACAAGCAATCCCTATTTTTACATTGCTCTGACAGCAATGATTATCGGGACGCAGTTGTTTCTTGCAGGGTTTCTGGCGGAACTGATTTCGCGAAACTCGTCGGAAAGAAACAATTATCTTATAAGCAAAAATATCTGAAAATGAATTGTTTAAAAATCATTGCGGGAATGTTGTGCTGTTTTCTGTTTTCATCTTCGTGTTCGATTATAAACAGTCTGAATACCAGTAAGGCAGGGGAAAAGGAAAAAAACACGTATCTGTCGTTAGCCGAAATGGAACCCAAAACCGGAACGTGGGTAACAACGAAAACGGATTCAAAAACTGAAACTGAAACGCCAAACGCCGTAACAGAAACGAAACCGAAAAAGGTAGATTCAGCCGTTTTGAAAAAATATGCAGCTAAACTTAACGTTCCCGTATCAAAACTGCAAACGCCTCAACTGTACGAATTTATCGACCGCTGGATTGGCGTTCCGTACCGTTATGGGGGAACGACGAAAAAGGGGGTTGACTGTTCCGGTTTCACGGGAGTTGTGTATAAAAATATTACGGGGGTAAGTCTTCCGCACAGCTCCAGAGCGATTTATAATATAATATTGCCCTCGCCTGTCAATAAATTGCAGGAAGGCGATTTGGTTTTTTTTAATTACAGAGGTAAAAATTCGCACGTAGGTATTTATCTTCATAACGGAAAATTTATACATGCTTCAACTTCTCAGGGAGTTACAATATCCGACCTTAATTCGGCGCATTACAAAAAAACATTCAGTAGCGGAGGTCCTTTAAAAATCGGACGGTTAAATAAAATTTTGGCAAACCTCAACAAAGTTGAAACATGGAATACACAGTTGAAAAAATCGCCAAAACAGTAAACGGTAAATTTCGCGGAAACGGTAACGCTCTCATTACAAGAATTTTTACCGACAGTCGAAATCAAACGGGCGAAGAATTGCAGCTGATGTTTGTCGCCATTAATGGAAAAAGACACGACGGACACAAATATATAGATGAACTGTTTAGAAAAGGAGTACGCAATTTTCTGGTTATCAACGGTTTTGACTGTCAACGGTTTGCAGGCGCGAACTTTGTGTTTGCCGAAAATACTGTGGACGCAATACAGAAAATCGCTGCCGACTATCGCAGTTTATTTTCTTTCCCTGTTCTTGGAATTACTGGAAGCAACGGTAAAACCTGCGTTAAAGAATGGATTTACAGAATTTTAAAAGATACAAAAAAAATCAGTCGAAGTCCCAAAAGCTATAATTCGCAAATCGGAGCGCCGCTGTCTGTCTTGATGGCTGACGACGATTCTGATCTCGGTATATTTGAAGCAGGAATTTCAATGCCGGAAGAAATGAGTCGTCTCGAAAAAATTATACGTCCCGAAATCGGAATTTTTACAAATGCGGGCGATGCGCATCAGGAAAATTTTACAAGTATCGAACATAAAATCAGAGAAAAATTAAATCTGTTTGAAAATTCTAAAACGTTGATTTACTGTTCTGACAATGTTTTAGTCGATAAAACAGTTTCCGAACTGAAACCAAAATTTCGGACATTTGTCTGGGGACATAACGAAAACTGCAATATTGAACTGAAAGAAAAAATATGCGGCGAAAAGACAGTTCTTTACTTAAAAATAAACGACAAAAATTTAAATTATGAAACCTGTCAGCAGTTAGAAATCCCGTTTTCCGATTCGGCTTCAATCGAAAATATCATGCACTGCATTGCGTTTGCCATGCTCGAAAATGTAGATATAAATGTAATCAAGGCAAATTTGTCTGATATTTCGCCGGTTGCCATGCGACTCGAAGTAAAGGAAGGCGTAAATCGGTGTACTGTAATTAATGATTCATATAACTCGGATATTAATTCTTTAACAATAGCTCTTGATTTTCTTGATGGAATGAGCCGGTATCGAAAAAAAACTGTCATTCTGTCGGATATACTGCAAAGCGAACCGGACGAAAAAAAACTGTACCGGCAGGTGTCGGAACTGCTGAAAAACAGGGGAATAAACAAACTGACAGGCATAGGCAGAGCGACTGGACGAAATTCTGACCTGTTAATTAAAAATTCGGGAATCGAAAACTGCGCGTTCTACGATTCTGTCGATGAATTTCTGGCAAACTGCAATAAAGCTGATTTCAACAACGAAGCGATTTTGCTGAAAGGCAGCCGTTCGTTCCGTTTTGAAAAAATATCGCGACTGCTGGAATTTAAGATACATCAGACTATTCTTGACGTAAATATGGACGCGATAGTTCATAATCTGAACTTTTTCAGAGCAAAACTTAAAAAAAACGTAAAATTGACGGCAATGGTCAAGGCTTTTTCGTATGGACACGGTTCAGTCGAAATCGCATCGCTACTTCAATATCATAGAGTTGATTATCTGGCTGTTGCATACGCCGATGAAGGAATAAGTCTTCGAGAAGCCGGAATTTCAATGCCAATCGTGGTTCTGAACACCGACCCCGACAATTTCGACATAATGATGGAATACAGACTTGAACCTGAAATATACAGTATAAACTCGCTGGAAACATTTATAAAAATTGCGGCGAAAACAGGTATTTGCAATTATCCCGTACATATAAAGTTCGATACGGGAATGCACCGGCTTGGAATGACCGAAAACGACCTGCCGAAACTGTGCGAAATAATTGTAAACAGTAAAGAAATTAAACCTGCATCGCTGTTCTCGCATCTGGCAGCTTCGGACGACTGCCGACACGACGATTTTACAAAAATGCAAATTTCACGATTTTCGGAAAATTGCCGTTACATAGAAGAAAATACTGGCTGCACGCCGTTAAAACATATTCTTAACTCATCGGGGATAGAGCGTTTTCCCGAAGCTCAGTTCGACATGGTAAGGCTTGGAATCGGACTGTACGGTATTGGTACAGAATATAATCGCACAAATCTTCTTCCTGCGGAAACGCTGAGCAGCGCCATCGTACAGATAAAAAACGTGGAACAGGGCGAAACGATAGGTTACGGACGACATAACCGTATAGACGCGCCTAAAAAAATTGCAACCGTGCCGATAGGATACGCCGACGGACTTGACAGAAAACTTGGCAACGGAGCCGGATATTTTACCATAAATGGACAGTCGGCGCCAATAATCGGCAATATCTGCATGGACGCCTGCATGATAGACATTACTGGTATCGATGCAGCAGAAGGCGACAGAGTTACCGTAATAGGCGACAAACCTTCGGTTTACGAAATTGCCGACATTTTGCAAACCATTCCTTACGAAATAATGACCTCTATCTCGGAACGTGTGAAACGTGTGTACAGCAAAATTGATAATTGATAATTGATAATTGATAATTGATAATGTACTACAAAGCCACGCCAGTATTTTATGCAGAGACTAATTTATAAAAGTAGGCGAGCTTTTCAAAAAAGCAGGCGAGCTTTTATCAAAAAGCAGGCGAGCTTTTATCAAAAAGCAGGCGAGCTTTTATCAAAAAGCAGGCGAGCTTTTTCAAAAAGCAGGCGAGCTTTTTCAAAAAGCAGGCGAGCTTTTTCAATTGACAATTGATAATGTAGAGACGCTGTAATACAATCGTAGAGACGCCCAAATTGGTCGTCTCTACAAAGATGATTGATAGAAGCAGGCGAGCTTTTTCAAAATTATCAATTGTCAATTGTCAATTATTACAGTTTTATTACTTCGCTTCCGGCTAAGAGAAATGCGCCGGAACCATATACTTCCCAGCTGTCGGCGTTGAAGTTTTTGCGAGGATCGGCTCCGACTGGCTGTACCCAGCCAACACGTCCCTCGTCGTTGACGCATCTGTTCAATGCCGCCCACGCTTCTTTGACGGCGGGCAAATATGTTTCTCTGTCAAGCAGTTTATTGTTTATGCCCCAGGCAAGAGCATAGCAGAAAAATCCCGAACCACTGACTTCGCCTCCGGGGTACGAATCGGGGTCAAGCAGGCTTGCACGCCACAAACCGTCCTGCTGCCTGAGAGAAACGATTTTTGCAGCCATTTCTCTGTACAGCTGTTCGTAAAACTGTCGGGCGGGATATTTTTTCGGCAATTCTTTCAAGATTCTTACCAGTCCGCCCATCACCCAGCCGTTGCCGCGCGACCAGAATATTTTTTTTCCGTTTGCTTCGCGACGGTCTTTTTCGTTACCTTTAATTACGTAATTCAAATCGCGGGCAAACAGATGCTCTTCCCTGTCGTACAGCAGGTCGTAACATTCTTTAAAATATTCGTCGTTTTTTTGCAAATAGTTGCTGTTTTTTGCAGTTACGCCAAGTTTTACAAGCGTCGCCGGTCCCATAAACAAAGCGTCGCACCACCACCATTTAATTACTTCCACTCCGCGTGTCGGATACGGATTTGCGATAAACTTTTCGACCGTATCTATCGTTGCCTGTATCATTTCCGGTTTTTTCTCCCGTCGATAAAGGTCGATATATGTCTGACAGATAGCGATGTCATCGGCATGATACCAGCGTCTGAAAGGTTGCCACCGTACCGAATTGCCCATTTCCAAAAGCGCACTGTACAGGTCTTTCGACTTGGTGGTTTCCCATGCGGCAAAAACTCCGGCATAGAAAGCGCCGTTAGTCCAGTCGTTTTTTTGATGTAAAGGATTTTCGAGTTGCCATTTTGCAACTTTAAGCATTACAGACTTGATTGATTTGGACGAAAAAAAGTCTGCGTCCCGATTCTGAGCATCGACGACGGCTGTTTCACTCAAAAACAGTGAAAGCATTAAAATTCCGATATAAAATCTGTTCTTATAAACCATAAATGTATATTATTTAAATTTTTAATTCTTATACAAAATAATTATCTGCGCTGTACAATAATCTTCCGTATTTCCACTTTCAAAAATTTTCTTTTCATATTTCTATCTATTTAAAATTCATCTAAATCCAATTGTTTAAATCTCAATCTGTTTTGTAAAACCGCCAAAACATTTAAAATATGTGCAAACGCCTTATTCATAACAGAATAATTGAAAAAATAAATATGTAAATCAGATACAAATTTATAAATTTTATTTGACAGATAAAAATAACTGTAAATATTCAAAGTTTTTTTATATCCTTAAAAAAATATCAGCAGATTGGGAAATAGCTGTACGTTTGTCTTCTTTTATATTCATACCACGAATTGAGGGCTGATAAACTACCGGTTATTGTTAGCAACACTGTTAACAATAAAATTTTTGGTTTTATTGTTGTAAATTTTTAATTATTACCAATATATGTATGCTGTCTGTTTTGTACGATAACTCAAATTCTTTTTATTTTGGCGCCAATGCCGTTGAGACGTTCGTCGATTTTTGAATAACCGCGATCTATCTGTTCAATATTGTGTATAATACTGGTTCCCTGCGCCGACATTGCCGCAATCAGCAGCGCTACTCCGGCTCTTATGTCGGGCGAAGTCATTATTGTTGACCTCAATTTTATTTTATTGTTATGTCCGATTACAACGGCTCTGTGAGGGTCGCAAAGTATTATCTGCGCTCCCATATCTTTCAGTTTATCAACAACAAAGAGTCGGATTTCAAACATTTTTTGATGAATCAGCACGCTGCCTTTTGCCTGAGTTGCAACGACCAGAAAAACGCTCAGCAAATCGGGGGTAAGCCCAGGCCATGGCGCATCGGCGAGCGTCATTATCGAACCGTCGATAAAACTCTCTATTTCGTATGTTTCATGTTTGGGAACAATAATATCGTCGCCTTTTATTAGAAGGTTAATTCCAAGCCTTCCGAACTGAGCCGGAATAATTCCCAAATCGTTCACCGACACGTTTTTAACCGTAATTTCGCTTCCTGTCATCGCTGCCATTCCTATAAAACTGCCAACTTCAATCATGTCCGGTAAAATGACATGGTTTGCACCTGAAAGACTTTTTTGACCTTCAACAGTTAAAAGATTCGAGCCGACGCCGTCTATTTTTGCGCCCATTTTTACAAGCAGCCTGCACAGTTGCTGCACGTATGGTTCGCAGGCTGCATTGTATATTGTAGTTGTTCCTTCTGCCAGAACCGCTGCCATAATAATATTTGCCGTTCCGGTAACCGACGCTTCGTCGAGCAGCATGTATGCGCCTTTCAGCTTTCCGGCTGTTACTTTGTAAAAACAGGTTTCGGGATCATATTCAAATGTTGCTCCAAGATGCTGAAAACCTGTAAAATGCGTATCAAGTCGCCGCCGTCCTATTTTGTCGCCGCCGGGTTTGGGAGCAAATGCTTTTCCAAAACGGGCAAGCAGAGGTCCTGCAATCATAATTGATCCTCTTAAACTTCTGGCTTTTTTTCTAAACTGTCCGGTTTGCAGACAGTCTAAATTTATGTTTTTTGCCTGAAATGAATATTTTGTTTCCGACAGTTTTTTTACTGTAACGCCCATTTCCGACAGCAGTTCAATCATGCTGATGACGTCAAGTATTGCAGGAATATTTTCAATGGTTACAACGTCTTCGGTAAGCAAGACTGCGCAAAGAACTTGAAGCGCCTCGTTTTTTGCGCCCTGCGGTATTATTTCTCCATGCAGCGAAAAACCGCCGCTCACTTCAAAAGTTGCCATTTTTGACTTATTTTTTCTTTTTTTTCATTTTGCCGACATTCGACTTGCCTGCATTAGCGCCGCCTTTTGTCGGCGTCAAAACAATTGGGTTGGAAATCAGGTTGTAAGCCGGAGCCAGTTTTGTGTCTGCCGGCAGTCTGAGTTTGCCTCTCGACATAAATTCAATATCGCGAATAACAATGTCATCGTTCACAATCTCCTTATTCCATGTGTAATACGATTTTTTCATGTGATTGGCAAGCATCATCAGCGATTTCTGTCTGATTTCAGAATCCGCCGTCGCCGATATTTTGTCTATCATCAACTGAACATTTCTGCCGTAATGTCTTATTCTTATGGGAATAGACTGGTAGGGGACGTTGTGTTTCGGAGCGCTGAAACTTTCCCGCGTCGGTATCGGAAACGGCGAGTCGATGTCAATCTGAAAATCGGACATTATCTGTACATGATCCCACAGTTTGTGTTTAAAATCGTTTACATCTCTGAGATGCGGGTTCATATTTCCCATAACTGCAATCACCGCGCGTATTTGGCGGTTTCTTTCGTCTCTGTCTTCGATGGAGCAAACCCAGTCAACCATTTTGTGTATCGAGCGTCCATATTCCGGCAGCGACAGTTTTGTTCTTTGTGTATTATAATCCATAATCAATTATATCAATATATCATCTGATTTAAACTGAAAGCCCAAACGTTTACCTGTTTTAAGTTTTCCGTTTTCAATTTTTGTATTTACCTGTTCAACTGTTGCAATTTTAACTTCATCATAAGGCGGGACAAGCAAGTCGAAACGCAGGGCATAAAGTATTGCCTTTTCGAGAATTGTCCTGATTTTTGTTTCATCAATAACCTGCGATGCAAAATCGTTAATCGAGTTCATCTGACGTTTGCCTTCGACAAAAAAATGCTTTTCATGATTTACGAATATTCTTGCTATCAAGTATCCCAAATCGTTGATTCTGTTATATTTAAAGGAATCGGCAAGAAAATTGTATATGCTGATTATTCCGCAGTAGGAATTGCACTGATTTTTCTGAATATAGGAAGTTTTGCGTATAAAATGCGCTCTGTCAAACTCAAAAATGTTTGAGTGCATACTGAAAATCAGAATATCTTCGGCAATTCTTGCTTCTGCTTCAAATTTGCCTCTGTCTCTGTAATCTATTTTTATTCTGCGGTCGGAGCCGAAAACGTCTTCGTTAATTTCGTTAATCAGCTCGTGCAGAACATCTTTTAGCGTCGAAAAAGTTTCAAACGTATTATCGTAAACCGCCTGTTTGATTGACGATTTTTCTTTCAAGAGATTCACAATGTCCTCTTTTACACTTTGTTCCGGTTCCATATCGGCATTAAATTCTTCCATGTCAATATTGTTTGGAATTATAATTTTATTAATTTTTTCTTTTTCCTCGACAAAAGCGATTCGTAAAATATCGCATATCTGTCAATATATTCTTCTGGCAACTGATATTCAAGCAATTGCTTTTTATTCAGATCTGCATACTCCATATACTTGGCGTCGATATTCGGCGAACCGGCAATAAATGCGTCGGAATAATTTATACACAATTTCATGTAATTTTCAAACGTTGGTTCCATCATTTGCTCCATGTCTTTAAGTCTGACGCCATCGCACAAGGCTTTTGTTCTGAAAGTTTCGTCAAAAGTTTCAGGCGTCGGCTCGTCATAAAGCGACAGTATAATTTTTGAATTTGCATACAGAGGATCATCTTTATAGGATCTTCGCAAAAACAGCGCCAAAACAAACGAAAACCAGCCGTGGCAATGCACAATATCGGGCGACCAGCGAAGTTTGCGAACCGTTTCCAGCACTCCGCGTGCAAAAAACATGGCACGCTCGTCATTGTCGTCAAACCACGGAGTTTCACTGTCGCCATACATGGCTTTTCTTAAAAAATAATCCTCATTGTCAATAAAATAAATCTGCATACGGGCAGACGATATCGAGGCGACCTTAATTATAAGCGGGTGGTCTGACTCGTTGATTACCAGATTTAAACCAGACAGGCGGATAACTTCATGCAATTGATTTCTGCGTTCATTTACACAACCAAAACGCGGCATAAACGTTCTGATTTCAAAACCTTTTTCCTGAATTGACGAGGGTAATTCCTGACATATTTTGGAAATAACGCTTTCGGCTGAATACGGATAAATTTCTGAACAAACAAATAACACACTCGGACGTTCCATCTATTTTACTACTGTTTTAATTTAAAACACTTTGTTTTCATACAATAAATTTGCAAAGGTAATAAAAATTTATCGAAAAAACCGACTGGAACAGATAAAAATCAGATAAGTATCTGAAATACAGCAAATAAAATTACAGATATTTTTTTATTTTCAACCAAAATGGGATCAATTATTACGGCATCTGAAATCAAAAAGTATTTTGAATGAATTTTGTATTGTCTTCCCGACTTTGTCGCCGAAACGCCCTGCATATTTTTTTTTAATATCAAAAGAATGTGCCGCAGTCATAAAATTCTGTATAACCTTGCATGTTAGGCTTTTTTTAGCGATTTCTTCCTTATCCTTTTCTGTTTTTCCAATTATTCAAAGTTTTTTCGGTAACACTAAGTTTTTCGGCAACAATTTTTCGGCTGCCATATTCTTTTATAGCCCAATCTTGCAGATAATATCTAAAATCAGCAACAATTTCATCTGATGTCTTTTTAGGATTTATTCTGAAACAAATAT
This sequence comes from Prevotellaceae bacterium, assembly GCA_031257315.1. GTDB lineage: Bacteria > Bacteroidota > Bacteroidia > Bacteroidales > UBA932 > JAIRLF01. Next base: position 14,771 of record JAIROW010000149.1, read on the forward strand.
CACTATTATCTGCTTGAATTTCTTGCGAATGATATTTCTCAAACTCATTTTTAGCATATTGAAACGGCGTTTTTTCCTTCAACATAGATTTTGTTTCATTATCAAACTGATTAAAAGCGTTGTAATATATTGCAATCTTTTGTAAATCACGATAATTACCGTATAAAGGTTGTTCTTTGAGCCATTTAAGCAATTCAAATTCTTGTGGCGCTTCGTTCCTAAATTTCAGTTGTTTCCAGATATTTTTCCAGTCTTCTTCACGGTCTTTTAGGGTTTCGCGCAAAGGGGGAATTTCAATAATATGTTGTGCTATTCTATCATAGAAGTCGGGTAATAAACATTCTCTCAATTCATAGACCGTTCTGTTTGTCGCAAATATTAATCTAACATCCTGAATTTTTCTTTCTTCATTATCGCCTATTC
>JAIROW010000159.1 GCA_031257315.1 Prevotellaceae bacterium
GCTATGTAAATGCTTTGGATGTAAGCGCGACGCATATTATAAGTATAAACGTAAATACATGACGCCAGAAGAAAAACAGGCAAAGAAAAACAGTAAAATGTAACGGATTTACAGAAATACGGGTTTTATACGGTAAATACTTCCTGCACCTACTGCATGAATGTTATCTGTTATTTAACCTGTTGACCTTATTTAAACTGTCTGACTAATGCGTAGAGGCGCACATTGTGCGTCTCTGCTTTGAAGCGTATATGCTCTGTATGAAATTATTTTGTAACTGATATTTTTGATAAATCCTTTCAAAAAATTATAACCGTACTGTTACCGATTTTTACAAATGAAAAAAATGCTGTAAGTTTGTATTGGAGTTTATGCAAATTTAAAGCAAATTTGCATGAACTCGATTGTTAAAAAATTAGAGTTTATGTAAATTAAAATATGATATTCAAAAGCATCAAACTGGCTGAAAGCCAGAATTTTCATAACCGCGTGTCAACGACCGGCGTAAGAAACCGTAGAGACGTTGCATGCAACTTCTCTGCAAGAAGGTATAATATACGCGAGGCATTGCGTTTCTTGTTACGCGCGTCAAAAATACGTAATTTTTAATGATTTTTATACAATAAAATAGCAATTATGGAATATAATTCTACAGTCTGCGCCGTTTCAACCCCCGCAGGAACAGGAGGAATTGCAATGATACGGGTTTCAGGCGAAAATGCGTTTAATATCTGCGACAGGATTTTTATTGCAGTAAACGGAACAAAAATTACTGACTTCAAGCCCAATACAGTCCATTTTGGGAAAATTGTAACCAGCGAAATCAACGAAAATGATTTTAAATTAATTGACGAGGTTCTCGTATCCGTTTTTCGCGCTCCACACTCTTTCACGGGCGAAGATACGGTAGAAATTTCATGCCACGGTTCGATATTTATTCAGCAAAAAATTTTGCAGACACTGATAGCGCAGGGCGCAAGGCTGGCGCGTCCGGGCGAATTTACGCAACGCGCTTTCATGAACGGTAAAATGGATTTGTCGCAAGCCGAAGCTGTTGCCGATTTGATTGCTTCCACGTCGGCGGCGGCGCACCTTATGGCTCTCAACCAGATGCGTGGCGGCTTTTCCGGAGAATTGTCGGAGCTTCGTCGGCAACTGCTTGATTTTGTTTCGCTTATTGAACTTGAACTTGATTTTTCGGAAGAAGATGTAGAATTTGCCGACCGCAAAAAATTAAAAGACCTGTCGAAACATATCGAAACAAAAATTTCGCAGCTTGCCGATTCTTTTCAAACAGGCAACGCGCTGAAAAACGGTATTCCCGTAGCGCTGGTCGGCGAAACTAATGTTGGTAAATCAACTCTGCTCAATCTGCTGCTGAACGAGGAAAAAGCAATTGTGTCCGACATTCATGGCACTACCCGCGATGTGATAGAAGATTGCGTTAATATTCAGGGAATTACATTCCGTTTTATTGATACCGCAGGTATCAGAAAAACGTCTGATACGGTAGAAAATCTTGGCATTGAACGCACTTTTCAGCAAATTGAAAAAGCGTCAATTGTGCTTTGGATAGTTGATGGAGTAAACGTTTCGGAACGCATCGAATGGTTGTCGGAAAAAATTTTTAAATGCGCAAAAGACCGAAAAATGATATTGATTTTTAATAAAATAGATAAACTTTCGGACGGAGAACTGAAAATCTTGGAACAACTTTTTTTGCCTTTCAAATGCGAAAAAATCAAGATTTCGGCAAAATACAGGCTGAATACGGAAATGTTGCAGGAGGCTCTTCTAAAATTGTCCGGTATTAAACAAATATCTGAAAATGATATAGTTGTAACAAATATAAGGCATTATGAGGCATTGAAAAACGCTGAAACGGCAATCAGCCGCGTAATTGCGGGTTTGAGCGGCAACCTTTCTGGCGACCTGCTGGCGCAGGACGTCCGCGAATGTATGCATTATCTTGGCGAAATTACCGGCGAAATTTCCACAGATGAAATTTTGGGAAATATATTTAAAAAGTTTTGTATCGGAAAGTAACCACCCGTAAACAACCAAATACAAAAGCCATATTAACCGTTATAATATGCTGTATTATAACGGTTTCTTATTGTGTGCAAATTTATTGATATTAAGTTTTGATATTCGGTTTTTTATTGTACCTTTGTACCCGAATGGCTGTAAAGCTGTTTTGTACCTCAAATCAAAACAGAAAGTGCATGTATGCAACATTGTGAAACAAAAAAAGGAGAAATAACAGATATTAACAAAAAGGACGGTCAAAGATACCGTTTTTTTTTTTTTTTTTTTTTTTTTTACACTGATATTCAATATCTTACAAAAAATCATTCACTCAAAGAAAAAAAATATCAAAGAAAATTTTGTGAATAGATTAAACTTTTTCATACCTTTGTAATCAAATCTAACGTTGTTAGAAAATATAACTATTTAATATGGGGCATATCGAAAGAAGACAAAAAGAGAAAGAAGCAATCCGCAAAAGCATTATGGATACGGCTTTGCAGATTGCGGTTGCAGAAGGTTGGAACGCGGTAACAATTCGCCGCATTGCCGATGCTATCGAATACACGCCGCCAATAGTTTACGAGCATTTCAAGAACAAGGAAGACTTGTTTGACGAACTTAAACTTATGGGATTTAGAATGTTGTATAAAGGTTATGATTTGGCAATTCAATCCGAATCCAATCCACTAAAAGCGCTATTGTTGATTTCCGAAAATCATTGGAATTATGCGTTTCAAAATAGGGAACTTTACCAGCTAATGTTCAGTTTCGACAAGCCGGTGAAAAATTATGAAATAGAAAAAATAATTGCAAAGACCAGACAGCTGTTTTTTGAACAAGCACAAGATGTTGAACTTGCGGAAGAGCTTATGTTTAACTGGGTGTGCCTACTGAACGGACTCATTTTCAGCATTATGCAAATGGAACTTCCACCCGAAATATCAACAATTTCACCCAAAAAACTGTTTATCAATGCAATAGAAAGATTTTTGAAGTCAATTTAAGGATTATTTTTTTGCGCTAAAATCTAACATCGTAATATAATATAACATGGATAATAGAATGAAAGTAAGCAAAATTTTTATCGGAGGAACTATCCTCATTATGCTTTCGGTTTCCTGTACAAACAAAGGCAGACAACCGATGCAACAGGGCGAAGCGAAAACGTACCCTGTACAAAC
>JAIROW010000198.1 GCA_031257315.1 Prevotellaceae bacterium
TCGAAATACTTGTCAACTCGAAATATTCTACTATTTCTTTCGGTAGAACATACTTTAATAATTCCTGTAACATAACTCAATATTTTGAATCACAAAGTTAATATTTTTTTTCAGATAAAACACAGGGTTTTGCTGGTGAGCCCAAAAAGAGCATAAGGCATAAAAAAACCCGAAAAAGCTCGCACGGGAACAGAACTACTTCAATTTGCACTCTAAAATCAGTTCTGTTCCCTTTTTTATTATTAAATGCAAAAGTAGCGATTAAATTGGAATTTGACAAGTTAAAGTAAAAAAAAATAAAACACAACAGTTATGACAGATATGGAAAAAATAAAAGAACAGTTTGATTTTGACTTAAAAAAAGAAATTCAAGAACTCAAAGAACTGACATTAATATCAGTCAAACGGGCTTTGACAATGGACGATGCAGTACTGTTAACAGGACTTTCAAAAAACTGGCTTTACAGGCTTGTAAGAGAAAGAAAAATACCGTTTTATAAAAGCAGTTGTGGCAAATTCACCTACTTCGACAGAGACGAATTAAACGGCTGGCTTCTTGCCAAACGTTTTAAAACAGTTTCGGAAATTGAAACCGAAGCTGCAACACGAACCGTTGCAAGAATTAAGAATTAAGAATTAAGAATTAAGAGTTAAGAATTGTCAATTATCAATTAAAAATTAATTATTTTTATGCGGGAAACATTTATCATGAAGACGAATTACAAACGTATATTTAAAGAGATGTCTGACAGGCAGGCAGGGGCGTTGATAAAGGCGATTTATAGCTATGTTGCCGATGGTGATTCTGCTGCGGGGCTTACTGATGTTGAGGTTAAAATGGCGTTAAAGTTTATCTGTAATGATTTAGATTTGTTTGAAGAAAAGTATATGTCGGTTTCAGAAAAACGGGCTGATGCGGGACGCAAAGGCGCTGAAAAAACTAATATCCTTAAAACCAGAATGTTAGAGCCGGCAAACCGGCAAAACCGGCAATTGCCGTATAATGATAATGATTTATTAATAAAAGAAAATGTTAACACATTTTCAAAAAAAATGGGTGAGGGGAATTTTTTTGAAAATTTTGAAAATTCGACTGAAAGCTCCAATGTTTCCAAAATCGAACCGGAAACACAGCAACCGAAATCGGAAGTTAAAAATCAAGATTTTGAAAAAGAAAAAAGTTGCGCCAAAAAAGAAAGCGGCGCATCACCCTCTGAAATTAATTTTAACGCCAAAAATTCCGACGTTCTCCCGACAAATGACACGACGATGCCACACGAGGAGACAACTGTGAAAAAACGCGCTAAAATTGATGCCCAAAAAATTCAGTATGCCGAATTTGTATGGTTGACAGTCGAAGAATACGATGCACTGAAGGTTGAAACGGGTAGTGAAAATGCTGTAAAACAGTGCATTGACTTACTTGACAATTACAAGGGAGCGAGCGGCAAAACGTATAAATCGGATTACCGCGCAATCCGTAGCTGGGTTATCAAGCGTCTCAACGATGATTTGCATAATCTGTTCAACGTAAACGCTGTTAATCAGAAGGTTAAACTGTACACGTACAACGAGGTGCTGGATATGATTTCGTCGGGCAAAGCAAAATTCGACGATTTTGAACTGCGCGAAGTTAACGGCAAAAAGTACAGAACGTTTAAGAATTAAGAATTAAGAATTAAGAATTAAAAGTTAAAAATTAAAAATTAAGAGTAGGGGCGACCACTCCTAACGCCTAATTCCTAATTCCTAACGCCTAATTCCTAATTCCTAACGCCTAATTCCTAATTCCTAATTCCTAATTCCTAATTCCTAATTCCTAACTCCCCGTAACAGGGTAAGGGGTGTTTTGTCCCTTAATGAAATGTAAAATATTGTAAATAAATATGTTATAGATGAAAAGAATTGATTTGGGTACGGTAAAACGTATCCGTGATTTGTCGATGAAAAAAATGTCGACAAGAAAAATTGCCGAGAGATTAAAATTAAACCTGCGTACTGTTCAGAAATACTGTAAGGACATAACGCAGAAACGGGCAATGCAAGCGAAAATGGCAAAAGAGAACAATGATAAAAGTAAAAAAGTAAAGAGTTTTTCTGATTCAAAAACAGAACCGTTGGTTAAACCGGCGTTGGAGTTTGACAAGAGTTATGAAACGATGAAGCAGGAGCGTTACAGGGCGTTGATGGCTCTTGAAAAAGCTAAACAGCTTGAGGCGAGAGCAAAGGTTCAGGTAGTGCGCGTTGATAGCAAAACCGTGAAATTGGTGAAAATTAATAAATCAAACATCAATAAAAAAATGAAAAATAGAAAATGAAGGGGCAAGGCTTATCCTTGCCCAAAAATGAAAAATATTTCATCTCAAAAAAAAAAAAAATTGTAATAAAAAATATGTTAATGATAAAAATTCTGGAATTATGTAAATTGTATAAAAAAGACTGTAATAAAAATATGTTAATGATGAAAATTCTGGAATTATGTAAATTGTATAAAAAAGACTGTAATAAAAAAATATGTTAATGATGAAAATTCTGGAATTATGTAAATTGTATAAAAAAGACTGTAATAAAAAATATGTTAATGATGAAAATTCTGGAATTATGTAAATTGTATAAAAAACAGTCGCAAAAAAACTGAAATAATGTATATTAATCATTATTTGTAATTCAACTACATCAGTAAAACAGTAATACAAGAACCGTCAAAAATTTTGTGGTATGAAAAATAAGCCGTAACTTTGCACCGAATTTTATAACAAATTTATCAAATGGCATTGTTTTTTGGCGTTTCCAAAAAATCTGCCAACGGGCGACATGCAATTAAAAAAAATGCACTTACCGATACAATCAATAAAATATGGAACAGGAACTTGTATATATTCAAAAGAAAATTTACGAAATCAGAGGGCAGCGAATAATGCTTGATTTTGATTTGGCAGAAATGTATCAGGTAGAAACTAAAAATCTGAATTTATCGGTAAAACGCAACATTAAACGTTTCCCGTCCGATTTTATGTTTCAGCTCACCGACGCAGAATGGGACAGTTTGAGGTTGCAGATTGAAACCTCAAAACGCGGCGGACGGCGGTATTTGCCCTACGCTTTTACAGAGCAGGGTATAGCGATGCTTTCCGGATTGCTGAACAGCGATACTGCTATTGAAATGAATATCAGAATTATGCGGGCTTTTGTATTTATCCGGCAGTATGCACTGGGATACGTTGAACTTAACCGCAAGTTAGAAGATTTTATGCAGTCAACAAATATACAGTTTAATGAAATTTATCAAGCCTTGACCGAACTTGCAGAACAGAAACGTATTGCAGACAAGCCCCGTAAACCTATTGGATACCTTACGGAAAAACAGCGGAAAGAACTGGAAAATTCAGATTGACAGTGTATAAATTTTCTTTGATAGCATAGCAGAACTATTTCCCCCCAAAAAAATATTAGATTTGCAAAGTTAAAAATCTTTTTAAACTGATAGTTTGTTTTTTGTTTTTGTTACCAGTTTGTTACTCACTGTCTCTCAAAAATGGGCTTTTTTGCTTAATATCAGCTAATTGTAAAAAAAACTTAGCCCTTTTTGGACGTCACTGCAATAACAGAGACGCGATTAATTGCGTCTCTACAATTAGTTTTCAGCCGATTTCAATGGAACTAAAATTACATAATATTGATTGACAAATACTTGTGTTAATTATGAAAATTCTGTATTTTTGTAAATTTACTGAAAATCTGTATTTCCGGCTTCCGCTACTGTATAAGTACTTCCGCCAATAAATACCACGTCGTTTGACAAAGCATTTGCAAATGCCTTATTTACAGCCAGACAAACCGGAGTTGCAACTTCGCCAGACAATCCGGCATTGCTACATTCCTGCGCGAGAACATGCGCGTCCATAGCACGCGGAATAGATGCCTGAGTATAAAAATAATACGCTTTTTGGGGCAGTAGAGGAATAATTGTCGATAAATCTTTGTCAGACACAACTCCAAGTACAAAAAATAGATTATCGCATTTTATTTTCGAGAGCTGTCTCATTGTAAGCGCCAAGCCATGTGCATTGTGTCCTGTATCGCAAACTACTGTCGGATTGTGGTTTAATATCTGCCATCGTCCTTTTAAACCTGTGGATAAACCAGTTTTTGCAAAACCTCCCACAATTGCTTCAATATTAATATTGAAGCCGTTTTTGCACATTATGGCGACAGCAGTCAAAGCCGTTATTATATTTTTTTTCTGATACTCGCCTTCCAAATCCAGCGATAATCTAAGATATTTACATTCAGATAATTCCATGCTGCAATTTTTTATTTCAATATCGAAAACCTGCTGTCCGCTGTGTTTTTCGACAGATCTGATTTCAAAACAGTCTTCTGCAAAAAATAAGGGAGAATTGTTTTTGGCAGCTGCATTAATAAAAACATTATCAATATTTTCATCTCTTTCGCCAACAGTTACAGAAATACAGGGTTTAATAATTCCCGCCTTTTCTAAAGCTATTTTTTCCAGAGTATTGCCGAGCAGTTCAACGTGGTCGAAACCGATATTTGTAATAACGCTTAAACATGGAGTAATGATATTTGTAGAATCGAGCCTTCCACCGAGACCGGTTTCGATAACGGCTACATCGACATTTTTTTCGCCGAATAATTTAAGCGCCATTGCAGATGTGATTTCAAAAAATGATGGTTTTAATGTTTCGATAATGCTTTTATTTTTCTCAATAAAATCAATAACAGACTGTTCGTCGATTTCGTTACCGTCAATTCTGATACGTTCTCTGAAATCGAACAGATGCGGAGAAGTGTATAATCCGGTTCTGTATCCGGCAGCCATTAATGCAGAGGCAATCATGTGCGAAACGGAGCCTTTTCCGTTTGTTCCTGCAACATGAATTGTCCGGTAGCTGGCGTGCGGATTTCCAAAGTAATTGTCAAGCGCAAGGCTGTTGTCCAGTCCCGTTTTGTAAGCAGATTTGCCCGTCCGGTGAAATACCGGCAAAGTATCGTATAAATATTGAACAGTCTCTTTATAATTCATTTTTTTTGCGATTTAACAAATCGGTTTTTTCCATAAATGTCTTTTATAAGTTCTGCTCTGTATCCGCTGTCTTCAAAAAGTTTAAGAGTTTCCTGTCCAAAATTTTCATTTATTTCGACGTAGATAAATCCCTTATCTTTCAGATAATCAGATGCAAAATGCAGGCAGGCTTTGTAAAATATCAGCGGTTCGGAATCACTGACAAAAAGAGCAGAAAAAGGTTCATGTTTGAGAACGTTGTTTTTCATGTATTGCATTTCACTTTCGCAAACATACGGAGGATTAGAAACAATCAGGTCAAATTTTGTAAAAAAGGGACAATTTTTATCGCTTAAAATATCGTGTTTTGCAAATATAACGCTGGCGCAATTCAAGATGCTGTTTTTCTCGGCTGTTTGCAGAGCTTTTTCCGAAATATCAGTTGCATGGACTTTGGCGTTTGCAAGTTCGCAGTCCAGAGTTACAGCAATGCAGCCGCTTCCGGTTCCTATATCTAAAATTGATAACGGTTTGTGAGCAAAATCGCTGACAATCAGGGATACAAGTTCTTCCGTTTCTGGACGTGGAATAAGCGTGCTGTTATTAACGATAAATTTTCTTCCGTAAAATTCAGTTTCTCCTAAAATGTACTGTACGGGATATTCTTCAATAATACGGTTGAAAGCGCTGTCAATCAAACTGTTTACTTCTATTGAAGTCTGTTTTCCCGACAGAATTTCTGCAAACGAAAAACCTGTATAATATTTGACAATCAGGAGAACTGTACTTTTCGCTTCCTGTTGCGGAACTCCAGTATCTGACAGTCTGTCTGTCAGTGTTTTAAGAATTAAACGAGCCTCAATCATTTACATGTCAAGACTTATTTCAATGCGGTTACAGATATTTTCAAAAACGACGCATTTTACTTTACATTCGTCGGCGCTTACTGCTTTTTCCTGAGGGTTGAACGCCGATACGGGCGCGAGAAATGATACAGTTTCATCGGATATTTCAAGTTTTTTATTTTTGATGCTGACAGAACGGAGTTCGTCGAAGCCATGCAATATCAATTTTATACGTACAAAATTTGACGGACGGTTGCCTGCGACCTTGTCTATTGCTATAATGTTTTGCAACGGACTGTATGAAATTTTTCGTTCGTAAAATTCTCCGTTCAGATAGTCAAAACTTTTACCGTCGTCTTCATAGTAAGTGAAACTGTTATCGCAACTACCTCTGTATATGTGAATTGACAATATTTCGTCGGGTACTTCCCCCGTGTGCATTATTAAATCATGTGCTGGAATAATGCTGCTGCCTTTGACATATACCGGCAAAGTATGCAGCGAAAGCGCTACTGTTCGGAAACCGCGCGATTCTATAACATCGTCATTGTACAAACTGTAATAAATACTGTCGGGAAAATAAATTTCTCCGTACTTTTGAATGTCGTCGAACGGGGCTATCATAATAGCGTTTCCAAAATAAAACTGATTTTCAAACAGTTTGTTATAAACATTATCATCGAAAGGATAATAAATGGCTAACGTTCTGACAATCGGTATTCCAGTTTTTGCGCTTTCGACAAACAGTGAATAAATATATGGCAACAGTCTGTATCTCAGACTTATATAATTACGGGAAATTTCCAGAGCTTCCTCGCCGAAAGTCCATGGTTCTGCCGATTTTGCATTGATTATCTTATGATTGCGCATGTAGGGAATAAAAGTCCCAGTCTGTATCCAGCGAATAAAAAGTCCCGGCGACGATTCGCCAACAAAACCGCCTATGTCCATTCCCGAAAAAGCTACGCCCGTAATTCCCATACTCATTAACATTCTGATATTCATTAACAAATGCTGGAAATTAGAAGAATTGTCGCCTGTCCAGACAGCGGAATATCGCTGAATGCCGGAAAATGCAGAGCGCGTAAGTATAAACGGACGCCGGTTGCCTGAATTTTTAAAGGCTTCGTAACTCGAACGAGCCATCTGTAAACCGTAAATATTGCGGGCTTTCAGCTCTGACGCTTTTTCGCCTTCCCAGTGAAAAATCAGATTTTCGGGCATTTTCTGTCCCCATGTCGATATTTCGTTCATGTCGTTCCATATTCCGGCAATACCCTGATTAACAAGTGTTTTTATTTTTTCTTCCCACCACTTTCTGGCTTCGGGATTTGTAAAATCGGGAAATCGACTCCAGCCTGACCAGACTTCGCCTTCATAATCACGTCCATCGGGATATTTTATAAAAATATCGCCAATATGTTCAGTTTCAAGAGTTTTGCTTTTTACTCCGGGATCGACAATAACGGTGGTTTTAAACCCTTTGCCGTTTAGTTGTCGAATAAGTTTTTCGGGGTCGGGGAAACGTTCTCTGTTCCATGTGAACGTCCTGTATTCGTTCATGTAATGAATATCGAGAGTAATGCTGTCGCACGGAATTTTTGTTTCGCGCAAAGTGTCGGCAATTCTCAAAACCGTAGAGTCGGGGTAATAGCTGTACCGGTTCTGGTGATAGCCCAGACTCCAGAGAGGAGGCAACGGCATACGTCCTGTAAGCTCTGTATATGATTTTATTATTTCGACAATATTTTTGCAGTGAATGAAATAATAATTAAGATTTCCGCCTCTAACGCCGAACGATGAAAATCTGTTGTTGCTTGCGCCGAAATTGAAATCGCTCTGGTATGTGTTGTCCAGAAAAATTCCGTAACACAGCCCGTTATGCAGTCCGATATAAAATGGAAACGTTGCATACAGCGGGTCAGCCTCTGTGCCGTATGCAAAATCGTCGGTATTTGTGTTTGTAAATCCCCGTCCTCTTTTATCCAGCCCGCCGCATTTTTCACCCAGTCCAATAAACCGTTCGTTTTTCTGCAATGTTTTGTATGCTGTTGTTCTGTTTTCGACCTGCGAATTGAACAAACCCTGTTCGTCGCAATTAATTACAAGTCCGTCATGCGTCTGAAAACTGACTGCAAACGACTGTTTATCAATTATTGACACAAAATTTTCGCAGGCAAGTTTCAGAAACGAACCGCAGTCTTCGATTCTGTAAATGTCCGTTTGGGGTTCGGTTTCTACGGCGTATGAAAATTTTTCAAAAATGCGGGCAAAAGAGACGTCAACTCTGACCGCTGCCGAAGAATAAAATGATATTTTCACATCGGCGTTTTCGCATTTGAGAAATACGCCAGTATCGTCGCAATTATAATGCAGTATTTTTCCGGCTTCTTTAACTGTTTCGTTCATACAGACGTTATTGTGTTTAAAAAAATAAAACTTAACGGGCTTAATATATAATCATCAGTCATAAAACCATTTCATAAACCACTGCTGATTCATGGTTACGCCAAATGTTATTCTGACAAAATTTTCACTTATAAGATTATTGCCGCTTTTGCGTCCAAAATCTCCCGACAAAAACAGCTGGGTATAATTGTTTTTCAGCGAAAAAACCATGCCCGCAGTAATTCCGGCTTCGTGCAAAGCATTGCCGTTGATTATCATGTTCGTTTTTTCGTAATACGCTCCGAGCTGGTACTGTATTTTCTGAAAATAGTTTCTCGGAGTTCTGTAATTTGGAATCATAGAACCACCAATACTGACTTTATGGCTATCAGTGTATTTCATTTTACTGTCGGGCGACTTTATGCTGCCCCAGTTATTAAATTTATAATCTATCGAAAGCGTTCTGAACGAATGTCCTTTTATGTGTTGAAGCGAAAATCCGCCGCCAAGCGCCTGTGGCAGCGAGGTGTATGAACTTGTATTGGTTTCGGTTTTGCCGGTCATCGAATAGCTTGTGAAATTTTTCATTTTTATTTCGGTCTGATATGCGTAAGTTAATCCTGCCGAAATCAAAGTTGAAGTATTAATGTTTTTGTGATACATCAGTCCGAAATCGGCAAGCAGTTTGTTTACGTCCGACGAAGTCTTTACGCTGTGCGACGATATTGCTTCCGTCCGGTTTATGCGTCCAAAAATATATGAAAAATTTGCTCCGATATTCCAGTTTTTTAAAATTTTATAAGAGCCGGTTAAAAACATTCTCGACAATCCGCCTGTACCGGTGTAATAAATGTCGTATTTTTCATTTGAGCCTTCCACATAGGCGTCCGTTTGAATCCGGTACTGGACGTTGCTGTAAGGAAGCATACCCATTGCCACCGAAAGTTTTGGCAATATTCTTGCTCCGAACGCGACTTTGCGCACGTTGGCATTTGTGGCGTATTCGTTTCTTGCGACAGTCGAATATTGAGAGAAGTTTCCCGATAATGAAACGTCGAACAGAAACGACAGAGAATCAATTGCTATGGCTGCGGGATTTGAAATATTCAGTATTCCCGGAATGTAAGAACCGACGCCTGTGCCTGCCATTCCCGACGACAGTCCGTAGGTTTTGTTATCCAGTTCTCCCAGCCCTGTTAGCGAATAGGGCGAGCTTGTGCCGTGCTGTGCATGCGAATGAACACAAAACATAACTGTCAGTGTAAATGCAGCGATAAATATTTTTTTCATTATTTTTATTTCAGTGTTCATTATTTGTCGTTATACATATTATAGTAAAGTTTCAGGGTCGCTTTGTTTTGATATACCTGATTTCCAATGTTTATCGAATGATCGCTGTTGCCTATTACCAGTCTGTTGACGGTTTGCTGCATGTCGTTGTCGGAAAGTCGCAGAACAAGATACATCTGTTCATTTTGAGATGTAAGTATCTGGTTCTGAATAAAATTGGATACATCAAACGTGTAAGCCGTATTAGCCGAAAACTGTTCGCCTTCTACCAGACTGCCGGTTTGAGTCTGATTCTGCGAATCGGTCATCTGACTTTCAGCTTCGCCCGACATTGAAACGGCATAAAGTCCAAGCGTTGAGGGCAGTTTCGTATATTTGCCGTATGTTCCCGTAACCGGTTTTATTTCAAGAATTGCGCGTTCCACTGTTCCGTAATCGCAGGTTTGCAGCATGTTTGTCAAGTACGGAAATTCAATTTTGACATACAGTCCGTCGCCTGCCATCAGGTATGCCTGATTATCGGTTTGCGTTGCGTCTATTTCTTTCTCGCCGACCGGAAAATTAAGTTTTGTTCCCGTTCTGTCGGAAGAAATATGGTTAAACTGTTTCTGGGTGTTGACGCTGAATAGAAATTCCTGTTGAATGTCAAAGTCGTCGGGCTTGTGATAGTGCAGTCTGATTTTGAAGGTCGAGTCGGCTTTAAATCCCACAATTGATTTCACATCGTCTCCAGCCTTGAATGTTAGTCCTTTAAAATAATCGAGAAATTTTTCAGACGTTTCAACTTCCGGCGCTCCGACTTTTATTTTATCGAACAAATCCTGCCCCCAATCGTCCGGCAACCGTATTCTGACTGGCGGAATTTCGATTTCCGATTTATAAATTCCCGACTGTGTATTGGAAGGACGTATTGGAAAATACACCTCAGCCAGAGGCGTGTCTTCGGTGCGGAACGATGTTGTGTTGAAAAATATGACAGAAGTTTCTTCTTTTGTATTAATACGTTCGGCAAGCTGATACACAAAAAGATGCATATCCTGCAAAGTGTCGCCGATGTAAAAATTATTGAAACGCATTTCAAGGACAATCGAATCGAAAGTCAGAGTGTTGTCGGTTATTTCGGGAAACGACGGTCTCGCTATTTCGATAAACGACATGGCGGTTGTAGTACCCGTAAGCATATCGTTTGTAGGTGTATTGACGTTGCTTGTAAAGGTATTGAAATCGCTGTACTTTCCTGCAAGAATGACGCTTTTATTATAGGTGGTTAACGAATCGACTTTGACTGTACTCATTTTTACAGAAAACGTATCAATATATACGGTTTTTAGATTCGTATCGACCCAGCCTGTTCCTATTTTAAAATATGTTTCGCTGCTGCACGAAATCAAAAGACTGGCAGTCAGCAAAAGCAGCAGTTTTGTTTTTGCAGTTAAACGTATAAAAGACGTCTTCATGCGAAAATAATTTATCAATGTATATCTCATTTAAAATAATTTAAATCGAACCAATAATTTCAATAAAAATTTGATGCCTGAACCGGTAAAAAGTTCAATCGGCGCAATAAATAAATATTTATTTACCGTATAAATTTTCGGGGCTGGCAATTTTTCCCGTAATTGCGGCGGCGGCGGCAACTAACGGACCTGCAAGCAGAGTTCTCGAACCCGGACCCTGACGTCCTTCAAAATTTCTGTTAGAAGTGCTGACGGCGTATTTTCCTGCTGGAACTTTGTCGTCGTTCATTGCCAGACAAGCCGAACAGCCGGGCTGACGCATTTCAAAGCCAGCTTCGTTTAAAATTTCGACCAGACCTTCGTCTATCGCCGCTTTTTCGACCAGTTTCGAGCCTGGGACAATCCATGCGGTAACATTGTCGGCTTTCTTTTTGCCTTTTACAAAACCGGCAAACATTCTAATGTCTTCAATGCGTCCGTTTGTACAGCTGCCAAGAAACACGTAGTCAACAGGTTTGCCGAGAAGTTTTTCTCCCTGCTCAAATCCCATATATTCAAGCATTTTTTTGAAAGACTGTTTTGATGTTTCTTCGATTTGCTCGATTTGCGGAATATTACCGTCGATAAAAATACCCGTACCGGGGTTTGTTCCAAATGTAATCATTGGTTTTATTATTCCTGCGTCAATTGTAATTTCTTTGTCAAACTGTGCGCCATCGTCAGTTTTCAGCGTTTTCCAGTATTCGACGGCTTTGTTCCATGCGTCGCCTTTCGGAGCGTAGTCGCGTCCTTTCAGATACTCAAAAGTTTTTTCGTCGGGAGCTATCATTCCGCCTCTTGCGCCGGCTTCGATACTCATATTGCACACGGTCATACGTTCTTCCATGCTCATGCTGCGAATGGCGTCCCCTGCATATTCAATAAAATAACCGGTAGCGCCTCCGGTGCCTAACTGACTGATTATATACAGTATAATGTCTTTTGCCGTAACTGCGTTTCCCGCTTTTCCGTTTACAGTGATGCGCATTTTCAACGGTTTGGGTTGCAGGATACACTGTGTTGCAAGCGTCATTTCAACTTCGCTTGTGCCGATTCCGAAAGCGACGCAGCCGAAAGCGCCATGAGTCGAAGTATGACTGTCGCCGCAGACAATTGTCATTCCCGGCAGGGTGAGACCGTTTTCGGGACCAACGACGTGTACTATGCCGTTTTTTTCGTGTCCAAGTCCGAAATATGTCAAACCAAATTCTTCGGTATTTCTTTTCAGCGTTTCGAGCTGAAATCTCGATACTTCGTCCTTCACCTGTTTGTCCTGATCGATTGTCGGAGTATTGTGGTCGGCAGTGCAAAACGTATTTTGCGGTCTGAAAACTTTAAGATTTCTGTTTCGCAAACCGTCAAATGCCTGAGGGCTTGTAACTTCATGACAGTAATGTCTGTCGATATACAACTGAACTGGACCGTCTGCTATTGCTTTGACCGCATGACTGTCCCAAATTTTGTCGAAAAGGGTTAATACTTTCATTTTATAATATTAAAAAATATTCACAATTTAACCAAGCACAAATGTACAAATTATGTTTGAACAATCATTATGAAATTTGTAAAAAACTGATAATACGACTTTTATAAATTCAAAAAAGGCGTTGCAAGCTGAAAACCGGTTGCCCGAAATCTGATTTTTGGAATTAAATCGCAGGGACGCACCTGCGTGTGCGCACAAATTTGCGGTCGCCAAAACGTTTGTATTATCTGTTTCATTTAATATCCTTAAATCTGCAAAAAAATATTTGGAAATATGAAAAGTTATGTTACAAAATAGCTCATTAAAATACATAATTTATGCGAATCAGGAGTTAAAATGTCCTGAAAGGACAAAATTATCATAACCGCAGGCGAGCGTAGCGTTGCCTGCGGCATTGCGACAGCGCGGAACTTGCCCGAATGGGCAAAACGCCTCAGTCGTTTTTGTTCTGCCCATTCGGGCAGGGGGTACTTGTACGTTTCGTTGTCCGCAGGCAACGCTACGCTCGCCTGCGGTTATG
>JAIROW010000268.1 GCA_031257315.1 Prevotellaceae bacterium
AAACCTATTCACAAATTTGTTGCCGAAACTTTGGCAAAAATTTGGGGCAATACCTTTGAAATCAAATATATGGGAGATACAGCAAGCGAAGCAACCGTAGAAGGCAAATACTACCCCAAAGATATTGACATAACCGTTTTAGAAGGCGAAAAGCCTGTTTTTTGCTTGGGTATCAAATTTGTAACCTCAAACTATAAACAGAACGCCAACAACTATTTTGAAAATATGATGGGAGAAACGGCGAATATTCAGGCAGTGGGAGGTTTGCCTTATGCACAACTCATTATTTTACGACACGAAACGCCTTATTATCAGAAAAATGAAACAGAAATTCCATCAAAAATCGAAATCATAAATGACAAAGATATTTCAAAATATCTGAAACTAAATTTTGATGTTCCACAGGCGCACAGACCGAATTATATCGGAATTTTGCTGATAAATATTGACGAAAAAACGGGTGAAATTTCGCTTACCGATTTAGAAAAATCATTTTCAAAAGAAACGGTTAATTTGTTGAGTAAAACGTTGTCTATCAAAGCGTTTTTCGATAATATTTACAATTATAAAGATTACTATATTTTACAAGGATAATGGCAAGTTTAGTAAAAACATATAAGCAGGAAAAATTATTTGGGCAGGTTTATACGCCGGATTTCATTGTACGCAAAATTCTTGACAATATAGGCTACAATTCCGCAAAAATTCTGAACAAAAAAATAATTGACCCCGCTTGCGGCGACGGACGTTTTCTGACGGAAATTGTAAAAAGAATTATCGCATTTTCACCTGAAAATGATTTAAAAAACAACTTGGAATGTGTTTTTGGCTGGGATATTGACGAAGTTGCAATTGAACAATGCATCGCCAATCTGAATGATTTAATAAAAGACAAAAACATTGGCGTTAAATGGAATATATCCATTGAAAATTCCATTAAAAAATACGAAAAACAGAATTTATTTTCCGAAAACACCTTGCCAGAATTTGATTTTATTGTTGGAAATCCGCCATATATCCGTATTCAGCATTTGGATTTAGAACAACGGGAATATATTCAGACAAATTACGATTTTTGCAAGAGTGGTTCAACCGATATTTACATTGCTTTTTATGAACTGTGTTTGAATTTGTTAGCAAAAAATGGCATTTGTGGATTAATTACTCCGAATACTTTTTTATTTACAGAAACTGCAAGACCTTTAAGATTATATTTTGCTCAAAATAAAAACATTTTGCAAATCACTAATTATGGTGATATACAGTTATTTGATGATGCTACAACCTATTCGGCAATAACAATTTTCAATACAAAACAAAATGATAATTTTCTTTTTCAAAAAGCATTGACTGAAGAAAGTTTTGAGGAAAAGCAGATTGATTTTTCCGAACTTAAAGAACCGTTTTGGCAACTTTCAACTTCTGAAAATGAAATAGTTAAAGGTAAAAAACTTAAAGAAATATGTGATATTCACGTCGGAATTACCACGCTTTGCGACAGCGCCTACATATTTCCAATAGAAAATATCGATAATGCTTATATTTATGCAAATACCAAATTTAGAGGTCGTGTAAAACTGGAAAAAAATATTTTAAAACCCATTGTAAAAGGCTCAAAATTAAAACATTCCAAAGAAACGATTAAGGAATACGTTTTATTTCCTTACAAAAATATCAACGGAAAACATCAAATTATTCCCGAAGATGAATTGAAAACTTTTTATCCATTGACATACAATTATTTACTTTCCGTAAAATCTGAATTGGACAAGCGCGACAACGGCAAACCCAATCCTGTGGCATGGTACGCTTTTGGGCGCAGTCAGGGATTGGATACAAGTTTTGGAGAGAAAATAATATTCTCGCCAATGAATTACAAGCCTAATTTTGTTTTATATCAAAACCCCGAAACTACTTTTTATTCAGGTTATTGCATTAAATTCAATGATACGGATATTGACAAACTGATTAATCAGTTAAATTCTGACCGTATGGATAAATTTGTATCAATGTCAAGCCGTGATTTTCGCGGAGGCTGGAAGGCGTATAACAAGAAAATCATTGAAAATTTTGAAGTTATTTTATGAAATCCAATTTCGGCAATTATTCCGTTTCGGAACGAATGAAAGCAAGTTTTGCCGATTTTGAAGCGCAATTTGGCGGTAAAGTGTTTGTGATTTTCAGTTTATACGGAGAAATTGCCAACGAGGAAGTAATTGAGGACATCAGAAACGAAATTGAAAAAATGAAGAAATTCAAAATCAGACGGTTATGAAAACGCTAAACGCCGACAAAAATTTTGTTTCGGGAAAAAGTCGTACCTTTGTTGTTCTAAAATAAAAAGAAATGGATATAAAAGCAAAAATAAAAGATGTTTCTGAAAAGTATAGTACGAACTTATTCTAAATAAAAATAATATAAATATGGAAACTATACTACAAGAGCCGGTAACAAAATATAATCTTTCAGATTTTGGGTTTAGTAATTATTTTGAAGCGAAAAAACTATGTCCTCTTTTGAAATGGGCAGGAGGAAAAGAACAGGAATTGAAGTACATTGTTCCAAATTTACCTGAAAAATTTGAAAATTATTACGAACCATTTGTTGGCGGCGGTGCAGTTTATACAGCTTTGCAGGCAAAAAAATATTTTATCAACGATAAATCAGACGAGTTGATAAATCTTTACCGGTGTATAACAAATGCCAACAGGGACATATTTTTTAAGACGACAGACGAAATTATTCATAATTGGGAACTTTTGACAAATGTTGTATTAAAGAACAGTGATTTTTTTATTGAAATTTATAAAAATCACTCGCAAGATATAATAGATGAAAATAAACTTAAAAACAGTCTTTTTGAATTTATCCTCTCTCATACAGAGCAATTTAACGGAATGTTTTCCGCAATTTTTAATTTCAATATTGAAAATTTTATCAAGGAAATAAAAAACAATCTTATTCGGAAAATAAAACGAATGAAAGAGTTAGAAATTTCAAAAGGAAAATTACCTGATAATGATATTTTAGATAACATTGAAACGGCATTAAAAAGCGCGTTTTACATGCACTTTCGTCATATTTACAATAACACTGAAAAATATAAAATCGATTCAGCGTTTAAGTCTGCAATTTTCTTATTTATTCGCAATTTTGCGTATAGTGGAATGTTCCGTTATAATGCTAACGGCGATTTTAATGTGCCTTATGGAGGAATTGCCTATAATCGCAAAAACTTTTTGAAAAAAGTAGATTATTTGCGTACAGAGGAATTAAAATCTTTACTTGATAAAACAATCATTGAAAACAAAGATTTTGAAGAGTTTTTGTATGACTATCAACCTGCAAATAATGATTTTGTTTTTCTTGACCCGCCTTATGATAGCGAGTTTAGCACTTATGCAAAAAATGAATTTACCAAAAAAGACCAAATCCGATTGGCAAACTATTTAATTGATAAATGTCAGGCAAAATGGTTAATGATAATAAAAAATACCGATTTTATTTTTGGATTGTATGATAAAAAAGGATTGAATATCAGTTCATTTGATAAAACATATTTAGTTAGTTTTATGAATCGCAACGATAAAAGTGTAGAACATTTACTTATAAAAAATTATTGATATGCCACAAAGAATTACAGAAACGGAACTTATTTTACCGTCATTATATTTAATGAGTTTGAATAATGGAGTTATTACAACTTCTGAATTGATAAAAAAACTGCGCGTTATAATGAAACCGAACCGAAATCGTAGCCAACCGCTTGAAATACAAGTCTTGATTGATAACATAAATGCTAATGGATTATTTGTTATAAATAGATTGTAAAAGAAATTGAAAACAAAAATTAAAATCATAATATCATGAGAACATTAAGATTTTTATTGAAAAAAGAATTTAAGCAGATATTTCGCAACAGGTCTATCGTAGCGCTAATACTATTTGCGCCGGTAATGCAGCTGCTGATTTTGCCGTTGGCAGCAAATTTTGAGATAAAAAACATTAATATCGCCATCGTTGACCACGACCGGACAACGACATCGCAAAAAATGATTTACAAAATCACTTCTTCCGGCTACTTTCGCTTGGCAGCCTGCGGCGATTCATACAGCGAAGCGGCTCGGTTGGTAGAAAAAGATAAAGCCGATTTGATACTGGAAATCCCGCGCGATTTTCAGGCAAACCTTGAGCGCGAAAACGGACAGAAACTTTTTATAGCCGTCAATGCCATCAACGGCGTAAAAGCGGGTTTGGGCGGCGCATATCTTGCCCGTATTATTACCGACTTCAATTCCGACATTCGCGCCGAATGGATTACGCCAACAAACGTCGCCGCGCCGGAGATAGACATAGCCGTGTCTAACCGCTTTAATCCGCACTTGGACAACGATATGTTTATGGTGCCGGGCATATTGGTTGCTCTGGTAACGATTATAGGCATGTTTCTCTGCGCCCTGAACATTGTGAAAGAAAAAGAGACCGGCACGATAGAGCAAATCAACGTTACGCCGATAAAAAAATACATGTTTATTTTGAGCAAACTCATACCGTTTTGGATTATCGGGACAATCGTTTTTGCCATCGGATTTTTTGGCGTAGCGCAGCTGGTTTATGGCATAGTACCTGCCGGCAACGTAGGCGTACTGTTTGCCTATCTGTCTATATATTTGCTTGCGGCGATGGGACTTGGGCTGCTACTCTCCACGTTTGCCGAAACGCAGCAGCAAGTCATGTCGCTGGCATTTCTGCTGGTGATGATTTTTATGATGATGAGCGGTCTGTTCACCCCAATCGACAGTATGCCGCGTTGGGCAAGGTACATATCAAAATGTACGCCTGTTACCTATTTTATTGACGTTGTGCGTATGCTGGTACTGAAAGGCAGCGGAAATGCCGACCTGTGGCGGCATTTCCTGATAATGTTCATTTTTGCCCTGTCGATAAACACTTTGGCTGTACTGAATTATAGAAAAACGAGCTGACGGGACGTGTTTGTATTTGTAAAATATGCGAATCAGGGGTTGAAGACGTTTTTTAGCCAGAATGAGCTAAATTTTCATAACCGCATACAAACGAAGCGCTGTTTGCGGTAGCACAATCGTTCTAATCTTTGTCTGTAAGGCAAAACTTCAACAAGGGGTTGCAACCCTTTGTTAAGCCGCAGGCAACGCTATCGTTCGCCTGCGGTTATGAAAATCACTGACTTTTAGGATATTTTTTACTCCTGATTCGCACAAGTATATTATATCTGTAATCAGGGGCTGCTGTTAAACTCCGTCATGTATAATTTTGCAGGATTTTTCAGTAAAAATGATTATTATTCCTGTTCATTTACAGGTATTGCTAATTATGTATATATTAGTCGTTTATACAATATAAATATTCTTGAAAATCAAGCGATTATTTTCATAAAAACATATAATATCCATACTTGTTTAGCAATACCTGATTGTACTCGCTGTAATATTTTTTTTACCTGTTGTGCTGGTTTAAATTTTTGCGGGTCCGGTAAATCTGAAAGTCGGCAGCGGACGTCCGGGCTGCAAACATTGCCACGCAGTTATTTTAGCGTCATACTTTTCATCGCACAGAGAGACAATAACATAATGTACAGTTTTGTCCAGTTCTTTGGGCGTCGTTTCCACGCGGGCGTTGACGGTCAGTCTTATGCTGTTGCTTTTTCCGAGTGAACCCCGTATGTTGAAGGCTTTAACCGGCAGTTGACAGTCTTCGGAAGAATTGGGAGACAGCGTTTTTGAATTTCCGGTAATATTTCCGATGGCGTACTGTTTGTCGTTTTCTGCAATAATTTTCACATGACCGGTTGGTAAACTGTTTTCGTCCAGCGTTTCGACAAATTTTTCCATTAAATTGCGGAAAAATATGTCCCAGTCCGTATTTTCTTTTCCATGCAGTTCAACAACGCCGTTCAGCCAGCCAAGCGCAGCTTCTCCGCTGGCATACACGTCGTAATCAATATCTGCAATACGTTTTCCCGCCTCGTTACCGGTGGTTGCATGTTTGAGCCATTCGTCGATTCCGGTTTCCTTTTCTGCGCTTGCGGTCAAAACTGTTGCAAATGGAAACGCCCTGATGGTTTGCAGTTTCAGTTCTTCGAGCTGTTCGCCGGTCAGCAAATCCGATTTGTTAATCAGAATAATATCGCTTTCTTCAAACTGTTTTCGACAGATATATGCCGCGTCGGGGTGCAATCCTGCATTTTTCCCTGCCAGTATGGATTTCAGTAGTATCGGGTCTGCCAGAACTGAAATCGGGGCAACTTGCAGTTCGCTGTTCAGATACTGTTTCAGCGGCTGTATGATGGTTGCCGACAAATCGACGCAACTGCCGACAGGTTCGGCAAGAATTATGTCGGTAGCAGTTTCGGAACATATTTTTTTAATCGCAGCGGTAAAACCGTTGAAATTGCAGCAGAAACAGCTGCCGCTGACTTCGGCGACCCGAAGTTTGTTGAGCGAAAGAAATTTGCTGTCAACCAGTTCCGCCGCCTGGTCGTTTGTAATAAGGGCTACGCTCAGTCCCTTTTCGATTAATTTTTGGGCGCTTTTCCAAAGCAGCGTCGTTTTACCTGCTCCCAAAAAACCTCCTGCAACAATAATTTTTGTTCTATTCATTGTATATTGTTTTAATTGATAACTGACAGTTTGCTGTGTGGGTGTTTTAGTTCTTATTTTTCATGAGCGGTTCAAGAACGCGGACAAAGAAAATTGCAGCAATGCTGCCGCCCGCAATCGGTCCCAGTATATATACAAAAAAGAAACCTCCGCAACTGTCGGGGAAAGCGGCGCTGCCCCAACCGTTAACCATTGCCGCGATGCGGGGTCCGAAATCGCGGGCAGGGTTCAATCCTGCCTGAGTGAGCGGAGCAATAAGGCAAATAACAGACGCTACCGTCAGCCCTATAAATACCGGCGTTACAGAATCTGTTGGTCGTCCGACGTTGCAACCTTCCGTCAGAGCGAAAATTAACAGTAGCAGTATAAACGTTCCAAATGTTTCTGCCGCAATTGCCAGCGGCATTGATACAACGGCTGTTCCGCCCTGATTTTGGTAGTATTCGCCAAACATACGCGCCGTATCGGTCGAAGCGGCAGCGCCTCTCTGTATGCCGCGAGCCGATTCGTATGCTTCAATTGACGGCGAAAACAGCATATATATTGCAAATCCGGCAATAATTGCTCCTGTTAGCTGCGCAATTATATAAACAGGAAGTTTATTCGCCGGCATCCGTTTGCTGATTACCATTGCTACGGATACGGCTGGGTTCAAGTGGGCGCACGACAAATGTCGTGTCAGGTAAATTGCAAGCATTACGCCGATACCCCAAATCATGCCAATCTGAAATATGCCACTGTATGCGTCGAACAGTACTGAGACGGCAACAGAACCGCATCCGAAAAGAACCAGTATAAAAGTTCCAAGTAATTCGCCAATAAATTCTTTCGTCATAAAACCGTATTTTACAGTATTGTTTCAAGGTGCAAAATTATAAATTATTTTGATAATATCTCGAATTGACCAAATTTTGCCGTCAGGCTATAAAAATTCAATTCACAGAATTTTCAAGATTAATAGAGTTAATGTAAAATTAAATATGCTATTTGAAAGCATATATCTGGCTGAAAGCCAGAATTTTCATAACCGCCGGTCGTTGACCGGCGGAAGAAACAGTGAGACGATAACGCTGCCTGTAAAGGCAGAACCCTG
>JAIROW010000027.1 GCA_031257315.1 Prevotellaceae bacterium
GTTTCTATCAAAGCTAACTGGTTTGTGGTCAATAGAATAAATCCCAGAAAAATGAGTATTGTCATTGAACCGAATTTGACTGGAAAAACACGTAAATTCGTATTTGACATATCATCTGGAATACATTTGATACCTATTATAATTACACAAAGTGCAGATTCAAACACAAAATCGGGACAGGAGTATAATTTTCAATATCGTAATGAAATATTTCCTGAAATATATTATAAATTTCCATAAGTCATGAAAAAAATATTTGTAATAGCAATTATCGCAACAGGATTGGTGTCCTGTGAAAAAATTGATGGTAAACAGGGGGATACTATAAAATTTTCAGCAACCGAACTGAAATTTGATTACAAAGGCGGAAATGCAGTAATTACTTCCGAAGGCAGACAATGGATAATACACGGTTTTGCCGAATTACCATTAACAGGAACAGTAAAATGTTCGTATGATGATTCATTGTCATATTCAATTCTGAAACTGGAAAGTTCATGGTTTGAGATAAATAAAGAGAATGTGCAAAAACTTGTTTTTACTGTACAACCGAATAATACTGGAGAAACCCGTTTATTGGGACTTAGAATATCGGATTTTGATTATTTTACGACAATTACTTTAACGCAGTCAGCAGACTGAAAATACAGGTATAAATATGGTAACAGAAAATATCAATATGGCTGAAAACCGGAATTTTCAATTTAATATTAAAATATTTCCGTTTATATCAAAATAAAATCAAATAATATGAAAACAAAACAGATATTGCTATTTTTTTGCATGGTTATAATGCTGAACTCGTGCAAAAAGGTTGTTGAACTTTATGGTAAACAGTATGATACTATAAAATTTTCGACAACCGATCTGAAATTTGACTCAAAAGGAGGAAGTGCGGTAATTACTTCCGAAGGCTGGCATTGGAATATAAATCGCTATGTCGAATTTCCCGAATCAGGAACAGTTAAATGTTCGTATGAAGACACATTATATTTATTCCATATTTTAAAAATGGAAAGTTCATGGTTTGTGATAGAGAAAGAAAATGCGAGGAAACTGGTCTTTTCCGTACAGCCAAACAACACGGGAGAATACCGTTCTCTGGTATTAGAAATCTCGGAACGTAACTATTTTCCGATAATTACTTTAACGCAGTCGGCAGACTGAAAATACAGGTATAAATATGGTAACAGAAAGTATCAATATGGCTGAAAACCGGAATTTTTATAACAATAAATTGTTGAACGTCGAAAAAAACAGCAAGGGGGCATGCCCCCTTGTCATATCAGAACAGGATAACAATTTTCAATTTAATCATGCAAAGACGAGTTGATTGGAAAAAATTACGAAAATAAATTCATATAATCTCAAATTAGTAAATAAAACAGAATGAAAATTTATTTTGTTACGGGCGAACCTTCGGGCGACATACTTGCTTCGAGCCTTATAAAAGCGCTGATAAAAAAAGCGCCAGATGCGGAATTTTTTGGCGTCGGAGGCGAAACAATGAAAAGCTGCGGGTTTAACAGCCTGTTCGACATGTCGGAACTTTCAGTCATGGGCTTTTTTGAAGTCCTGCCCAGACTGCCGCTGATACTGAAACGTCTGAAACAGACTGTCGCCGACATCGAAAGGGTTAGTCCCGACGTTATTATAACCGTTGACAGCTGGGGATTTGTAAGCGAACTGCTGTCGAGGCTCAGGAAAAAAAACGTCAGAATACCTAAAATTCACTATGTCGCTCCGCAGGTTTGGGCATGGAAAAAGGGCAGAGCAAAAAAAGTCGCCCGATTGACCGACTGTCTGATGACGCTTTTGCCAAACGAACCGCAGTATTTTGAAAAATACGGACTGAAATCATGTTTTGTAGGACACCCCGTTGTCGAAACCGATATGGACAGTATCGATACCGACGGTTTCCGAAAACGGCACGGTATCCCCGAAACGGCTGAAATATATACAGTTTTACCCGGCAGCCGAAACAGCGAAGTGAAAAGGCTTGTACCCGTTTTTAAAAAAGCGGCGCAAATAATTGCCGAAAAAACAGAAAACCCGTTTTTTGTAGTTCCAACGGTTGAAACAGTCGCCAAAACGGTTGAAAAAATATTCAAAAGCGAAAAAATCCCCTGCTGTACAGTTACCGGACGCAGTGAAAGATACGCGACATTCAAACTGAGCAAAGCGGCGATTGCGGCTTCCGGAACAGTTTCGCTGGAACTTGTCAGGTGCAAAACTCCGCACATTGTCGCATACCGTTTCAGTTCGATAACCAATTTTTTGGCAGACATACTGATTAAGGTAAAATATGCAAATCTTATAAATATTTTGTGCAGCAGTGAAATTATTCCCGAATTTATGCTTAAAAGATGCCGTCCCGACCTGATTGCTTCTAAAATACTATATTTCAGAGATAAAACCGTAGCCGACAGTCAAATAAAACAGTCGGAAGAAGGCTTGCAGAAACTATATCCCTCAGCCGGAATACTTCCGTCAGAACGCGCCGCCGAAATTGTTATTGAAATATTTTTAGAAAAGAAAAAAACAGACAGATAAAATATGTATTTAACAGCCCGTCCCGAATTTTTTTTGTCCGTTGTTATAAAAAACCGTACCTTTGTACTTTTTAAGTTTTAACAGTTTTTTATACGTTTATAACAGTATTTTTTTATGGATAAAACAAAAGCAGGATATACGGAAGGAGCAGTTTCTATACTCACAAATACTGTTTTGTTTGTACTGAAATTTTGGGCTGGCATTGTAACAGGTTCAATTGCGCTGACTGCCGACGCATGGCATACTCTGTCCGATTCAATAAGTTCGATTGTTGTAATAATTGCCGTAAAACTTTCGTCCCGAAAACCCGACAAAGAGCATCCTTTCGGACACGGACGCTGGGAACAAATCGCCGCTATTTTTATTGCTGTTATTCTGGCAATTATTGCATGGGATTTTTTTAAGGAGGCAATCGCGCATTTCAACCGCAGGGAAACCGTTCATTTCGGGACAGTTGCGCTGATAATTACGATTGTGTCGATCGCCGTTAAGGAAGCTCTGGCTCAATATGCTTTCTTCATTGCTCGTAAAACAAAGAATATCAGCGTAAAAGCTGACGGATGGCATCATCGCACCGATGCGCTGTCGTCGCTTGTGGTACTGGTCGGCATTTTTTTTGCCGAATATTTTTGGTGGATAGACAGCGCTCTCGGAATTATTATTTCCCTGATGCTGTTTTATGCAGCGTATAAAATTGTAAAAGAGGCAATTGCAAAACTGCTGGGCGAAAAACCCGACCCCAAATTAATATCCAGAATCTTAACAAAAGCGAGGGATATTTATCCAGACGATTTGCAGCTGCATCATTTTCATATACATAATTATGTCACGCATCAGGAATTGACGCTGCATATAAGACTTGACAAAAATCTTAGCATAGA
>JAIROW010000073.1 GCA_031257315.1 Prevotellaceae bacterium
AAAGATAGGGATTTATTTTCAATTTTGCAAATTTCCGACAAAAAAACTTCAGCAAAAAAGATAAAATTTGCTACCGGCTGGGAACGCGGGGCGGACGGTAAATGGCGGTATGAAACAGAGGACATTGAATTAAACGACAATATAAGAAAAACAGGGACAGGCGGCATTAATGCACTTCCTCTTGGGACCTGCATTAATGACAATAAATTATTTTCGGCATATCCTGAATTAAAGGCAGTGATGGTAGAAATGAATGACAAAGGGGAATCGTTTTTTAACAGCAAAACAAATACAATTTTACCGTGCGCTTACGCACACGGCTACAAAGATACTGGCGCTACGCGCCTTCTCGCAAAACACAGGGTTTTACGGGTGAACCAAAATACGGCGTTAGGTATAAAGAAACAGGCGAAATTCTTATTCCGCCGAAATATGACGGTTTCAGTATTTTCCTTTTAGACGAAGGCAATTGGGAAAATCATTTTCATACTGTATCCAATTTGTTGTTCGATGAAGGTTTGTGTTCGGTTCTTCTAAACGGCAAATGGGGTTATATCGACACAAAAGTCAATGAAGTTATAACGCTGATATATTCAGAGGCAGATTCTTTCCTGACTTCGTCAATAGGACACCTGAGCCAAATTTTTGAATTTGCAAATACAAAAATACACCAATATCCCTTATTTTACAAAACCGTTGCAACAAAGTCATTATGAATTAGCGCGAAGCAATCAGGAAATACGATGAAAGTGCTGGCGCGCGCGAAAGCATAAATGCGCAAATCGTCATTGGAAAGTTCTGAAATCCTCTTTTTCGACAGAAATTAGGCAAGTTTTTCCAAAAACAACATCAACATTCTTATAAAATAATCTTTTTCCCGTATCATATTTTATGCGATTTTTTTTCGGTCTGTCAATAAATTTTGCACTTATATGGTCTGTTTTAATACGATACACAATTCACGATCTTTTCGACGCATTTCTTTGAACATAACGATTATCCTGATTTTATGTTTATCTAACCACCGTCTGGTTAACAATGCGAATACTGTCGCTTTCAATACTGTCTGCCGTTCCCCGACAGTTGGTGAAATAAACATAATGTCCATCGTCCATAAAACGGTAAACCTTGCATCCGTCATGTTCAAACAGATACTCAATTCTGTAAGTCCTGTTATTTTGAGGCGCATTTACCGAAATAGGTCTTCGCTGCATTCCGCAGGAATACAGGACGCACATCAATATTACTGTTGCAAACGTTAACTTCAGCGCTGTTTTTAAAATGCTCATATTTTTTGTTTTTGATTGTAAAATTACAACTTTGTTTTTGATTTCTCACTTGTTTTCTAAAAATTTATGCCATTCTTCTATAAGATTAAACAGAAGAAAAGGTTAAATCTATAGAAGAAAAGTACGGATTTTTTTGAAATCCGAATATGCCGTTTTAAAAAATGTTACGATATAGTAATTATAGACTGATAGCGGATCAACTTTTGCAGAACTTTTTATGCGTCAATTTATTTTATTTGTCGTTTTTTTTGCATTTCATGAAAAAATATATTACGTTTGCAGCTTAATTATGCAAAAAATGGTAAAGTGAGATATTATGAAGTATCTTGGATTTTTTGTACACAACAAACGGTTTTTCGGGAATAAATTTTATAATAGATTCAGTATAATATTTTTAGAAACCTCGCGATAGTATAAGGTTAATCGTTTTTTTATGATGAAAAAAACATATTTTTTTATGTTTGCCACATTGTTAGCGGTAGTGTTAGCGGGATTTAGTTCCTGCGGCAGCAGCAAGGAAGAAGACGTAATATCCGGAACGGGCGATATTCCAAGCTATGACGGATATAAGTATTCGGAACTTACGATAAGTCAGCAAAAAGAAAAGTTGCAGGACGACGCCGATTCCTTTTTGTCTGAAATTCAGGATTTAAAGACGAACAAGGGCATTGATTTACTGTCGGAATTCAGTCGGCTTCTGGAAATAAATTCTCCGAAAATAAGTAAAGTTTCTCTGCGTTCTGCTTCTGATATTCTGAAAATAAGCGACATGTATGGAATATACACATGGAACAAATCGAAAAAAGATTGGGATTATTTGGCTTCCACTAAAGAACTGGCTTTCAATTTTCCCGTTGATAATCAGGAAGGAAAAATAGTTGTTTCGGGAAAAGACTCAGGCGTTACGTTTGCTTTGGACGATGAAGACTATCTTTCGGAATATCCCGAAGATTATGACTACGGTTATGTTGATATTCCAAAGGAAGTGTCTGCTTCACTGTATCTTGACGCGACGCTCGTAGGCTCTGTTCAGGGGAAAACTAATGTTTCCGGAACGAATAAGATTCCTTCCCTGTCGGAAGTTTCGTTTGTTTTGGACAATTATACATTGACGGCAAACATGACGAAAGGGAATCCTAACGTAGCCAATTTTTCACTGAAAAAGGGAAGCAAAATTCTGATTGAAGCCACAGGAAATTTGTCGGGCAACGTAGACGACGCCATGTCGGATGAATCGTCTATCGGAAATGGAAATATGGTTATTAAAATCTTGGAAAACAAACTGGCTTTTGCCGGAACCGTAGATTTTGAGAAATATTTTAAAGCATTAAATGAGGCTGACGAAAAATGGGATGTTGACTATGAGCAAGGCGGTTACGAACTTGCTGACGAAAACTTTACCAAAGCGGAAGTAAAAGCTTTCAACGATTATTACAATCTGTTCTTGGTGTCGTTGGAAGATCAAACCAAAATTGCTACATTAAAACAGAAAGCAAAAGAGGTTTCTTATGGCTGGGGATACTATTATTGGGATGCCATAGCCATGCTTAAATTTAACGATTCAACTGAAGTGGAAGCTGAGGTTTTCTTTTCCGAAGGATTTGATTTTATTTTGAATAAATGGAAAGAATTTATCAACGGGTTTGAATAGTAACCTTGTAAGTTCCGTACCCGCACCAAACGCCAATACCGCCTCGAATGTTTGATTTAAGGTTGCTATTGGCTGGAAAAACAGGATTTTGAGCATTCAGAATTTCGTTTTGCCAGGTTGTCCAGAAATCGCAGGATTCTTTGGTTTGGGTACGGAATTTTATTTGTACCTGCTTGTCGGTTTTGAACGCCGTTTCAAAATCCTGTTCGGGAAATAATACCGGACACTTATTCAGTTTCATCGTAACCGTTTCATCTTTGCCGAAACGTGCAGACGGAAAATTGGCGAAAAGACATGGTGTGAAAACTGTTTCTTCGGGAACAACTCTTGTAGCAATCTGATAATAGCTGTCCGGAACATTCTGAAAACGGACATAGATAGAACCGAGCGTATCTGAAGGTTGCGTTTTTTCAAACCAGCAACTGTCAAGCGTTGCGGGCTGAGGAATATGCGTTTCCGCCGACAGGATTTTACCGTCATATTCAATCTGTAAAAAGTATGATTTGCCCGGCTCTCCTTTCAGTTCTTCGCCGTAATATACGTATGGCGGCAGGTAATTATAATCTGCGCCAAGAATCAGAAATTCTGTTCGCTCCCCGTCGCAGACCGATACTTTAGCTGATTTGATAACCTGTTGCAGCAGAGAAGCTGTGTCCATTTCATGACTAAACGAAGCGCTCCTCGACAACAAAACCTGCGCCGGCTGACCGTTCTCAATCCAGCCTTCAACAACTATTTTTTGGCTGTATTCGACAAATGCCACCGCCCTGTCGTCATCACAGGCAGTCAGCCAGCTAAAAACGAAACCGCCAGCTGACAGAAGGAATAATCGTATACAGGCGTTTTTGCTTGACGTCAACTTTAATTTTCCCATTTTCTTCATCTTGTTTAACATTCATAAATACATATACAGGATTGCTTACCATGAACATGTTATAAATCGAAAAAATAATCCCGTTATCTTTTTTATACCAGTAATTAATTGATAAATCCGTCCGGTTGTAATCTGGCATTCGCGCACCATTGTAACTACCATATTCCTTGACAGGTATTTTTCCGATAAAATACCAGGAAGATGGTAGAGTATAGGCATTCCCTGTGGCATAAACATAAACGAGCGAAGCATCCCATTCATCACTGAAAGTATATGAAGCGACGAGTGACAGATCGTGTCGCCGATCAAAGCGAGCCGGAAAAACTTTACCCTGATTCATATCTTCAAAAATTCGCTCCGAACGTCCCAAAGTATAGCTAATCCAGCCGGTTAAGCGTCCGAAATTCTTTTTTACAATCAGTTCCAGACCGTATGCGCGTCCATTTCCAATATGTATATTTTCCCCGTAATAACGGTTTTGCATTTCGGTCATAATTTGAACATATTCGTTTAGCCTGTGCATGTTGCGATAATAAATCTCTCCGGAAAATTCAAAACTGCTGTTTTTAAAAGTCCGGAAATAGCCTGCGGAAAATTCATTTCCAGATTGAGGCGGCAGATTTCTCGAAGCAGCAACCCAGAAATCCATTGGAAATCCAATACTTGTAGGAGTTAAACGGGTCATGTACTGGTTTTGTCGGGAGTATGACAGGCGAAAAGTCTGATTCTCCCCTTGCGAGTAGCTGAACTGCAGACGCGGTTCAAGGCTGAAAAAAGTTTTATCATGGCGGAAAACATTGGCTCTCAGTCCACAGTCGGCATTTATTACATGGGCAATGGCGAAGCGAAGTCCGCCATACAAGCTTAAATCATGCGCTGTTAGCGTTGACGGGCTATCGTTGAACGTTTGTGGTTGTATCTGGTGGAAAGTATATTGCAGCCCTGATTCGAAAGGGATTTCTTCTATCCGGAAAAGGTATCTGTTTTTGTAGCCGACGTCCATTATTTCCGACTGCCCGCGAATATTCATTATTTCCTGTTTTGTAGCAAGCCTGTTACTGTAAGATTCTCCGTAGATTTGCTGTATAAAGCTGTTCTCACCTGTTTTCCTCTCCCATTGCGCTGAAACTGTGGCGTTTTCCCAGTTCATTACCCCTGTAAACAGTAAGTCTTCATCAGTAATATTAAGATAATCATTCCCAAAAAAAGTATTAACAGTAAACTTATCTCTTTCGGAGAGACTGCCGTTCAGAGTGAGATTGACGTCGTGGAAATCGTAGTCAAGGTTTTCCACTTTGCTTTTTGCATTATTGTTAACCGTAACATCCATAACTGGTTGCACAAGTAGTTCGGTATAAGTTTTCCGTCCGGAAATCGTCAATCCGAAACGTTTGCCCATCGGAAGTTCCAATGTAGCTTGCGACGCCAACATACCTATATTTCCTCTAACCGACAATTTTTCCGGTATGTTTTTTTTTGCGCTTACATTGATAACAGAACTCAACCGTCCTCCATAGCGGGCATGTATGTTTGCTTTATTCAGTTCAAAAGCAGACAGATGGTCTGAATTGAAAAGAGGAAAAAAACCCAGCAAATGCCCGGGCGTGTAGCACTGTACGTTCTCGTAGAGCAATAAATTTTGTCCCGAATCGCCTCCGCGAATATAAAGATTTGTATTGGCGTCGCCTGAATTTTGCACGCCGGGAGTTAATTCCAGCATTTTCAGAAGATCCGCAGCTCCAAACAGGGAAGGTAATTTGGACGCCGATTCAGGATTAAAAATAATTTTTCCGATGGACAAACCGGTTATTTTCTTTTCCAAATGCTTCGTCACAATTACTTCCTGTCCGTAAACAGAAGCAAGCGTATCTGGTTTTGAATTTGTTTGCGACCGGATAGTTCCCCGAAAGCATATTATTATAAATAAAATATAAAACAGACGGTTAGATTGAAACATGATGCAAAATTATATGATTTTATTCGGAATAGCAATTTTTTTCGGTAAATTATACTTTACGCACTTTAATTTTTGTGCATCGTCATTTTATCTTCAATTTTATTTTAAGCGACACATTTTCCGGACGAATCCTATAATGCGAATAATATTCGTTCAAATTGCTATAAAATGCTGTTATATAATTCTTTGTGTTAAATATATTATTCCACTCCAGTTCAAACAAGATTT
>JAIROW010000112.1 GCA_031257315.1 Prevotellaceae bacterium
ATTTAAAGCTGATTAGTGTGTAATAAAAATTAAAGACAAGAGAAGAATACTAAACTATAAAAATTATGTGGACAAATTATTGCAGTGAAACAGGGAATATTCGAGAAAAGTTATCGGCAAACCGGTTTGTCAGCTGTATTAGTTTGGTTTTTACATACAGTTTAATTTTTGCCAGAGAGAGAGAGAGAGAGAGAGAGAGAGAGAGAGAGAGAGAGAGAGAGACGCTGTAACAGCGGATCAGGTGTTGAAAACGTTATTTTAGCCCGAATGGGCTTAATTTTCATAACCGCATACAAGCGAAGCGCAGTATGCGGTAACAAAATCGTTCTCATCTTTGCCTGTAAGGCAAAACTTCAATTCTATTGCGATAGAGTTCTGCCTTTCAGACAGTCGGTTGTTGTCATTTTTAGCCGCAGGCAACGCTATCGCTCGCCTGCGGTTATGAAAATTTTGTCCCTTTGGGACATTTTAACTCCTGATTCGCATATATTATATAAGTATGCGTTGCAGATGATTTCTGCAATGTTTGATAATTTTTTACCCAAAAAGGAAAATTTTCATGTTTCAATTCTAAAACAACGTATGATCGTTATTTTCAATAAAATACAGTTAAAAACAGGAATCCCGACGCCTGAACCAAGTAGGGACGTTAATAATAAAAATTTTAAAGTAATGACACAACAGGAATGGTCGAAAACGACCTCCGCCATTTTTTATGGCGTTATGATTTTTTCCCTTACGGGAATTGTTAATTCAATTTTAAGCCCGATTGAAAACGCAATATCGGGCGTATCCGCTTTGAAAAACATGGGCAGCGGCAACTTTGGCGGCGGTTCGGGTGGAATATTGTCGCTGATTGTGGACTGGATTGCGCCGGTAGCTATTATTGTGGGATATGTTCTGTATCTCATCGGTTTGAGCGGGTTCAAAAAACTGCTCGGCGGCAGCGACGGTTCCGACGTCGGCAAAATTTATACCGGCGTTATCCTTGCGCTGATTGGAATTGTGGCTGCATGGATTCCAGTAATCGGCGGAGTTGCCGGAGGTATTCTCGGAATTATCGGGTTTATTCTCGCAATGCTGGGGTACTCCGGATTGAAATCTTCGGTTTCGTTTCCCGAAGACGCCCGCAAAGGCGCTTCAAAACTCTTTACAGCTCAGATTTTACTGATAATCGGCTGGTTTATTGGCTTAATACCTCTGGTTGGAGGATTTATCGAAGCAGTTCTTGGTATTATCGCATTTATCCTGATTTTAAACGGATGGGCAAAAATCAAAAATGTGCAGGTCGAAACAGTTTAATCAATTAAAAAATGCCAACGCTACTGTCGCGGGGACAAAAATATGTCCCCGTACAGAGTGGCAAACGAAAGTAAAAATTAAAGTAAAAATGATACATAAATTTTTTAATTTAAGGAATGTGGCTGCAATGGCAGTCTGCCTCGCAGGAATGACAGTTTTTTCGGGTTGCAACTCGAAAGACAACAATGATGAAAATCCTTACAACAATCTGACGCAGGCGGAAATTATCGACTTGCTGACAGATGCTTACGGCAAATCGTTCAACGCTCCCGAAGTGGCTTGTAATGTTAAATATAATGGCAAATTAAGCTCCACAGTTGAACGGAATGTAAGTCAGAAACGACATTTTGATGCAGAGTTTAGTAATGCAAATGAAACGCTTTCAAATTTCATCTATGTAGAAAACCTGACGCGGTACGAATACCAGAGAGATAGTAATCTAAAAATCATCTCTACCGTAGATACCGGTTACTGGAATCATAAATATGAAGAAGGCGTTAACGGCGAATTTGAACATTATACATGGACTGTTTCGGGCAAAACATTTACAGGCACAGGTGAAAACGGTACAGTATTTGTATGTGTACTGAATGATAACAGGCAATTTGTTTCAGTAAATATTGTGGACGATTATGAAACTCGCGATATTACTTTCTCTTACGCCAACGTCAATCCCGCTTTTCCCGCAGGTTTCGATAAGGCAGATTTTAAAGAAGAGCAGGGAGAAAATCTGTTGGGCAAAGTGAAAAGCATCAACGGCACAGAAGTGCATTATACCGATGGCAACGGCAAAGGTTTTGTTTCAGGTATCGGCGATTTCGATATAAACCGGCATGTTTGGAAAAGCGGCTTTGGTCTTGGATTTTTGGATTACATTAAAACACATGGAGACAGTAGTAATTATGACCATTTTTATTACGATCACCATTATAACGGACAGCAGCAAGTACTTGACAGTATAAGGTATTATCCATTAAGTTCGTGGAGCAATTATTTGATTTCAAGATATACATGGAACGCAGGAAACCTTTCGCGTATCAGCGGCGACCAGATAGGCGTTTCGCGTGATGGAGAACTTGTAACAACGTTTGAATACGATGCAGAATATTCAAAAGGCAACCTTGATATTTCGTTTTTAATTGCAAGCACGGAATATTTCGTCGGACCGTCGAATTATTTTGTCGCTTTCGACAACAACAACTGTATTCGCAGCAAAAACCTGATTGCAAAAAAAATCCAGAAGGGACCCGCTAACGAAAGCGGAAAATATAATTTGACAATAACCTACCGCTACGAATTTAACGCCAACGGCTATGTAACAAAAGTTTTTGCTGGCGAAGACCTGATTTTAGAATTGGAATATTACTGATATGTCTGATTTTTATTTAGATATGTAAATCTGCAGTAGAGACGCGATTAATCGCGTCTCTACAAATGAGACGGCAATTTTACATAAACTCTATTGTGTTTAATTCTAAAAAAAACAGAAAGAAAGATGAAAATATTAATTATCAAAAATCTGATTTTTATCGTACTGCTGCATGTTGTGTGCGCTGTATCGGCAACGGCGCAGGTTATTTACGTTAACATGTCCCAAAAGCCAGTTGTTGTGAGAGCTGCGCCCGATGAAAAATCTAAGGAGCTTTTTACCATAAAACGGGCAGAGGCGTATGCCGTCGCAGAAATTGACACCTTGAAGCATAACGAATGGGTTAAAGTGGCAACAAAAGCTGAAAATAATAATAATCAATATAATTTTGGCTACATCGGCAGAAATGATTTCGGATATTACGGTATTTCTCCCATTAAAATCAAACAGAATAAAACCCTGCATTTGCGCAAAGAAAGGAGTCTGTCGGCGTCTGTTGTTGCAAAAGTAGGTGTCGAAAACTGTCTGAACGAAGAAGGTTACAGTGAATTTTATTTAAAAGGATATAACATTTACGACTGGGTTATTGTGGTTAACTGGGACAAAGGTGGAAACTTTTGGGTTGACAGAAAAAACTTTGACGAATC
The DNA here is from genome assembly GCA_031257315.1 of Prevotellaceae bacterium. Lineage (GTDB taxonomy): Bacteria > Bacteroidota > Bacteroidia > Bacteroidales > UBA932 > JAIRLF01. The sequence goes on from JAIROW010000112.1 coordinate 3,319, forward strand.
GGTAATACTTGATGAAGACACAACATTGAAAGGAATATTAGCCGCTGCCGGCAGCAATGCGCAGCACAGCCAAAACCTGTTGCATTACTGGATTCTCTGGCTCACGCTGTTTTATTTTGCGCTGTCGTTTTGGGGCAAAAACAGAAACAGTCCCCTGCTTTTTGCGCTCGAATATATGGTACTGATGGCGATTTTTGTAATTGAACTTGTGTATTTCGGCTTGCAGGAAAACGGTTTTGAGTGGTGCAACTGGGACGTACTTGGGCTTTGGAAGGCTTTGCTCGGTTTTGCAGTTTCGGCTGTAATTATCTGGATTCAGTTCAATGGTTATTTCAACATTATCCGACAGATCAAACTTTTCGGCGGCTACTTCAATTCATTTATCGGAACGCTGATGCTGGGAATTTTCTTTATCATTATCTTCATGTTAGGCGCGTTCCATCTCATTGACGCCACCGGCTGGTGGATTGGCGTGGTGCTGATTGCAGCTCTGGTTATTCAGGAAATAATTATCATTGTAAAACTTCGCCGCAGCCCGATGATGATGATTGCCGCGCTGCTGTTTTTGCCAGTCGGTATTTGCGGATTTCTGCTTACTTTCCTGAAATTTCTCGGCTTTGTGGTTGCCTTTGCCATTGTTGTATTAATTGTTCGCTCAATGATGCAGGGCAGCGGAGCTTCACCGGGTAATCAGGGCGAACCGGGAATGGCTAATAATTGCAAATATTTTGGCAACATGGACGAATGTTTTCAAAATGGCGACACTATCGGCGAAAAATGCACGTTATACTATAACGGCATTTGTAATCGCACAGGAAGAAATCAGGGATATTATTAATTAACGCTTTAATTTATTAGAGTTAATGTAAAATTAAATATGATATTTGAAAGCATATATCTGGCTGAAAGCCATAAATTCAATAACCGACGGTCAACGACCGGCAGAAGAAACAGTGAGACGATAACGCTGCCTGTAAAGGCAGAACCCTGTGGAGCAGAAAATATCGAGTTCTGGCTTTCAGCCAGTTTTTTGGGATTATGTTTGTCCGTATGTCAAACAACATACGGTTATGAAAATTCTGGCTTTCAGCCAGTTTTTTGGGATTATGTTTGTCCGTATGTCAAACGACATACGGTTATGAAAATTCTGGCTTTCAGCCAGTATATACTCAATTAAATTTACATAAACTATATTGTTTAATCTGTAAAATAAGAAAAAATGAAAGTATTTAATTTAAAAAATCTGTTACTGATTTCGCTCGCCGTTACCGGAATAACGGCTTGCAGCGGCGGCGCAGGAACGAGCCGCAAAACAGTTCAGGACATTCCCGACTATGCAAAGGCAACGATAGCAATGGACGGCGAATTTGAACAATTTAACTACAACTGTTTTTTTACAAAAACGGCTGACAACGAAGACGCTTTCACGGCAGAAGGCGGTCTATTTTATATCTCCAACAATATTTACCACGGCAAAAGAGGCAGCAATGAACTTTGCCGTTTCGACAGAGGTTACGCCTATTCATCGTATCTTGTCAATTTTCCAGATTCGGGCGACGACGATTCGGGCGGCGATTATCTGTTTCGGGTAATTTATTCGAGAGATACAAGTCCAAACGATGAAAAAATTTACGAATACTTGTATCACTTTCTGGTAACAGACCCAGAACCCGGACAGGAATTGTGCTTCCTGAAAGACAATCCTGTAAAAAAATACTCAAACAACTGGCTGCGCGTAAAAACCAAAGAAATGCAAAAAGCCGTAAAATGGCTCGACCAACTGCAAAAAACCGAACCGCTGCAAAGCAAATATGCCGGACAGTCGCAGGATACACTGAGAGCTGTGCGCAGCGAAATAGGCGCTTCGGTGGTGTGGGAAGGTGCAATAGACGGACACCAAACCGTTTTCCGCTCCCTGTATCTGAACTGCGGCGTGGTGGTAAACGTTCCATACGGGCAACTGAACGTACATTACGACCATCTGTTCAAAGACGGACTGATTTTTGACGGACTGATTGACGCCGACAATTTTACCTCAAAAGACGGTTATATTATAGAAAGATAATACCGACGGAGAAAAGCGACGCCTTTTCTCTGCATTTAATTTTAACAGTTTAATTTATAATAAAAAAAAAGATTATGGCAGAAAATGCAACATTGCAGGAAGCGCTCAAAACCCTGAAAGCAGCTTTAAAAAACGCCCCCGACGGCGCAGAACGCGCAATTACTCCAACCGTACTTGCCGAAATTCTCGAACTTGTTGATGCGGCAAAAGAACTGTTTGAACAGTTCGCCGTTACGCTCTCCAACGCCGAACGTCGCCGAACGCTTGGCACAGGCGTAAAAAGTATCGGTTTCATTCAGTCGGCGTATTTGAGCGCCCAGACGCGCTCTGAGCTTATGCCGAGTTACCTCTCGCTCGCGCAGTTTTCCGACGACAAAGACGATTTCGAGCGCAAACGCGAACTCGACTCGGCGCTTTCCGTTTTCGAAAAAGAAGCATACGATTCGATGCTTGTGGCTGGCGACGTGGTGTATCACGATGCGCTGGCATATTACAACACGCTCAAAGAAGCGGCAAAAAACAAAGTGCCGGGAGCGCAGCACGAGTTCGATTTATTGAAAAACTATTTCCACAAATCGTCTTCCGCTTCAGCCGAGCCGACCGAAGCGCAGATAGAGCGCGACGTTCGTTCGCTGCTTCACGGTACAAAAGAGGGCAAAATAGTGATAGAAAAAGACATTCCCGCCGTAGAAAAAGCGAAGTTGCACGTACAGGACAACGTCCATTTGCCCAATGCAGCGATTGACGAAACAGTAACAGAAAAACTCAGTGAAGAATAATCTGTATCCAAACGGACGTTATTTTTGTTCTCGCGAGAGTAATTGGAACTCTCGCGAGAGTATGCTGTCGGCGGTAGAGATGCCCAATTTTGGCGTCTATGCAATAATAAACCCCGCATACAGGCAAGGGGTTGCAACCCCTTTTAAGCCGCAAACCGCGCTTCGCTTGTATGCGGTTTTTGCCCCAGCCATGACACGGCTTGAAAAGCCGAACCTTCATAACCGCAGGCGAGCGTAGCGTTGCCTGCGGACTTTGTCTGCGGACAGCGAGAGTTTTGCCCATTCGGGCAAGTTCCGCGCTTTCGCACTGCCGCAGGCAACGCTACGCTCGCCTGCGGTTATGAAAATTAAGCCCATTCGGGCTAAAAGTCAGGGTGTTATAAACGGCTTGAAAAGCCGAACCTTCATAACCGCAGGCGAGCGTAGCGTTGCCTGCGGACTTTGTCTGCGGACAGCGAGAGTTTTGCCCATTCGGGCAAGTT
>JAIROW010000119.1 GCA_031257315.1 Prevotellaceae bacterium
GTTTTTAGCCGCAGGCAACGCTATCGCTCGCCTGCGGTTATGAAAATTTTGTCCCTTCGGGACATTTTAACTCCTGATTCGTATAAATAATAGCGATTTATCATTTTTGGATTTGAAACACCGCATGGCGGAGGCAACAGGTTGATTTACAATCTTGAAATAACCGCTACAATTATTTTCATTTGTAAAATATAATTTTTAACTTTGCATCGTATTTTGATTTGTGTTCTTTTTAATTATTATGTTGCACAAAAAATAAAACAGATTAAAAATTAAGATTAATTTTAAAATAATTATATCATGAAAAGAAAATTTTTAAAATTTGCAGCCATTGCGCTGCTACTGACAGGAACAGTGATTGCCTGCGACAAGAAGAATGACAGCAATGAATCTTCTTTGAGTAATGTTGCTTATTATCTGTGTAACAATACGGCAGGCGACAGAGAAAATAGCGCACCATTGCAAGAATATATCAAATATTCATCTATTAACGACTATATTCTGCGATTTGAGTAGGGATTAACTGTTAATTGCTGCTGCGACAGTATCAGTTTAAAAATGTTAAAGAAAAACAACAATATTGTTATTGACGTTTACGATTATGGTATCGGTTGCAATTGTCTTTGTACTGGATTGGTAAATTACAACATAACCGGTTTGGAAGAAAATCGCGAATATCTGTTTACGTTTAAACGTAATGGAACTGTCTGTTATTCTGCAAATATAAAGTTTACGGCAAATGTAAAATGGGAAGACGAGGTGTGGTTATCTCTTTTTTGATAGCTGTGTCGTCTGTTCGGAATATTTCGGTTTTATTCCTGACACAGAGAAGATTGTCGAACTGAATAAAGAATTGCAGGAACAGAAATTCGTCTCTGCGTGCGCCAGAAAACTGTCTGTTATTCTTTGGCAGGATTTGCAATACTGTTTGCGGCAACAGCTTGAATTACATCTGTTTAATATATTTTTTGCACCGGATTAAAAATTTTGTCTAACTTTGTGCAAAATATTTATGAAAATATGGATTTCTTGGATTTAGCTGTAAAAAGATATTCCGTAAGAAAATATACGGATAAGAAAATTGAACCGGAGAAACTTCAAAAGATTCTCGAAGCGGCACGACTTGCTCCTACTGCATGTAATAATCAACCGTTTAAACTAATAGTTGTTGAAAGCAGTCAGGGATTGGAAAAACTGTCGGCAGCGGCTAATATCTATGGAGCGCCTTTGGCAGTAATCGTATGCGCCAGTCGCAATTTGTGCTGGAAAAGAGCTTCGGACGGACGGCAAACTGCCGATATTGATGCAGGAATAGTTACCGACCACATGATGCTCGCAGCTACGACGCTCGATTTGGGAACTGTCTGGGTTTGCAACTTCAATTCCGAAGCAGTTACTGCTGCTTTCAATATTCCAGAACAGTATGAGCCTGTAAACCTGCTTGTTATAGGCTATCCGGCGGGCTATGAACCAAACCCTCGACACTTTATCAGAAAATGTATTGACGAACTGGTCGTAAGAGAAAAATTCGATTGAAAAATAAATAATTATAAAAGATTTTAAATTATGGCAATAATGAATTTTGGCGGAGTAGAAGAAAATGTGGTAACACGCGAAGAATTTCCTCTGTCCAAAGCAAAAGAAGTACTTAAAAACGAAGTGATTGCCGTTATTGGCTACGGAGTTCAAGGACCGGGACAATCATTGAACTTGCGCGACAACGGATTCAATGTCATTGTCGGGCAGCGTAAAGGCGGAAAAACATGGGACAAGGCAGTTTCCGACGGCTGGGTTCCGGGTAAAACCCTGTTTGAAATTGAAGAAGCCTGTCAAAAGGCTACCATCATTCAATACCTGCTTTCCGACGCGGCGCAAATCGAAGTGTGGAACAGAATAAAACCATATCTGACAGCCGGTAAGGCTCTGTATTTTTCGCACGGTTTCGGCGTTACATACAAGGAAAGAACAGGTATTATTCCACCCGCCGACATCGACGTTATTCTTGTAGCCCCGAAAGGTTCTGGCACATCGCTCCGGCGCATGTTTCTTGAAGGCAGAGGCTTAAATTCGAGCTATGCTGTTTTTCAGGACGCGACAGGCAAAGCGTTTGACAGAGTTGTCGCTCTGGGGATTGGCGTAGGTTCGGGATACCTGTTTGAAACCGATTTCAAACGCGAAGTTTACTCCGATCTTACCGGCGAACGCGGAACTCTGATGGGCGCAATACAGGGAATTTTACTCGCTCAGTATGAAGTGCTTCGCGAAAACGGACACTCGCCTTCTGAGGCATTCAACGAAACTGTCGAAGAATTAACCCAGTCGCTGATGCCACTTTTTGCCGAAAACGGAATGGACTGGATGTACGCCAACTGCTCGACAACGGCTCAGCGTGGCGCTCTGGACTGGATGACGCCTTTTCACGACGCTACAAAACCTGTTTTTGAAAAACTCTACAAAGAAGTTGCGTGCGGAAACGAAGCACAACGTTCTATCGACTGCAATTCAAAACCAGATTACAGAGAAAAACTCGAAGAAGAACTTGGAGCTTTGCGCGAAAGCGAAATGTGGAGAACTGGCGCGGTTGTAAGAAAATTACGCCCCGAAAACAATTGAGTACAAAGGTACGAAAAACAGAATTAGATAAACTGCAATCTTCGCGCAGATGTGCATAATTTGTACATCTGCGCGGTTTATTTATTCAGTAACAAAATGCAAATATTGAAAAATCGTTGAAATTTTGAGAAATTTTAATAAAAAATTGCAGCATACTGGAAATTTTTTATTATTTTTGTATCGTCAAACATGCGTTTAACAGTGTTGGTAAACTGCGCAATATTCTTTGACACTAAGACAGTTATTATATGTTGAGGTATATAAAAAATATGTTAAGAAACCGAATCATTAAAAGGTTGACGTCCGTATCCGCAAAAAGAAAAGTTACTGCGCACAACTTTGATACGGCTAATACTATGTGCGTTATTATGACTTGCTACTCGCATACTGTAGGAACGACCGCCGCACTGGAAAAAATTGCAAAAAAACACAATATCAAAATAACTGAAATTGTATATTTTCCAGAAGACGAACCGATGAAAAAAACACGCAGCAAGTCGAAAATCGTATTTTCAGATGAAAATTGTAGCTGGCTTGGAAAACCTGAACTTCCTGAATTACAGAATTGTATAAATACAGATTTCAGCATTTTAATAGACCTGTCGTTAACAACATGGTTTCCGCTTAAATATGTGCTTCTGGCTTCAAAAGCCTGTTTTAAAGTCGGATACAATAGCGAAAATGCCGGTCTGTACGATTTTTTGCTGCTGGGAAAAAATGATACGGAAGAAAATCTTATCAAAAATACAGAAACATATTTACAAAAATTAAAAAGAAATGAATAATTTTTCGGGGCTGGGAGTAGCGCTTGTAACTCCATTTAAAACAGATAAATCAATAGATTTTGACGCACTGTCGAAAACGGTTGAATACGTTTCGGACAACGGAGTCGATTTTTTGGTGGTTTTGGGTACGACTGCCGAAACGCCGGTATTGAACGCCCGAGAAAAACAAGATGTTATAAAAACTGTAATCGAAAATAATACAAAAAAACTGCCCATAATTATCGGAGCAGGAGGCAACAATACTCAGGAAGTTATTAATGCCGTTGCCGACGTTTGCGATGAAGCCGACGCCGTGCTGAGCGTCGTTCCGTATTACAATAAACCGTCGCAAAGGGGAATAGCGGCGCATTTTTCGGCTGTCGCCGACGCATCAAAAAAACCCGTAGTTCTGTATAATGTTCCGGGCAGAACCGGCGTTAACATGACCGCCGATACCTGCCTTAAACTTGCAGAACACAAAAATATCGTAGCCATAAAAGAAGCGTCGGGAAATCTGAATCAGCTGAGTTACATATTGAGAGACAAGCCCGAAGACTTTATCGTCTTATCGGGCGACGACGGCTTGACGCTGCCGCAGATGGCAATGGGCATCGATGGCGTAATATCGGTGGTTGCCAATGCTTTTCCATACGAATTTGGAAAAATGGTGCATCTCGCGCAAAAGGGAAATTTTGCCGAAGCAAGCCATGTTCATCTGAAATTAATAGAAATAATTGATCTTCTGTTTATCGAAGGAAATCCGGCAGGAATAAAAGCGGCAATGGAAATTAAAGGATTGATTAAAAACGAATTAAGATTGCCTCTGGTAAAATCGAGCGAAATTTTATACGAAAAATTGAAAGAGGCATATAAAAAACTGTAAAAATGGAAACAGAAGAAGATTTGTTGATAGAAAAATATAAGACACTGGTATATAATCACGAACCGGTATATTTTGATATATCTGAATTTGAGATAATTATATCGCATTATATTTGCATCGGAGAATATTACGAAGCGCTGGAAGCGCTGTTTTATGCAAAATTATGTCATCCGCAAAACAGAGAACTGGAGCTGTTCAAAGTCGAAATTTTTATCGGACTCGAAGAATTAGACAGAGCGCTGGAAGTCGCCGAAGAGCTTGAAAATCAAAATATTAAAACATATAAGCTAAACCTCTTGAAAGGCGAGGCTTATGTTGCATACGACGATATTGACAGCGCTGTGACTGAATTTAAACTGACTCTTAACAAAGCATTTGTAGAAGAAGAGGAGGACGCTTATAGCAATCCTGACATACTCGAAATTCCGTTTATTCTGGCGGACGCGGAATATTACAAACCGGCGCTTTATTTTCTACATATTTTAATGATTCACAACAGTAACAATGTAGAAATTATTTCACAGATAGCGACATGCTACAAGGAAATTGGAAAATTCGACAAAGCCGAAAAATACTACGACAAAGCGCTGGATATTGATCCTTTTAACCACCGGACATGGATATCGCTCGGTCTGGTATGTATTGAGAGTAAAAATTACGAAAAAGCTCTGTCTTCCTTTGAGTTTGCTCTCGCCATAAAGGAAAAGTGCTGTCGCGCAATACGCTGCAAAACAGAAACGCTGATTGCCATGGAAAGATACGACGACGCAATAGCGTGGATAAACGATTCCGTAGAAGACATGGATACGGCAAACGCGGCGTCGCTGTTCCATTCGCTTGCCGAGTGTTATATGAAAATATCGGAAGAAGAAAAGGCTATCAACTGCTATTACAAAGCAATTGAGGCAGATCCGGATTCTGCCATGCCATACTGGGGACTGGCAAGAATTTTATATTCGTGCGACGATTTTCAGCTGGCAATCAGATTGATAGAAAAAGCTATCGACAAAGATCCTGATAATTTCAACTATATACATCTGAGAGGACTTTGCATGACTGCTCTTGGCGCAGATTCATTCAATATACAGAAATTCAGCGACTTGCTAAACAGCGGAAAATCGCTTGACGATGCGCATAAAATCGCCATGACTTTATACTATTTTGGCGATTTGGAAAACTGCTGTAAATTTTTGCTCAATGCCGCAAATATCAACGCTTCTTCGCTCGACGAATTTTTCAAGCATATTCCCGACGCAAAAAACGACGCATTCATAATAAATTATCTTGGAAAATATCTGAAATAAAAATCATTTGAAATAAAGATATGTCAAAAAAAACCGCAAATCATATTCTCTTAGCGCTTAAAGGCGCAACGATGGGCGCAGCCGACGTAATTCCCGGAGTATCCGGCGGAACAATTGCCTTTATAACAGGCATATATGAAGAATTATTGCTGACGGTTAAAAATATTCCCGCTGCATTTAAATACCTGATAAAAAATAAATTCGACATAACGGGGTTTTGGAGAAATTTTAACGGTAACTTTCTGTGCGCCTTACTGTTCGGTATCGCATTGAGTTTCCTTTCGCTTGCCAGACTGATGACATGGCTGCTCGAACATCACCCGATTCCTGTCTGGTCGTTTTTTTTCGGTTTAATCATGGCATCAGTATGGTTTGTGCTTAAAGATATAAAAAAATGGAAAGTTTCATATTTTGTTTCTCTGCTTGCAGGTATGCTTTCCGGATACATGGTTACAATACTCGGCAAATCGCAAACGCCTGACGGTATGTGGTTTATATTTATATCGGGAGCGCTTGCAATATGCGCAATGATACTGCCCGGAATATCGGGAAGCTTTATACTGTTACTGATTGGAAAATATAATTTCATGCTTGCGGCTATAAACGCAATGAATTTCCGTATTATTCTTGTGTTTATGCTTGGCGCAGTTACTGGTCTGATTTCTTTTTCACATTTTTTGTCGTGGCTGTTAAAAAAATATCATAACATTACCATAGCTTTTCTTGGAGGTATAATGTTCGGGTCGTTGAATAAAATCTGGGCATGGAAACAGACAGTAGAAACCATAACAACTGCAAAGGGAGAAACTGTTTCACTGGTTGAAAAAAATATACTGCCGGACACATACAGTGAAATAACGGGATTATCAGCACAAATTCCCCATGCAATAACAATGGCTGCAATTGGATTTTCGCTGATATTTATTGTTGATGGCGTCGCTTCGCGCATAAAAAAATCGAAAATTAATACCTGATTTCAAATTTTATAATTCTGTATTCATTTATAAATTAAGTATTTATAAAAAACAAACAAAATTTGTTTACACAGTATAAAAATAAAATATATCTTTGCAAAAAATTAATATAGAGTTTTAAATAAAATAATAAACCGTTAAAAAAATATTTTAAATTTATGGGAAAGAAAGCAGTAATTGTAGTAGATATGTTGAACGATTTTGTTACTGGCGCTTTGGCTTGCGACAGAAGCAAGGCGATTGTTCCGGCGCTTGCAAATCTTGTCAAAGCGGCTCGCGCGAATAACGTACCGGTTATATATGCCAACGACAGTCATATCAAAGGAGTTGACGCGGAATTGAAACTATGGGGCGATCATGCCATACGCGGAACTCATGGGGCAGAAATTATACCCGAACTTACAGCACAGGCAAGTGATTTTATTATTAATAAAAGAAGATATTCCGGCTTTTTTCAAACGGATTTACACTTGCTTTTAGAGGAATTGGGTGTTGATACGGTGATAATCACCGGCTTACATGCTCACATGTGTGTCCGTCATACCTCTGCCGACGCCTATTGCTGGGGATACAGCGTAGTTATACCCAAAGACGCTACCGATTCGTTTACGGAAGAAGACTATAACGCCGGAATAAAGTATCTTAAAGAAGTATATGGTGCAAAAATCACCACAACGGAAGAAATTATTGCCGACAGGTTTAATTAGCCTTTTGTTTTTATAGTTGATTTAGGTTTTACGCAGCATATTTTTGAACGTTGAACTTTATGGGCAAATTTATTAATTTGATTAATAAATTTGCCCGTTATGGTAACTGTATATTTAAAGATCAATAAAACTCACCTGTCTAATCGTATTGATGACTGGTTCAACTCTGTTCCTATTCTGGTTTTTATTGGTTTGCCAAACTTGTACAGCAGTCCGATACGGAAAAGAGCGGTATAATGATAGTCGAAAAGTCTTTCATTTATATAATCGCTGCCCTATGCGTAAGTGCGCGAAAGTTTGTTGATAAAGTTGAGGGCTGCAAATGAAACAGTCAATTTGCCTGCAAACGTTTTGTTTGCAGCGAACGATGCATTCAGCGATTCCGTCCATCTCTCATATACTATAAGATTTAGTCGGCAATATACATCGTTGGCAGGCATTACGATAAGGAACATCCGCATATCCA
>JAIROW010000186.1 GCA_031257315.1 Prevotellaceae bacterium
TTTTTCCGACTTGATTGAACGGAATAAAACTTATGAAATAAAAGAATATGATGAAAATTATTTTATGATAGGACAAGATGGTGATTTAGGATATTTTATTAACGCAAAAGATTCAAATGATGAATCGATATACTCAAATGATTTAGGAGCGATAGGCTCATTGCCAATGAAAAAGGAAGCAAAAAATATAAATGAGATTATAAAAAATAATAAATTATGCGAATCAGGAGTTAAGATGTCCCGAATGATAGGTTGTTCAGTATGATGTTCCAAAAAATGAGACAATAAAAAGATGTATTTCAAAGCCGCGCCAGAGGCGGCAGCATCTCGTAGAGATGCATCGCTTGGTAGAAAAATGCAGCTATCACATTCCTCTGCATCTTGTAAGGCTTTGGGATGCTGGCAAATATATCTGTCTTACATTTCTACAGAGCGATGCAATCCTGACGGATTGCAAATTTAAAATGGTTAACCATTTTAATTACAGGATTTTTCAATGCGAGGAAAAGGTTGTTAAAAAAGGGGTGAAACTTTCCGCAGCCGGTACATCATTTTGAACACTCTACTTGCAGGGGTGCGATTTATCGCGCCACTGCTTTCAAATATCAAACATCTGCAAAAACAGTCGGTTTTCAAAAAAAATTCCATTAATATGTTGCAAATAAAAAAAATTATTACTTTTGTCGCCTGAAAAATTGTTGGAAACGGAAGTTTGAAGCGTTGTTTTCCATTGTTTTACAGTATTTTTAACTGAAATGCAAATGCTCAGAATTTCCATTTTTTTGTCGGCATAAACAAGGTTGAAGATAAAAAACCGGCATTAACAGCAATTAAAAAAATATATATAAATGTTTTTAATATGAGAAGTAATTTTATTCTTATTATTGCAGCCGTATTAATTTTTGCGGCATCGTGTTCAAAAGAAGTCGGGAATAAATTTAAACCCGCAAAAATCAAAATAATTATTCCCGTTTTAGAATGAAAAAGATTTATTTTATCACATTTCTGCTGTTTCTGTTTCAGAATGTCAACGCACAGGATACGAAAGAGCAGAGTGTAAACGAAAAAAAATTGTGGGGAAGTTTCGATTTGGGACTAATGGGAACTCTTTCCGACAATGGAAGTCATATATTCGGAACTACAAATCGAGACGATTATTATAAGGCATGGGGTATGCGGGCAATGGTGGGATATTATATAATTCCGCGCATTTCGTTGGGGTTTGGCGTTGGTAACTGGAACAGCCGAGTATTGCCAGTGTTTTTCGATTTTCGTTATTTGCTCGCAAAAAAATGGTATGCTTATACCGATATTGGAGGCTTAATAAGCAATGGCGCTGCCGAGAAATCTGGATTTGTATCTGAAGCCGGACTCGGTTTCAGATTTCGAATATGGAAAAAAATTGTATTTACACCTTCAATTGGATATACAATAATGTCATACAGAGGAACAAACTGGCGTTCCTCTATTTTAAAAGAATCAACCTACTGGCATCAATTATTTACTATTCGACTTGGATTTGAAATATAAAACTGTATCAAAAATGAGAAAAATATATTTTGTGATATTAATACTGTTTCTATTCCAAAACCTTAAAGCACAGGATATGACAGTGCTTGACAAAAGTATGAACGGTAAAAAGCTGTGGGGAGGATTCGATATTGGATTTGTCGGTATTCCACTTTCTTCCGGCGGCGGATTTAGCGATATAAGCAGCAATGTGTTCTATACGTGGCGTTTACGCGCCAAAGCAGGATATTATATAATGCCGCGCATTTCGTTAGGACTTGGCATTGGATTGACCGGTGAAATAAATACATTTCCTGTATTTGTTAATTTCCATTATCTTCTTTCCAAAAACTGGTATGCTTATACGGATATTGGAGGAATAGTTGCCAACAACGCTTTTTCGCAAACCGGATTCATGTCGGAAACAGGATTTGGCTACCGGTTGCACGTTTGGCGCAGGTTCGCCATCAATGCCGCGCTGGGTTACAATCTGACGTCGTACAAATCAGGAAATCGGTTTGACATATTCTCCAAATCCGTTTACTGGAGACAGACCCTTGCTATCCGATTTGGTTTTGAAATATAGCGCAATACAGTTAAAAGTGCGGACAAAACAAAAAGGGAGTATTCAACAATACTCTCTTTTTTTATTTTTATTGAAGATTGGGTTGTACTTTGTTCTGTAAAGTTTTGAATTAAAAAAATACTGTACAGAAGGGCGCTTGGACAACACAGATTTTAAGGATTTGCTTATATACATAAAAATAAACTCTAATGTCTCGAATCGACTGAATTTGCCCATCATGACACCTCTGACAATTGACAATTGACAATTGACAATTGTTCTGCGATAAAGATTCTTTTCAAAAGATGGCAAACGCGCATAATATAAAAGGCTGACTTAAAACGTGTCAGCCTCTTACATTCTTAATATTTAATTTAAAAAAATTATTTAACGTATTTGAAATTTCTACCTAAATAATATGCCTCGTTACCGAGAATTTCCTCAATTCTGAGAAGTTGATTATACTTGGCGATTCTGTCGGAACGCGATGCTGAGCCGGTTTTAATCAGCCCGCAGTTGAGCGCTACGGCAAGGTCAGCAATTGTGGTGTCTTCGGTTTCGCCCGAACGGTGGCTCATTATGGAAGTGTATGAATTGCGTGTTGCAAGTTCTACGGAATCAATCGTTTCGCTAAGAGAGCCAATCTGGTTTACCTTTACAAGGATTGAGTTGGCAACTTTGCGTTCGATACCCATTTTGAGGCGTTTAACGTTTGTAACAAACAAATCGTCGCCAACCAGCTGACAGCGGTCGCCAACAGTATCGGTCAAAAGTTTCCAGCCGTCCCAGTCGTCTTCTGCCATACCGTCTTCGATTGAGAGAATTGGGTATTTTGTAACCCAGTTTTTCCAGAAATCGACCATTTGTGCCGGAGTAAGTTTTTCGCCGCTTGATTTGTGCAGGTGGTAAACGTTTTCTTCGGGAATGTAGTACTCCGACGAAGCGGGGTCAAGAGCGATGTAAACGTCAACTCCGGGTTTGTATCCTGCCTTTTCAATAGCTTCGAGAATTACGGTAACGGCTTCTTCGTTCGATTTCAGGTTGGGAGCGAAACCTCCTTCGTCGCCTACGTTTGTCGAATAGCCCTGTTTTTTCAGTACCGATTTCAGGCTGTGAAATACTTCTGCACCCATTCGCAAAGCGTTCGAGAATGTGTCGGCTCCGACGGGCATAATCATAAATTCCTGAAAATCTATTGAATTGTCGGCGTGCGAGCCTCCGTTCAGAATATTCATCAACGGGACTGGCAGCGTGCGGCTGTTTACTCCGCCGACATAGCGGAACAGCGGCTGTCCGGTTGTTTGCGCTCCGGCTTTTGCACAGGCGAGCGATACGCCGAGTATTGCGTTGGCTCCCAGATTTCCTTTGTTTTCAGTGGCGTCAAGAGCCATCATTACACTGTCGATATCGCGCTGGTCAAGAACCGACATTCCCGACAGTTCTTCGTTTATAACGCTGTTTACGTTATCAACCGCTTTGAGAACGCCTTTTCCAAGATAGATTTCTTTATCGCCGTCGCGCAGTTCGCAGGCTTCGTGAACGCCGGTCGATGCTCCGGACGGTACTGCGGCGCGACCGAGAACTCCGTCGTCGGTTAAAACATCGACTTCAACAGTGGGATTTCCGCGAGAATCCAGAATTTGACGGGCATGAACATTTAATATTTGTGCCATAATTAAAATATAAAAGTAAATAATTTAAACAATAGTAAAAACACTAATTTTTTAATTTTTGCGGGTGCAAAATTACAGCGAATAATCGTAAAAATCAAAATTATTTTTTTCGACTGCATAAACGTTTAATAATTAGCATTTTTTCAGCCTGTTCAATCTTCGCTTTTTATGTTGAGCATTTTTTCAAGACTTGTGTGCCAGTGGTTTATTTCGACGTCATAAGCGCTTTTTATTTTTGATTTGTTCAGCACGCTGTATGGCGGACGGGTAGCGCGAACAGGGTAATCCTTAGTTTCAACCGGATTGATTTTACAGTCGAGACGTTTGATTTTCACAATTGCGCAGGCGAAATCGTACCAGCTGCAAACGCCTTCGTTGCTGTAATGATATATTCCTGCTGCAAATTCTTTTTCTCCGCCCGCAATTTTATCGGCAATTTGGAGTATTGTCAGCGCCAAATCTCCGGCGTATGTGGGAGTTCCGGTCTGGTCGAAAACCACGTTCAGCGATTTTCGTTCGCCGGCGAGTTTTGCTATTGTTTTCACAAAGTTGCTGCCAATTGCGGAATAAAGCCACGACGTTCTTATTACAGCCGATTTTGAATATGACAGCGCGACGTTTTCGCCTGCAAGTTTTCCTTTTCCGTATTCCGACTGCGGCGCAGTTTTGTCGGTTTCGACGTATGGTATGTACGATTTTCCATCGAAAACATAATCTGTCGATATATGGATAAAATACGAACCGCAGATTTCACATGCCGAAACAAGGTTTTCTACCGCGCCGACATTCAGTTTCCACGCAAGTTCCGTGTCCGATTCGGCTTTGTCAACGGCGGTGTATGCAGCGCAGTTTATGACGAAAAACGGTTTCTGACGGTCGAACATTTCGCGGCACGCCTGCCGGTCGGTTATATCCAATTCGTTTACATCGGTAAAAATAAATTCAAAACGGCTGAATAAAGGCGAAAGTTTTTTTATTTCACTGCCAAGCTGCCCGTTTGCTCCGGTTACAAGAATTTTCATGATTTTATGAATAATTAAAAATTTATTAACTTAACTGTTTCTGTCAGATATTTTTCGTCGGTTTCGTCAAAAGCGTTCAGATATTCGCTGTCAACGTCAAGAACTCCAACTACTTCCCTGTCTTTAAAAACGGGAATTACAATTTCCGATTTCGATTTTGAACTGCAAGCTATATGTCCGTCAAATTTATGAACATCGGGTACGACAATACTTTCAGCTCTTTCCCACGCTGTTCCGCAAACTCCTTTACCTCTGCGTATTTCAGTACATGCGACCGGTCCCTGAAACGGACCGAGTTTGAGCCGGTCTCCTCTGACAATATAAAATCCGACCCATAAGAAATCAAAATTTTCCTTTATAACGGCAACTGTATTTGCCATATTTGCAATGCTGTCCTGTTCGCCATCAACCAGCAGAGAGACAGTCTGATAAATGATTTTATACGTTTCTTCCTTTGTCATTTGTCAACATTAAAAACAACTGTAATAAACCGCAAAGTTAAATGTTTTTTGTCGAAAAACGAAAAACTCATTCTTTTTGTCCGCATAAAATTCTGCGACGCAGCCTCCTCTTTTCACTGTTTTTTTTCCTCGCCTCATATTTAATTTTATTTGATGTTGAATATACACCTATTGCAAATCAGAATTTCCATAATCGCAGTATAGACAAGGGAGCATGTCCAATGTACAAAACAATACAGCGTATGGTATAATTATCAATTGTCAATTATCAATTGTCAATTATTTGAGAATAATTATTATCTTTGTCTTTTATTTCGTTAAACATGGTGAATTATTTATTTATAATATAATTAACAGTATTTTTATTAATTAATTGATTTATAATTATGTTAAATTGTGTAAAAAAAGCGATATTATTATCAGTGTTTATTTTTATCGGTTGCCTGAATGTTGACGCACAGGTACAGAATCCGGCGCACCGCTGGTTCGAAGACGCCCGTTTTGGGCTGTTTGTTCATTTTGGTCCGTACAGCGTGCTGTGCGACGGCGAATGGGTTTTAAATCAACGTTCGTTAAAGATTGACGATTACAAAAAATTGCAGCATATTTTTGACCCGCGATTTTTTGACGCCGCGCAGTGGGTGCGTATAGCAAAATCGGCGGGAATGAAATATATAACTTTCACTTCGCGCCACCACGACGGGTTCAGCAACTGGGATACGAAACAGTCCGAGTGGAATATCATGAATACCCCCTACGGTAAAGACCTTGTTCGCCAGCTTGCCGACGAATGTCATAAGGAAGGCATTAAATTAGTGATATACTATTCGTTGCTTGACTGGTCGCGCGACGATTACAGTTTTACAACCGGTCGGACGGGGCAAAAAACCGGTCGCACCGAGCAAAAAAACTGGATGTCGTATATCGGTTTTATGAAGGCGCAGCTTACAGAACTGCTTACAAACTATGGCGAAATTGCCGGTATATGGTTCGACGGCGAATGGGATCAGCTGCCCGAAGAAAAATCGGAACGCTTCTCGCACGACCAGTCCAAAGTAAACTGGCATTTCGACGAAATTTACGACCTTATCCACCGTTTGCAGCCCGACTGCATGATTGCAAACAATCATCACCTGCCGGCGCTTCCGGGCGAAGATTATCAGGCGTTTGAAAAAGATTTGCCGGGCGAAACCACCGGAGCTGGTTTTGGCGTACATCAAACGGTTTCGGACAAATTGCCGCTCGAAACATGCGAAACAATGAACGGTTCGTGGGGCTACCGGTTAAGCGACAACAGGTTTAAATCAATAAAAGAATTGATACATTTGCTGGTACGCTCTGCCGGCTATGGCGCCAACCTGCTGCTGAACGTCGGTCCAAAACCTACCGGTGAAATCGAAGAATCCTGCATGGAACTGCTGCAAGTTATGGGCGAATGGACAAATGACTACGGTAAAACCATTTACGGCACGCGCGGCGGTTACATTAAACCCCAACCGTGGGGCGCTGTTACTCAGCAGGGTAACAAACTGTACATTCACGTTTTTTCTGCTGAAAACAACCGGCTTACATTGCCATGTCCATATAAAATTAAATCGGCTGAATGGTTAAACATCAAAACGGAAAAGCCGCTCGTATGGATACAGGACAAAAAAAGCGGCGATGTAACGTTTACGCTTGCCGACAATCTGGACGAAATTGATTCAATTATTGAAGTAACAGTCAAATAACTGGACTGTTCGGAAAAGGCGCGACGCGATGTACATATATGTATAAACGCGAGACATCGCATCTATACTGAAAATCAGAATTTTGGATGTGATGTAAAAAGTATGCTGCTATAAAAATTTGGCAATCAGGAAATAACGGTTAATTTAGGTGGTGATGCAAAAAATATGCTGTTATAATATTCTGTTTATAAGTGCTTTAATTAAAAAATAAGAACATGGACATTCAAAAAATATTGCAGAATAAAAACAGGACATATTGATTTATAGCATTATCAGTATAGTGTCAAAACATTTGATAACCTCAAAAATAAGATATAATCACTTGATTACAAGTTTTTTATAGCAGCATACTTTGTATATCACTCCAAATAATTAATAGTTAATGATTATGAATGAATTTGACGAATATATAAAGATGGGGGAGCCTGACAAAAAAGAAAAGAGTATTATCTGGCAAACGGCTATCGGGCTGCAACAGGTCGATGGACTGAAACCCTCTGCCTACCTTATCGAAACCGCAAAGCAAAATATTGAAGGCGACATAACTATTGACGAGGTAAAAAAACGCATTGATGCGTATTATAAAACGCAATCGGTCGAACAGGCAGATTCGGACGACCGCACCGAAGAAGCCGACAAGGTTTCCGCACGTATTGCCGAAATTTTGTCGGAAAAGACCTTCTCGTTTTCACCCACCGAATTTGTCAATATTCACAGGCGGCTTTTCAGCGGAATATACAAATTTGCCGGAAAAATGCGCGATTACAATATCGCAAAAGCAGAATGGGTTTTGAATGGTGAAACTGTTCTTTATGCAAGCGCATTAAATTTAATGGAAACGCTTGAATATGATTTTCAGCAGGAAAAAGCATTTAATTACAAAGGATTAAGCAAAACACAAATAATAGAACACATAGCGCATTTTGTGGCGTATTTGTGGCAAATCCATATTTTCGGCGAAGGAAACACACGCACAACGGCAGTATTTTTAATAAAATATCTGCACAAACTCGGCTTTAAAAATACAAACAATGATTTGTTTGCAGCACATTCGTGGTATTTTAGAAATGCCCTTGTTCGCGCCAATTATGAAGATATATCGCAAGGTGTTCATAAAACCGATAAATATCTTATCCGCTTTCTTTCCAACTTGCTTCTTGGCGAAAACAACGAATTGAAAAACAGATATTTGCATATACATTATGTTGCGCCGCAAAATGATACTAAAAATGTCGGAGAAATGTCGGAGAAATGTCGGAGAAATGTCGGAGAAATGTCGGAGAGACAAAATAAAATATTAGAAATAATTGCCACAAACAAAACTGTTTCTGCTCAACAACTTTCGGAATTGCTAAATACAACTGCTCGAACAATTGAGAGAGAAATTAAAAAAATGAGAGAGATGAATATTATTAAGCGTATTGGCGGCGACAGAGGCGGACACTGGCAAATCAATAAAACCCAAAACAATGAATAAATACCCTGCATACAAATCAACGAATGAATTGTGGTTGCAAACAATCCCAAAACATTGGAACGCAATCAAAATAAAACGTCTTTTTACTGAACGCATAGAAAAAGGATACCCAAATGGGTGGTGATGCAAAAAGTATGCTGTTATAATATTCTGTTTATAAGCGCTTTAATTAAAAAATAAGAACATGGACATTCAAAAAATATTGCAGAATAAAAACAGGATATATTGATTTATAGCATTATCAGTATAGTGTTAAAACATTTGATAACCTCAAAAATAAGATATAATCACTTGATTGCAAGTTTTTTATATCAGCATACTTTGTATATCTCCTCCTAATTCTGAGAGTATGCGTTATCTGAGCGCTTTTTTAACAGGCTTGCTTGTCGTAATGGTTTAAATTGCGTCTTTATCCGAAAAAAGTATTAAATTCAATATAAAAATGTTCAGTTTATTGTCAAGTTTATATAAATTCATTAAAAAACTGTAAAAATATTTTACACATTTTAACTATATGTTGTTATAAGACCATTTTGTGTTTAATCTATATACATGCTTGTATTATGTATTTTTTTAACAGTTTAACGGAAATTAATACAGAGTTATGTGTTAAAATTGGTTAAACATAGTTGCAAATTAAAGTAGAATGACTTACCTTTGTAACCGAATATTAAAATTGATAAAAGACAGAATAGAATATTTAGACAATGCTGTTATTTATAATATATAAGGTAAAATAAATAATTTTAACAATAAAAATATTGTATATTTTTACGGCAAAAAAGAGGAATTTAAAAATAAAATTTAAGAATAAAACATGTGAGACTATGAACAGATTATTATTTATATTATTGTTTTCAATTGCAGCGACGGCTTGCGGAACTGAACCGCAAAAAAATACAGCCAGAGAAGTTAAGGCTTCGGAAATAATTGCGATGGTGGACAGAGGTGAAAATATTTGTCTTGACAGTTGCATAGTGTATGGAGACCTTGATTTTACAGCGGTAAAAAAATTTTCAAAAATTGCGCCGGAAATCGGGCAAATTTACATTGACTGTTCGCTGACATTTATCCGCTGCATTTTTCTCGGAAAAATTTCGGCATACGCATATAATCCAATGGTTTGCACTGTTTTCGGACGCAATCTCAGTTTTATTGACTGCGATTTTCGCAACGAAACCGATTTTACTGAATGTACGGTCGAAGGGAACGCTTTTTTTAGCGGCTCCGTATTTCGTAAAAAATCGCTATGGCAGGCTGCTTATTTCAAATACAAGGTCGCTTATTTTACGCGCACGGTTTTTGAAGACGAAGCCATGTTTCAAAACTCGGTATATGCCGGAGACGTGCATTTTGTTCATGCGCGGTTCGAGAAATCGGCAATGTTTCAGGGCGCAGTTGCGGCGGGACTGATGATGTTCGGAGCTGTTTATTTTGGCGGATATGTTGATTTTTCGTATGCCAGAGCCGACGAATCGGTATTCAAATATGCAGAATTTAAGGACAGAACTGATTTTGCAAACGCACGTATCGGCAATGGAGTTAACGAAGCGTTAAAGCAACAAAGTCAGTAAGTTATACATATTATGTCTTTTTAATACAAATTAACAATTATTATATATTATGTGGTCGAATAAAGAGGTTTACAGTTTAAGAATTAGCGGAATTGCTGTTTTTTCATACATTACAGCTTCCATGCTGTTTTTTTCGTGCAAAAAGGACAATACGGACGTGCCTTTTGAGGAGATAGACGTGCCTCATTTTGGCTGGAGTCCCGATTTTGAAAATTATGAGTATGGACAAAGTCTGGATAACGACATTTTCGGGGCATACAGCGAAAATTTGCCTCCTCATGTTGATTTGAGCGACAAATTGCCTCCGGCAGGCGATCAGGGAAGTTACGGAACATGCGTTACGTGGGCGATTGCTTACGGTTTGCGAACATACATGAACGCTGTCAGCAAAAATATGATAGCGCCGCAACTTATTGAGCCGGAAAATCAATTCAGTCCGGCAGACCTGTGGATGTCGCTTCCCGACAGAGATCGTATCGGATATTGTGGAGGAACTTCGTTTCAACCGGCTTTTAATGTGCTGGTAACAAGGGGTATTACAAGTTTGCATAATGTCCCCTATTCAACTATCAAGTGTTCGGGCAAATCGTCTGCCGAATGGAATGACGATGCTGCACAGCATAAGATTGCAAACTATTTTATGATTGGTACGAGAGACTGGTCGGTAAACACTTTCAAGACATGTCTTGCACAGCGACAGGCTGTGTGTTTTGGAGCGCGGCTGGGCGACAAATTCAGAACATGGAAATCGGGCGTGCTGAGCAGCGACACTTACCGCGAACCGATGTATCATGCCATGCTGCTTGTGGGCTACGACGACAGTAAAGGCGACAAAGGCGCTTTCAAAATTTTCAATTCATGGGGTACAAACTGGGGTGAAAATGGATATATCTGGGTGGACTATGATTTTTTTGTAAACAACAGTTTTTTGAACTGTGCGTTTACTGCCGTTCCCGTAAACGAAACGTATATTAACGACGAGCATGAAGTTGACAAAACAACGGAAGGCACAGACCTCAGTATTCCGGACGTTCGGCTGCCAGAACTTCAAGCCGGTTATTATACAAACAGACGAATTTTGTTCAATGTTTACAATGCTGGAACTGAAACTGTAAGTTCATCGCATCGCTGGAGCGTTATACTTATGTATTACAACGCTTACAATGCCGCTGATAACGGCGTTCTTGCGCATCTTTACTACACAAATCAGGTGAACGGAAAGGTTGAGTTCGACAAAGCTCCGCCAAGCGTGCTGGCTGGTTTGCAAATTCCTGTCGCCGACCTTATAGGCAGGCATCATGGAGAATGTATCAATCAGGATATTCCTTCGGGAAACAGCATTGCCTCAACCTATTACGGCAACAAACAGCAGTATATGGCGCTTGATTATTACATGCCGCCTGTTGACGGATATTATTATCTTGTCATACTCGTCGATCCGTACAATCGCGTCAACGAAATAAATGAGCAGAACAATACATATATTATTGCTCATTCCGACGGTATTCCTTATTACTTTATCAGAGGCGTTGCATGGAATATGTATTGACAAATATATAAAACTGTATCTGTTGGTTTGTAAACAGATTTCAGTATGTTTAAATGAATTATTAAAACACAGTTATTATGAATTATTGCAAAAAAATTGATTCTGTCATTATTTTTATAGCGCTGTTATTCTTGCTGCTGTCATGCGGAAAATACGGCGAGATAGAATATAATACAGATTTACAAGATGACGGGCTTTACGAGGAGAATCCCGATGCTTTGTCTCATTTTGGCTGGCATCCCGATTTTGAAAGAATCTATAGCTACGAGTCTGCTGTTTTGCCAGTAATCTTCAATGACTTGCCATGGAAAGTTGATTTGAGCGATAAATTGCCTCCGGCAGGCGATCAAGGTAGTTATGGAACCTGTGTTACGTGGGCGCTTGCTTACGGTTTGCGGACATACATGAACGCCGTCAGCAAAAATCTGATAGCGCCGCAGCTGCTCGACAAAAAACATCAGTTCAGTCCCTCTGACCTGTGGATGTCGATTCCTCTAAAAAATCGTGTCGGCTACTGCGCCGGAACTGCTTTTCAGCCAGTTTTGAACGCGCTGGTTTACAGGGGCGTTACAACCATGCACAACGCAAACTATTCTGCCATAAAGTGCAAGGAATATTCGCCCGAAGAATGGACGCAGGACGCCGCAAATTATAAAATTGCCGGTTATCGCATAATCGACAGGTCAAACTGGTCGGTAAATTCTTTCAAAACATATCTGTCTCAGGGATATCCGGTCTGTATCGGAACACGTCTTGGCGACAGGTTCAGAGTATGGAAATCGGGCGTACTCGACAGCGATACTTATCGGCAGTCAATGTATCACGCCATGCTGCTTGTGGGCTACGACGAACAGATGGGGAACGCCGGCGCTTTCAAAGTATTCAACTCGTGGGGGACGGACTGGGGCGAAAATGGATATATCTGGATTGACTACAATTTTTTTCTGAACGATGTGTTTCTCAAATACGCGCTTGTAGCATATCCGCTGGACGATGACATATATGGAGGCGGCAGCGGCGAATCGGCGAAATTGGATATTTCCATAGTTGACGTTCGCAAACCCGAAGTTCGCGCAGGCTACAATACAAACAGAAGAATTAAATTTAAAGTTAGCAATACAGGAACCGAACCTGTCAACTCGTCAAGCAGATGGAGCATTATATACATGTATTACAACGCATTCGATGCAAAAGACAATGGCGTGCTTGCCCATTTTTACTATACCGACCAGGTCAAAGACAGGGTGCCGTTCCACGAAGCGCCGAAAAATATACTTGACGGATTGCAGATGCCGCCGCTCATTGACGGTAAACATGTCGGAGGAATATGTATAAATCAGGATATTCCTGCGGGGAAAGATATTGCCTCGGTATATTACGACAACAATCAACAATATATGGTTCTGGACTATTACATGCCGCCAGTTACCGGATATTACTATCTTGCAATGATTGTCGATCCATACCAGCGTTTAAACGAAAGAAGCGAAAAAGACAATACATTTGTTATTGCTCACTCCACAGGTATTCCCTATTATTTTACAAGAGGCATTGCATTAAATATGGATTGAATTTCAGTACTGTGTATCTGACTGACGTTTAATTAAACAGTTAAATAAATCATAGTAAGAAAATAGATGAATTATAAATGTGAAAATTATGAATATAAGTTATTTATTACGGATTGCCGTATTAGTATGTTTTACAGCCTGCGGCAGCGAAGGAAACGAAGAAGTAAACAGGGGAGAAATACTTCCCGACAACGGCGCGACAGTGCCTGAATGGGCGCGTGCAAAGAATCAAAAATTCCAGCTTGTCGGCAAAGTCAAATCATTTAAGGAAACAACTTCCATATCTGAGGTAGAAACCGAATACAAGTTTGATAACAGCGGCAATTTGACGGAAGAATATGAAGTGTTGTCGTTAAAATCGCCAACACCAAGGTGGAGAAGAACCGAATACAGTTACGACCACCGCCTCCGTGTGATAAAAAGAACCGAATACAGTTCGGAATATCCACACGGACAGATTGTTTATGAATATGAATACGACGGTTCGCATGGTGTATATCTTCCGTGCAGATGCGATAAATACAGAGACGAAAAAGCCATATTTCTTCAACCCGGATTGACAAAACTGAAAATATACGACATTGCCAATCCTGTTGGAAAGCCCTTAATTTCAACATGTACGGTGAAGGACGGACAACTTGTTTTCAATGTGGTCGAAGGCGATTTCGGGCATGTTTTTGACGTTATTCGCACGGGTTTTACAAAACTTACGGTTGATTGTAAAGGATATTATCCTGTATTACTGAAAGGGTACGATGCTTCGAACCACAAAAAACTTGAAATGTCTCTGACTCAGAAAAATGGATTTCCAGATGTTTTAACGTTTGAAAATGAAAAAATGAAATATTCCAATGTTAAAAATATTCCGGAATGGACGCTGTTTGAAAAATATGATACCAAAGGCAATCTGATGATACGCACAGAAAAACAATATAATGACAAGGGACTGTTAATTGGCAGAAAAATTCTGTCCGGTACCGAAGAACGCTATACTTATGAATATGACGCACATGGTAACTGGACAAAGTGTACGAAGGAAACATTAAGGAACAGGAACATTCAATGGTATCAGGACGAAGTTTTAACGCGAATTTATGCGTATTTTTAACATAACTGTCTGAACTGTGATTTTATTGTGATTTATGTGATTTTATAAATTTCAACAATCATATAAATCATATAAATCACAGTTCAGACTAAAATCAAACAAATCACAGTTCAGACTAAATAAAAAAAAACATGAATAAAAGTCATTTACCTTTAATTATTTCGTTGATATGCCTGTTTTCATGCGGCAAGGGAAATGAAGAAAACGTCAGAGGAGAAATCATTCCCGACGACGGCGCTGTTGTGCCTGAGTGGGCGCGTGCAAAAAATCAGATGTTCCAGCTTGTAGGAAATATAAAATCATTTAGAGAAACATATATGTCAAACACTGGATACAACGATTATACGTTTGATATTAACGGTAATTTGCTGGAACATTTCAGAGTAGAGGTAGATGCAGATGGAGGAAGATGGGATAAAATTGTATATGTTTACGATGACCGTCATCGACTGATAAAAAGAACAGGGTATTCTTCCGATCATTTAGACGGTACGAATGTCTGGGAGTATGAGTACGACGGTTCGCACGGCGTATATATTCCGAGCAGATGTATTGATATTTTAAATCCATTTCTTCAACCCGGAATATCAAAAATAAAAGTGTACGATCTTGGTAATATGGATAAAGTCCCCCTAATATCAACTTGCAATATAAGAAATAAACAGCTTGTGTTTGAAATAACCGCAGGCGATTTTGAAAAAACGTTTATGATGTTTGGCACAGGTTTCAAAAGGCTGACAGTTGAATGTGAAGGCATCTTTCCGACGGAATTGAAAGCCTACGACGCTTCGAACCGTCAGAAACTTTTCATGTCGCTGAGTCTGAAATGGGGTTTTCCAGATGTTTTCAACTTTGCTGATATGGAAAAAATAAAGTATGTCAATATCAGAAATGTTCCAATGCCTGTACTGTACGAAAACAAGGACATGACTACCGAAACCCGGTATAACGACAGGGGCTGTATTACAGGCAAAAAAATTTCGTCGGGTCATGAAGAACGCTATAATTATGAATACGACGAATATGGCAACTGGACAAAGTGCATCAAGGAAAATCAAATCTACCAGCGATGGCAGCGTGAAGAAATAACCATGCGGACATATACATATTTTTAATGTAAAAATGCAGCGGCAAACGGAACTGTAAAAATAATTTATTTAAAATCATTATTCTAAAAAATAATTATGACGGCGCTTGTAAATTTGAAAATATGACGTACCTTTGTCGAAATTTTTTTACTATAAATGCAGAACAGAATAAAAATCGGCGTCGCGGGAGGCGCAGGCTACACGGCGGGAGAACTTCTTAGAATACTTGTAAATCACCCGCTTGCAGAAATCGAATTTGTATATAGCACCTCGAATCCGGGGCTGCCGGTAACTTCTATTCATACCGATTTGTTCGGAGAGACTGATTTGTGTTTTACCGACCAAATCAAGCCTGTCGATGTTCTTTTTCTGTGTCTTGGACACGGAATTTCGAGAGAATTTCTGCTTAAAAATGATTTTTCCGAAAAAACTAAAATTATTGATCTCGGCAACGATTTTCGCACCGAACCCGAATTTGACAGGTACGGAAAAATCAGAAAATTCGTATATGGATTACCTGAAATAAATAAATCACAAATTGCTGTCGCCGACAGTGTGGCTAATCCCGGGTGCTTTGCCACAGCTATACAGCTGGCTCTGTTACCGCTGGCTTCGGTAAATCTCCTTAAAAATGAAGTACATATAAATGCCGTTACCGGTTCTACGGGCGCGGGACGCTCGCTGTCCGAAACGACCCATTTCAGTTATCGCGAAAACAATGTATCTGTTTATAAGGTGTTTACGCATCAGCATCTTAAAGAAATAATCAAAACTTTGACAGCCGTTCAAAATTCTGTTCCCGAACTGAATTTTATTCCCGTGCGCGGAAATTATACTCGCGGTATTTTTGCTTCGCTATATACGGTTTGCGAACTTGATGAAAATGAAGCCATATCGCTGTATAAAAATTTTTATACGGACGCAGTTTTTACTCATATTGCCGATAAATCGCCC
Organism: Prevotellaceae bacterium; assembly: GCA_031257315.1. Taxonomy (GTDB): domain Bacteria; phylum Bacteroidota; class Bacteroidia; order Bacteroidales; family UBA932; genus JAIRLF01. The sequence goes on from JAIROW010000186.1 coordinate 16,282, forward strand.
AGTTTGAAAGATGCGGTCAATACGAATAAATGTATTTTGCACGTTTCAAAACACGGGAACAAACTGTTGATTGTAAGTGTAATAGACAATCTGATAAAAGGCGCGTCGGGACAAGCTGTTCAAAATATGAATCTTATGTTCGGTTTAAGCGAAAAATGCGGCTTGAAACTGAAACCGTCAGGATTTTAAATTTTTATTAGTAGATGAAATTAAATTATAAGTCATGAATAAAAACAGTAAGGCAGTACTGGCTTTCAGTGGAGGGCTTGATACTTCATTTTGCGTTCAGTATCTTAAAAATGAGAAACAACTGGACGTGCATACCGCGCTGGTAAATACCGGCGGGTTCAGTGCAAACGAATTGGAAATCATCGAGAAAAAGGCTTTGTCTCTTGGCGCCTCAACGCATGTAAATATCGACAGAGTAAAAGAATTTTACGAAAAAGGTATCCGTTACATGATATTCGGAAATTCGCTGCGACAGAATACTTATCCTCTGTCTGTCAGTTCGGAACGGATATTTCAGGCTTTGGCTATTGTTGAATATGCAAAGAAAATTGGAGCTTCATACATTGTTCACGGAAGCACCGGAGCAGGCAACGATCAGGTACGTTTTGACCTTGTGTTTCAGGTTATTGCTCCCGAAATTGAAATAATCGCCCCAATCAGAGAGCTGCGGCTTTCACGTCAGGAAGAGATTGATTATCTGGCAAAACACGGATATGAATATAACTGGGAAAAAGCAAAATATTCAATAAATCAGGGATTATGGGGAACAAGCGTCGGCGGCGCTGAAACTCTGATTTCCGACGGCGTATTGCCCGAAACAGCCTATCCCGTACAGGCAACCAAACAGGGGCGCGAAAAAATAAGCATCGAGTTTGAAAAAGGCGAGCCTGTGGGACTTAATGGCGAAAAAATGTCTCCTGAAACCGTAATACGAAAAATCGAGGATATTGCCGCCCCATACGGCGTCGGACGCGATATTCATATCGGAGATACAATCATCGGAATCAAAGGCAGAGTAGGTTTTGAAGCCGCTGCCGCCCTTATTGTTATCAGCGCCCACAGGCTGCTCGAAAAGCATGTCCTGACAAAATGGCAGCAGTACTGGAAAGATCAGCTGGGCAACTGGTATGGAATGATGATGCACGAGGCGCAGTATCTCGAACCGCTGATGCGCGACGTCGAAGCGTTTCTCGAATCGTCCCAGAAATTTGTAACCGGTTCGGTGGACGTAAGTTTACAGCCTTATCATTTCAACGTAACGGGATGTCGAACAGAACATGATCTGATGTCTTCAAAATTTGGAGAATACGGCGAAATCAACAGAGCTTTTACCGGCGACGACGTTAAAGGTTTTACAAAAATTCTGTCAAATCAGATGAAAATATATTACGCCGTAAATTCTTTACAAAAATAAAAATAAATTTAAATCATGAACAGAGACTGGTTAATAACAGGATTAAATTTCACCGTATTGCTGTTTTTGCAGGTTTTTATATTCGACGCCATTTATATCGGAATATATTTTAATTTGCAGATATACTTGATGTTTATCCTGTTTTTGCCGATATCTTTTCAAAATCTTGCAGTTCTGTTTCTATCAGCCGTAACGGGGCTGGCAGTTGACATTTTTTCTGGAACGCTTGGTTTGAACATGGCTGCCTGCACGGCAATCGGATATGCGCGATACCATGTTTTGAAATATACTTCGGCAAACGATATTGTACAGGAAATTCCGTCAATCGGACATCATTTCCAAAAATATTTCATATACACCGGCACGCTGATTCTATTACATCATTTAATATTGTTTTTTCTGGACGCTTTCAGTATCAAAGACGCATTGAACATACTGATTCGCACCATATTAAGCGCAGTGGCAAATTTTATTCTCATAGCTCTTGCAAGAGCAATAACAAACAGGTAGCCGATAAAATTTGCCCTATTTTTAGTATAATTTATTTATGGATTTAAAATTAAACAACCCCATAGTCGTTTTTGATATTGAAGCGACAGGATTAAATATCTCTTTCGACCGAATTGTGGAAATTTCAATAATCAAGATTTTTCCTGGCGGCAAAGAAGAAACCAGAACGCGCCGTATAAATCCCGAAATTCCAATTCCCGTCGAAGCCTCTGCTATTCATGGAATTACGGACGACGATGTAAAAGACTGTCCTACTTTCAAACAGATTGCAAAAAGTCTGGCTGAATTTATAAAAGACAGTGATTTAGCAGGTTATAACCTGTTCAAATTCGATATTCCACTGCTGGTCGAAGAATTTCTCAGAGCAGAAATAAGCATTGATTTTCGCAGAAAGAAAATTATTGACGTTCAAAATATTTTTCACAAAATGGAACAGCGCACCCTTGCCGCAGCATACAGATTTTACTGCAATAAAGCGCTCGAAAATGCTCATAGCGCATACGCCGACGCAAAAGCAACCTACGAAATACTTCAAGCTCAACTGGACGTATATTCGGAGTTGAAAAATGAAGTGAAATTTCTTTCCGAATTTTCAACTTATACGAAAAATATTGACTATGCAGGCAGATTTATAATGCAGAACGGAGAACCGCTTTTTAATTTTGGAAAATATAAGGGGCAAAAAATCAAGGATATACTGATAAAAGAACCTTCATATTACAACTGGATGATGAACGGCGATTTTACGCTGGATACAAAACGGGCGCTTACGGAAATCAGGTTAAGCATGATGTTAAAATGATGATACTTGTTACGGCGGCGACAGATATGGAATTGCAGCATGTTTTGCAAAACAGCGGCGTGGTTTGCATGAATACGGGAATCGGAATGGTTTCCACAGCCTGCAAACTTGGACACGCCCCGCTCGAAAAATATGATATGATTTTAAATATTGGCATAGCAGGAAGTTTTTCGCCCGCGCTGGCAATCGGCGATACGGTTACGGTTTATTCCGAAACTTTCGGCGATTTTGGAATACTTTCGGAACAGGGATTTTCAACCTGTTTTGACGAAGGATTGCTTTCGCCCGATTTTTTCCCTTTTTCGCAGTGTGTGCTGACGTCGAAAAATGCCGGAACAGTTTCGGAAAAACTCTCTATCCCTCAGGTTAAAGGAGTTACAAACAATACCGTATCTGGCGAAAAGAACAGGATAAAACTGATGTCCGACAAATTCAGCCCCGATATTGAGACAATGGAAAGCGCAGCCTTTTTTTATGTATGCTTGCAGCGTAACGTTAATTTCGCCTCAATTCGCGCAATATCAAATATGGTCGAACCCCGAAACAGAAAAAACTGGAATATTCCCTTAGCCGTAAAAAATCTGTCGGAAAAAGTCAACACATACATTGAAATGATATTAAAATGATTGACAAAAAATATATAATTGACGCTTTTTCATATCTGGGCGAAGTTATGGCTTCATATTGCAGAAACGGTAAAAACAGTGAGATTGAAAACGCCGTACAGCTTTCAATTTCAGCTAATTACTGGTTTACGGAGGAAAATATTCGCGTGGCTTTACAGTCGATTGCCGACAAAATGCTTGATTCGAGAAAATTAAATGACTGGTTGGAAAAATATTCAATAAACCTGTCGGACGTAAAAAAAATTGGACTTATAACTGCCGGAAATATTCCCGCCGTCGGTTTTCACGACTTGCTGTGTATTGTTGTTTCTGGAAATATTGCAACAGTCAAACCGTCGTCAAAAGACAAATTTTTGCTTAAAACGCTCTGCGATATTGTAACCGCCAAATTTCCGCTTTTAAAAGAATATATTGTTTTCGAGGATATTAACCTCGAAAATATTGACGCGCTTATTGCAACGGGCAGCAACAATTCGGCAAGATATTTTTACGCCGAATATGGAAAAATCCATCTGCTGATTCGCAAAAACCGTTACAGTATGGCAGTTCTTGACGGTTTTGAAACAAAAGAAGAATTGGCTGCTTTAGGCGAAGATATTTTTCTTTATTTTGGACTCGGTTGCAGAAACGTTTCAAACATCTGTATTCCCGCCGGATATGACTTTAATTTGTTGCTGAATGTCATAAACGGATACTCAAATGTAATGGAACATCAGGGATACATTGACTGTTTTCGCTATCAAAAAGCTGTTTCAACAGTTTTGGAAGAAACTTTTATTGCCGGCAATTCTTTAATTTTGCGAAAACGTCCTCTTTCGTATTCGTCGATTGCAGTTGTTAACTGTATGGAATATAACAGTATAGAAGACGTAAAACAGTTTATTGCAGACAATGCTGAAAAAATACAGTGCGTTGCAGGACACGTAAATATCGACGGCATTATAGCTTTCGGACAAACTCAAAAACCCGGACTTGACGACTACGCCGACGGTATAGATACCGTTCAATTTTTGAATAATATAATTTGAAAGCAGGAGAGCGATTAATAGCTCCCCGTACTGAATGTCAGAAATTTTTTTGCATCAATAATTCTCTGTCCTTTGCAAATTGAATAATTATTTATAGCTTTGCGGGCAAAATTTCACAGGTTAACTGTTTGAAATAATATATGGTTTTAATAAAAAGAGACAGAAAAATGAAGAAAGCATTTGTATTTCCCGGACAGGGAGCGCAGTTTCCCGGAATGGGAAAAGACCTTTACGGAACGCCGGAAGCCAAAACGTTGTTTGAAACGGCAAACGCGGTTCTGGGGTTCAGGATAACAGACGTGATGTTCGACGGTACGGCTGAGGATTTGAAACAGACTAAGGTTACGCAGCCCGCCGTTTTTATACATTCGGTAATTCTTGCCAAAATTTACAGAAATTTTGCGCCCGACATGGTTGCCGGTCATTCGCTCGGCGAGTTTTCGGCGCTTGTCGCCGCCGGCGCAGTGAGTTTTGAAGACGGGCTGAAACTTGTGCTTGCAAGAGCAACTGCAATGCAGAAAGCCTGCGAACTGCAACCTTCGACTATGGCTGCAATTCTTGGCGCCGACGATACAACGGTGGAACAGATATGCGCCGAAATTGAAGGAACGGTTGTTCCTGCAAATTATAACTGCCCCGGACAGCTGGTAATTTCGGGAACTGTTCCCGCCGTAGAAGCCGCCTGCGAAAAACTTAAACAGGCTGGCGCAAAGAGAGCGATGCTGCTGCCGGTTAGCGGAGCTTTTCATTCGCCGCTGATGGAACCGGCAAGAAAAGAACTCGAAGCGGCAATTAACAGCGCCGTATTCAGCGCCCCGATATGTCCCGTTTTTCAGAACGTGGACGCACAGCCACATTCCGACCCTGAAACCATCAAGCAGAATCTTGTAAAACAATTGACCGCGCCGGTTCGATGGACGCAAACGGTGAACAATATGATTGCCGACGGCGCAGACTGTTTTACGGAATTGGGACCGGGAAACGTTTTGCAGGGCTTGATAAAGAAAATAAACAAAAACATTGCGGCAGAAAGTCTGCAAACATTATAATACAGGCAGTCATGTCCAAATCAGTCTGTTTATTGCTTTTTGCAGTTTTTTCGACATGCTCATTCGCGCAGCATTACATCGGAGTAAAAGGCGCTCTGGGCTATTCCTCTATCTACGCAATTCCCGACTTTAAAAAACGGGATTTGCAGACGCTTAATTATGGACTGCTTTACCGTTACGAACATGCCGGATACGCAGCCTTGCAGATAGAAACAAATTACATTAACAAAGGCTTCATCAGAGAAATTGATACAATTACGATGACGCCTGAAACGACTGAAAGAATAACCTCATTTGAACTTCCTGTAATGGCTCAGGGGTTTATCCGGCTGGGGATATTCCGTCCGTATTTGACAGGCGGAGTTACCGCAGGCTATATATTGCAACGGAAAGTGCAGGAAAAAGGCAGAAAACAGACAGATTATGAATATGATGAATACGACCGCCGGTTTGAATACGGAATAGCCGGCGGCGGCGGTTTGGGAATAACAGTTTCGAGAGTTGAAATTCAGACGGAATTGCGATACAGTTTCAATTTCTCGTTTCTGCGCACTCCGGTTATCTTTGGACAGACAAACAAATATCTTAATCCAACACAGTTTACAGTTTCAGTCTCACTGCTGTACAGGATAAATTAGGACAATGAAGTTGATAATTGACAATTATTACAGATATGAATTGACAACCCCAAAGGAAGCAAGGATAAAGTCTTGAATTGACTGAATGTTACTGCACAGAATAGGATAAGGGAGAGGTTATACTTATATACGGGCGTATTGTCCATGAGTAACAGACTGTTACGTTTCAGCATAACAACGGCTCAAAAAAAATGATTTCGATTTCAAAGCATTGAATTACAGCACTCTTACAATCAACATTCCATCGCGGACGGGGAGCATCAGGTTTTCCACTCTGCTGTCGGATTGAACAAAATCGTTAAATTCGGCAAGTTCGGCGGTATGTCTGTCGTTTGGTTTTATGTCGCTCAAAACTTTTCCCGACCATAAAACGTTGTCGGCTATGATGTAAGCTCCCTTTTTAACTTTTGTCATTACAAGACTGTAATATGCGGAATATTCTCTCTTGTCTCCGTCGATAAATACAAGGTCGAACATGTTTTGCATCTGTGGAATAATTTGCAGGGCGTCGCCGGTGTATATTTTTATTTTGTTGGCGACTGACGATTTTTCGATAAATTTTTCTGCAATATGGCGCAATTCGTCGTTTTTGTCGATTGTGTGCAGAATACCGCCCTGTTTCAGTCCTTTTGCCAAACATATTGCCGAATATCCTGTATATGTGCCTATTTCAAGAATACTTTCAGGAGAAATCATTCTGCTGATAAATTCAAGCAGTTTGCCCTGCAAGTGTCCCGACAACATTCTTGGCTGCATTGCATGCAAATGCGTTGCGCGTGCAAGTTCATGTAAAACAGTATCTTCCGGCGAAGTGTGCATCAATACATATTTGTCAAAATCCATAAAAATCCATTAAATTTTAGCGGGGACAAAAATAGATAATATTTTCGATAAAAAAATTTTTTCAGCGATTTTTCTATTTTTGACCTGCTGTTTTTGTTTGTAAGTTATTGATATAATATACTGAATTTTAAATAAAAATCTGTAAATACGTATATGGCTTTAAGTCAGTTTATAAGTAAAAATAATTTCAGTTAAATCTTGTAAAATATAACTGTTCAAGATGCTGTTTAATAAATCAGTTGAAAAATTTTTTCAGGAAAATACTGCGATGTTATTCAAAAATAAAAAATTATATTTATTTTTGAACAAAATATTAATGTATTATTTGTATAATTTTAAAATATTATGAAACGTATAATATCTGTTACTCTGGACAACAAAGTGTTCATGATTGAAGAAGACGCTTTTGCTTATTTGAAAAACGTTCTTGATTGTCAACCGGAAAAAGAAAAAGTAGAAAAACTTGTGAGCAAATGTTTTGAAAGCAGGTTGAACGGGCAAAAGCAAGTCGTTACATTGTTTGATGTAGTTGAAACGCTTAATCAGTTGAATATTCAAACGTCTTGCAACCAATCGACTAAAAGACTGTACAGGCTGCCTAATGATAAAATTATTGCAGGCGTGTGTTCCGGCGTTGGCGAGTATTTCAGCGTCGATCCTGTGGTTGTCAGAATTGCATTTTTGATGCTTGTACCGATAATGTTTACCGGAATTTTTTCCTATCTGATTTGCTGGATTGTAATACCTCAAAAACCGGTATTGTAGGCAATTGAATTTGAGTAAAATGAAATATAATTTTTGCAGAAAATATGAGGCTGTCCAAAATTTAGCGCACGGATAACACAGATTAAACATATTTTTACGGTTTAATTTATAATATACTGATTACAAACAGTTTAAAATCCATGTTAATCTGTAAAATCCGTATTATCAGTGTGCTAAAAGGCTTTTGGACAGCCGGATACTGCAAATTTTCTTCGCAAAAAAGACTTTACATCGAAAACTTTAAACCTGTGAAAAACATTCGCGGAAATGCAGGTCCGTAAACGTATGCGGCGTCTTTTGTCTGTCCATAATCCATGTCTGACTGGAAGCTGTTGAATACGTTCTTAACTCCGACATTCCATTCCAGTTCAACGGCTTTACTCAAACGGAAAAGATGCGACAGTTTCATGCCTGCGTCGAAAAAATCGGGCGTTACTTTTTCCATGTCAATACCGTTTCGTGTATGTTTCACAAGCATTGAACCTGTATAGTTTCCAAAAAATGATACATTCCAGCGATGCGACAGAGGCATGTTTGCAATAAAATATCCGTAGCTGTCGGGCGCCCGAAATATTTTTTTCTGCGGATTCAGTTTGTCAGACCACTGTTCGGGGCTGCGGTAGCGACTTTGCTGCAAAGTGTAGCCTAACTGGACGTCAATCAGACCGGACAGCGCAAAACGGGCTTCGGCGTTAACTCCTTTTACCGATGCGCCCGATGCGTTTCGTCGCGTATAAATCAGGTTGCCATGCGAATCTTTGCCTGTTTTTTCGAGCGTAAAAACATCGTTTAATAATGTATAAAATGTTTCGGCAAGCAGGTTGCACTGAAACTGTCCGATGTTGAAATACCAGTCTGCCGACGCGCTAAGACTGTGAGAATACTCCGGTTTCAGGTCATTGCTCAGTTCAATCAGTCCAAGAGCGCCGCCAACGGCTTCGATGTGCAGGTCTTCGTTGTAGGCTTGCGGAGCGCGGTATCCGCTCGAATAGCTTGCGCGGAGATTCAGTTTATCGGTCGGATTGTAGCGGATTGTGCCGCGCGGGCTGAAAACAGCGCGTTTTACCAGATTATGTTTGTCTAAACGTGCGCCAATCAGCAGTCCGAACTGTCTGTTTTTCCATTCCGCTTGCAGAAAACCGCCTGCGACGGCGCTTGTCTGACGCAGATTGCGGTTGAGCGACGCAAAACGGTCGTTCAGTTTGTTATACGAATATTCCACTCCGCCGGTCAGTTCGGCAGGCATAAACAGCAGATGGTTTGACGAAAACGTGTACTGAGCGCCCGAAACAAAAGTAGCGTCGGTTGTATTGCCGTAATTGTCAGTGTTTTGCTGTGCAGCGAAATAGCTGTTGCGATTTATGCCCTGCGCCGATGCGTATATCGAAGCGCGATGTTTGCTGTCTCTGGTAAAAAAGTCGAATTTCAACCCGCCGCCATTGATACTGTGATTTAAATATTCTGCAATATCGGCTTTGTGTGGAGGATTGTCGAAACTGTTGCCACCGCGCCGTATCTCGCCAATATTGTGATACTCGGCAGTCAGTTTTGAATACAGTCCAGTGCGGTAATATCCCTTAAAACCGACAGTTGATGAATTTATTTTAGGAATATCGGAAAAACCGTCGCCGTTATAATCGTATGGACTTCGGTCTTTCAACATTCCGAAAACGTAAATTCCGGCTTTATGGTCGTCGGAAACAAACGAGCCGTTGACAGCGGTATTTATGTCCGTCGTTCCGTTGCCAAACACGTTGGTAGTGTTCGACAGCGCGAGCGAATTGTGCAAAGGTTCTTTGGTAATGATATTTACCACGCCGCCGATGGCGTTTGAGCCGAACAGCGCCGAACCGCCGCCGCGCACTACTTCTATTCGCTCAATCATGGCTACCGGAAGTTGTTCCAGCCCGTAAACGGCTGCAAGAGAACTGAATATAGGACGGCTATCGACAAGAACCTGCGAATACTGTCCTTCGAGACCGTTGATGCGCAGTTGAGTAGTTCCGCAGTTGCCGCAGTTGTTTTCGACTCTCAGTCCGGGCTGAAAACACATTGTTTCCGAGAGATTGTTACTCGAAACGGCTTCGAACATTTTTTTCGACATCACATTGACAATAATGCCTGATTCCTGTTTTCTGCTTTCGTTGCGGGTTGCCGAAACAACTATTTCGTCAAGCGACAGACTTTCTTCTTCAAGTTCGAAATTGATTTCGAGAGTTTTATTTGCTTCTATGCTTATCTGTTTTTCAACGGTTTTGTATCCGATAAATGAAGCTGACAGTTTAAATTGACCAATCGGCAGGTCTTTTAAAAAGTAATGACCGGTTGCATCGGTTGTAATACCGACTGTTGTACCTTTCAGAGCAACGGTTACGTATGGCAAATGTTCGCCCGTTTTTGCATCGACGACATGTCCGTTGACGTTGGCGTCGCGCTGGGCAACGCCTGTAATTGTGGAGAATAAAAACATTATTCCCGAATATATAATTAATTTCATTTATAAATAATAATTTTGTCGGGTAATATATTCTTTTTTACTTACCCGATGGTTAAACAATATGATAAAAATAACTAATAAAATATAATAACTAATAATAATAATAATACATACAATGCTGGAATTTACCGGCATTGAACGGACTGATTAACTGTCCGACGTATATTGTTTAACGTATGGGAGGCGCTCGGAGGCTGAACGAAAACAGTTCATCAACGTTTCTGAAACCGTTGAACGGACTGTTTCCGATAAATTTTTTCTCTTGCAGAAAACATGCAAAAAATATCGCCATAATGCTTGATGCAAGCAAATACGACAAAAGTTTGATGGTCTGAAACTGTGCGGAAGAATGTCCGTGTTCAGGATTGTCGGGCGTTCCGCAGTAAAAATGCGAGTGTGTTATCGTTTGCCCGTTTACGATATGCGTATGTACAAAAAAGGTGATGTTTATTGTATAGGCTGTAAAAATTGCCATCAAAAACATCGACAGTACCTGTTTCTTTATACCAATATCATTTCTCATATCGTCGGCAAAGGTAATGCTGTTTTTGGATTATTCCAAATTTACTGGAAAAACTTACAGACTTACAGTATTTTCATAATCGCAGGTCAACGGTTTGTGTGGAAATCGAGGCTGTCTAAAAGGCACGCATACGACGCAAATTATACGGTTTTTTACGAATATACCCTGTAAAATATCCCTTAACTCTGAAAATGCGGTGCGTCTCTGCAAGAACAGGTTGTTATTTCAAAACACTTGTTTTCAAAACATTAGCATACAAAATATTTCAAAAATGGTTTGCAGCAATCATAAATCGCTTGTTTTCAATCATTAATAAAAAATTTACAAAAAACTGTGATGCGCTAAAATAATTTTATTACCTTTGTATTTTGGTTTTTTAAATACGTTATTAAGATGGAGCCTGAAACAGACCGGATTTATGATATTGGAGAAGTTGCCGAAATTGTTGGCGTTGATGTTTCAACTATCAGATATTGGACTAACGAGGCGGAAAATTATAAAATAGTTTCCCCGATTAGAAACGCCAAGGGCAACCGTCGATTTACCATGTATGACAAGGATACGTTTAAAATCATGTATAATCTTGTAAAAGAGAGAAGATACACCGTACAGGGAGCGTTACAGAGAATACGCGACAACAGAGATGAGGAAATCCGAAATGCCGAAGTTGTCGAAAAATTACAGAAAATAAAATCATTATTATTGGAAGTTAAAACAAAAATAGAATGATACTTAAAGTTAAAAATATTATTTCGGAACTTGAAAAACTTGCTCCGAAATATTTTCAGGACAGTTACGATAATGCGGGATTGATTGTCGGAAGCCCCGAAATCCAGACCAGTTCTGCGGTTCTTTGCTTTGACGTTACCGAAGATGTTGTAAACGAAGCAATTGAACGCGGTTCCGGTTTGATTGTTTCGCACCATCCGGTAATTTTTGAGGGATTGAAAAAAATAAACGGAACCGGTGCAACCGAAAGAATAATAATCAAGGCAATCCAAAACAATATTGCAATATACGCTTCGCATACAAATCTCGACAGCGTCAGAGGCGGAATAAATACTGTTCTGGCTGAAAAACTTGGGCTGTCGGACATCAAAATTCTTGTTCCAAAAGAAAAAATACTGTATAAAATTGTAACTTTTGTACCTCCTTCTCATGCCGAAAAACTTCGCACGGCAATGTTCGACGCCGGCGCAGGACATATCGGAAATTACGATTCGTGCAGTTACAGTATCGAAGGTACAGGCACTTTCAGAGGCGGCGAAAATACAAATCCTTTTATCGGCAAAAAAAACGTGATAAACAGCGAACATGAAATAAAAATAGAGACTGTTGCGATAAAGGAAAATCTGAAAGAAATTATTGCGGCGCTAATACGCTCTCACCCATACGAAGAACCGGCATACGATGTTTATTTGCTTGAAAACAAGATGGAAAACGCAGGAATCGGAGCAGTAGGAATTTTGCCATGCGAAATGGAAGCTGTGGAATTTCTGTCCGTAATCAGAGAAAAACTGTCGGCAAAAATTATCAGGCACAATGCTCTGTACAAAAAAGTTAAGAATGTGGCGGTTTGCGGCGGTTCGGGTGCAGGTTTTATAAACGAAGCAATTGCTGCAAATGCGGATATTTTTGTTACGGGCGACTGCAAATATCATCACTTTCTCGAATTTACAAACAGGATAATTTTGGCGGATGTTGGTCATTATGAGAGCGAAAGCTTTGCGTCAGAAATATTTTGCAATGTTATAAGAAAAAATTTTCCTAATTTTGCGGTTTATTTATCGCAGGGAAATTTGAATCCGGTGCAGTATTTTTAAAAGTATTGGTATTTTAATTTATTAAATTTGTTATAAACTATGGCAAAAAAAGTAGAAAAAAAAGTTTTAACTACGGAAGAAAATCAGAAAGCTGAGAAATCCACTGTTATGCAGCGTATTTTAAAAGTTAAACCACAGGGTACTCCAAACGATTCTGTCGAACAGAAATTACGTTTACTCTATGAATTACAACTGATTGACTCGGCTATCGACAACATCAAAATTCTGCGCGGAGAACTTCCAAACGAAGTGAAAACGCTCGAAGACGATATTGTTGGTTTGGAAACCAGAATGTTTAATATTAAAGCTGACATTAAACGCGCTGAAATTGATATTTCAAAATATGATGCTGCAATTAACGAATCGCAGTTGAAAATTAAAAAATACGAAGAACAGCAGAAAAATGTCAGAAACAACCGCGAATTTGAATCTCTCACAAAAGAAATTGAATTTCAGGGACTTGAAATCGAACTGTCGAAAAAGAGAATCAAAGAATCGGAAACGCTTATTTCGGAAAAAAAAGGTATGCTTGGAAATTCAAAAATCCAGCTGGAAGAACGGAAAAAAGATTTGCTCGCAAAACAGCAGGAACTTGATAAAATAATTCTGAACACCCAAAAAGACGAAGAAATTCTGGAAACAAAATCGGAAGAATACAAAAGCGTTATAGAACAGCGTCTGCTGAACGCCTATCAAAGACTGCGCAAAAACGCCCGCAACGGACTGGCTGTGGTAGAAGTCAAGCGCGACGCCTGCGGAGGCTGTTTCAACAAAATTCCACCGCAGCGTCAGGTAGATATAAAAATGGGTAAACGACTGATTCCCTGCGAATACTGCGGACGTATTCTGGTTGACTGGGAAGACAGTTATCAATAAAACAGAAAAACAAGTTGAAAACCTTTAAGTTTCTACAAAAAATACTGTTTGCAGACAAAAAAACGAATACATGTTTTTTGTTGATATTGTTTTTTTGTTCCGTATTGTTGCTTAAAGCACAGGACAACAGTAACTACCGCCGTTCTAACATGTTTTATATCATGGATATAGCACCGGAAGCGCGAGCCGCAGGCATGGGCGACGTCGGGGTAGCAACTTCGCCAGATGTGATGTCCCAGAAGTGGAATGCTTCCAAATATATTTTTGCCGAACCGCGTGGAGGAATTGCCCTGTCATATACTCCATGGCTGAGTAAAATAGCTAAAGGCTTGAATATCGAATATTTGTCGGGGTATTTCAGATTTGCCGAAAAAAGCGCTATTGGATTTTCGGCAAACTACTTGTCTATCGGTGAAATAAATCTCACCGACATGTTTGGAACCGATATGGGAACTATTTCTTCTGCCAATCAATATACAATAGACGCTTCGTATTCGCACCGTCTGGGCGAAAATTTATCGGGAGGAATAACTTTAAGATATGCAAGTACTTATATGGTTGAATCGACAGGAACGCCAAACGGAGGAGTTCTGCGAAGTTCGCCGGCATTTACGGGAGATGTCTCGTTTTTTTATACAAAACCGTTGACAGCTTTCGGAAAAGACAACAATCTGGCAATAGGAACCAGTATTTCAAATCTTGGCACAAAAGTAAAAATGTCTAACGACGACGAAGCGCTGATGCCGATGAACTGGCGGCTGGGCGCTTCATGGGAAATGAATATCGATACGAGAAACATCGTAACCGCATCTTTTGACGTTGTCAAATCGCTTGTCCCGTTGAACTATACCTCCGATATTACCGTTTTTGAGGCAATAGGAAAATCTTTTGACAAATCGCGAGACCTCGTCTGCGCCTTTGGGCTGGAATATTCGTTTATGAAAACCGCAATGTTGAGAACCGGCTATCATAACAGTCGAAATATTAAGGGATTCAGATATTTTACGCTTGGAGCGGGATTAATGTACAGGTCAATAAATTTTGACGTTTCGTATCTTATTTCCGCCTCGTCGCTCAACACGTCAATTTCAAACACTTTCCGGTTAACGTTAAGTTATGTTTGGAACAGGTAGTTTTCAGAATTGAAAACTGGTTTAATTATGTATAAAAAAAACTGTTTATGAAAGGTATAGTATTAGCTGGAGGTTCGGGAACAAGATTGTATCCCGTAACAAAAGGGGTATCGAAGCAGATTTTGCCGATTTACGATAAACCGATGATTTACTATCCCGTTTCCGTGCTGATGCTTGCCGGAATCAGGGAAATTCTGATTATTTCTACGCCGCACGATTTGCCCTGTTTTCAACGGCTTTTGGGCGACGGAAGCGATTTTGGCGTAAAGTTTGAATATGCAGAACAGCCTTCGCCTGACGGTCTGGCTCAGGCGTTTATTATAGGCGAAAAATTTGTCGGAACAGATTCTGCCTGTCTGATTTTAGGCGACAATATATTTTACGGACAAAGTTTTTCAGCAATGCTGCTCGACGCCGTTGAAACTGTTGAGAAACAAAATAAAGCCATAGTTTTCGGATATTATGTAAACGACCCTGAGCGTTACGGAGTTGCTGAATTTGACGGAGACGGAAATGTACTCAGCATTGAAGAAAAACCTCAAAAACCAAAATCGAACTACGCTGTGGTAGGGCTGTATTTTTATCCAAACAGCGTTTTGGATATTGCGAAAAAAATAAAGCCCTCGCCAAGAGGCGAACTGGAGATTACTACCGTCAATCAGGAGTTTTTGAAAGAACAGAAATTAAAGGTGCAACTGTTGGGACGCGGTTTTGCATGGCTTGATACCGGCACGCACGATTCGCTGTCGGAAGCGAGTACTTTTGTCGAAGTAATCGAAAAACGGCAGGGGTTGAAAATTGCCTGTCTCGAAGAAATTGCATATACAAAAGGTTGGATTTCAAGCGAAAAACTTGAAAAACTTGCCGAGCCAATGAAAAAAAATCAATACGGACAGTATCTGCTGGAACTTGTGTCGAAAAAGATGCAGTTCTAACCGGTCAGTCTTTATTGAATTTGCCCGTCAGACGGGGCTGTGAGAAATGTAATACTTTAAAATACAGCCCCTAATAGACATGCAAACTGACAGTTGTATCGGTAAACGAAGCGAAATGTTTGCCGCATGACATAAATTTTCTCTAAACTCTAAACTCTCCACATATACTTGCATACTGGCACATTTTGCAGGTTTTGCGGTGTTCTGTCCGCGTAAACGGTATTTCACGATTGAAAAGTTCGCGCAGACATTCTACAAGTAGCGCCTTAAAATCGGACATATATTCGGCAAAATCGGTAACAACAGATTTCGACAGTTCGTCTGTTAGCAGCGGACTGAATGATTTTGAATGACAGTCGCGTACAAAATAAATTGCGGGAGTCAGCGTTTTTTTTAATGGACTGTTCTGTTCCGCGTACATCAGTGAATACATGAAAACCTGAAACGCCTCCTTGTTTCTTGCGTCGGGGGCTGAATCGAACAGCGATTCTGCGCCTTTGAATTTCATGCGCTTTTCGCTGCCCCGTCCAGAACCAGTTTTGTAGTCGATAATGCGAATTGATGCGCCGTCGTCGTCGATGCGGTCGATATAACCGTGAAGTGAAACTTTCAGACTGTTGAACTCGATGCTGGTCGCTACTTTTTCTTCAAATCCGAGCGGCTTAAACCCTGCGCGGCTGCGGTCGTACTGCAAAATTCCTCTTACGTATTTTTGTATAACGTCGCGTGCCACAAGCAGTTTGCCGTTTTCGGCAAAATCGTCGGGCAAACTTTCTCTTCTGTAAAATTCATGGGCAAACCATTTGTCGATAACTGTGTTGACGGCTTCTCTGTCTGCAATTATTCTGTCGATTTTTTCGGCGTCGGCAACGCTGTTTATCATCGGAGTATAAAGCGTTTCCATTGTTCTGTGTATAATGTTTCCGAAAATGTTCGACGGAATGTCTTCTTCTACAATTTCGTCGGCTCCGAGTTTCTGTATCTTTTCAAAATAGAACTTCAACGGACAGCTGATATATGAAGTCAACGCGCTTGGCGATAGACTTTTCGACGGATTGTCGCCAGTATATTTTTCAAGTTCCCGCATAACGTTGTCATCTTTTGCAACGCTGATTTCAAACCGACTGTTGAACTCAAGGTCAAGAATTACGGGATACTCCTTAATTTCCAGTCCGCTTTCAAATTTAAGCTGATACAGATACCGGCTCATTTCCCCCGTTCCGTGCGCGTTGCTTTTCGACGGGCAAATCAGCCGCAGTTTTTTAGCCCTCTGAACAAGTCTGTAAAAATTATATGCCGATATTGCTTCCGACTGTTCAAAGCACGGCAATCCAAAGCCTTTGCGCAGGTTGTATGGAATGTACGAAAGCTGCGGCTGTACGGACGGAAGCCGTCCCTCGCTGACCGAAAGCATTATAACATTGTCGAAATCAAGCGCTCTGGTTTCGTGCAGGCTCATTATCTGCAATCCCTTGACTGGTTCGCCTGTAAACGGGATTTTTATTTCACGGAAAACACTCCGAAGCAGGCTCATAAAAACGGGTTTACCGATTTCAAACCCCGCACTGTCAATCGAATTTTGCAGTTTGTTCAGCGTTTTGATAATGCACAGCGCATATTCGCGGCGCAGCGCCTCGTCGTCGTCAGTTTCGTCGTTTCCACTGCTGTACGAGGCAATGTCGGTAAAAATATCTGCAAGATACGACGAAATCTCTTGATACCCTGAAAGCGGCGTAAAGACTTTGCTCAGAAATTTGTTGTTTCTGAAAAGGGATCTGTCAACATAAATTCTGTTGTTCAGCGTTATCTCGTTTATGATGTTTTTAACGTCGCCGACAGCCATCATACCGACATAACCGTGTCGCAGCGCAGCCAGCGCGTCTCTGTGATAAAAGCCTCTGTTTGATTCGCGATACGAATTTTGCAGCCGTATAAGTATTTCGGCAAGCGTAAAAACCGGCGTCTGTATCAGCGGATACCCAAGCGTAACGTTTATGTCCTGACATTTGTCGGGCAGCGAATGAAGTACCGGTATCAGAATATTTTCATCGACAAGCGTTATAGCCGTTTTTTCGTCGAAATGTTCGATGTTCATTTCCTTCATAATTGATGGTAACGACTTTGCCTGCATCACGTCGGACGGAACGGTAATTATATGTATATCTTTTTTTGTATCGACAAGATTTGAAGCAGATTCGAAACCGTCAGGCGCGGGGAAGTTTCTGATATTCTCGCGCAGAAACATTCCAGCTTCGTGATTTTTATCGTCAATGTAATATCTGTCATAATCCCAGTAAAAAACGGCTTTTTCAAGGCGCTGAAGCCGTGCAAAGATACGTTCTTCACACCGGCTCAGCGCATTGAAGCCGACAAATATATATGTTCTGTCAATATCTCCGGCAGCGCACTGGCTGAGGTTTTCGGCAGCGTCTCTGTAAATCATTCCCTGACAGGCAAGTCCGCGTGATTTTAACGTATTGCAGAAATCGTGGTACACTGTCGGCAAAATGCTCCATATTTCGATAAACTTTTCATGCAGCCTGCCCCTGTTTTTTGCATGGTTAAAGTTTTGCCAGAACTGCCTGATACATGCCACCTGTTCGGGCGACAGAAACGAATAATCATCTTCTATATCCTTCTGTGCTTTGAGGTTGCGAAACAGAGCGTCGGCATTGACCAGCGATTTGTCAATATCGTTAAAATCGTTGAGCAAAGTCTCGCCCCAGAAATAAAATTTGTCAAAAGTCTCTTCGCTGTTCGAGTATTTGCAGTATATTTCGTACAGCAGAACAAGCAGTACAAAATCGTCGGCTTTTCGCAGCGACGAAAACGTCGAAACAACTTCGTCAAGGTTCTTGTATTCTGGCGACCAGACTGGCTTGTCAATTATGGAAGCCAGTTCTTTCGAGAAAAACAGCTGCACTCTCCGCGAAGGAAATACGGGAGAAACAAACCCAAGGTTTTCGCCGTATCGAGCATAAATATCACGGGCAACAGAACGTAGAAAATTATTCATACAGTTATACAAATTATGCCGCAAAGATACGTTTTATTAATGAATTTTGCATA
>JAIROW010000190.1 GCA_031257315.1 Prevotellaceae bacterium
TGACTTTTAGCCCGAATGGGCTTAATTTTCGTAACCGCAGGCGAGCGTAGCGTTGCCTGCGGCAGTGCGAAAGCGCCAAACTTGCCCGAATGGGCAAAACTCTCGCTGTACGCAGGCAAAGTACGCAGGCAACGCTACGCTCGCCTGCGGTTATGAAAATTTTGTCCCTGCGGGACATTTTAACTATTGATTAGCATTATTTTTTCATAATAATTGCGAGCAGTTTTTTCAAAGAATCGTGTTTGTTGTACAGCCACTCTTCAAATGTCGGTTCTATCGGTATATCCGGTTCTACATATTTATAACTGTCTGTTGTTTTTTCGTAAAACACTGGAACCTTAATGGTTGTAAATCTGGAATATGGCAATGTTGCGGTTATTCCGTCTCCGCTGCTGACGGCGCTGTAACCTCCGGGCGATTCTCCTGCCAGCAGTCCCAATTTATACGACTTGAATAAATCAGCGCACATAACTGACGCTGAATACGACATACCGCTGGTTAAAAGATATGTTTTTCCATCATATCTGTATTTTACGGGTTTTAAACAATTATAATACATTGGTAATACTGTATCCGACCGGAATATTGATCCGTCGGGCATGGAGTGAAAAATTTCCATTGAGCGCAAAACGTCAGAATGTTTTTTACCGTATAATTTTTTGTAGGACTGTTTCAGAAGTTTTGCCGCTTCAGCTTTGCTTTGTTCCGTAGTTTTATAAATCTCGGACGCAACGAATTTTTCATCGGTGAAAAACGCCAGCAGTTCATAAACATTATACAGATAGCCGCCGGGATTGTCCCGCAAATCTATTATCAAATGTCTGATTCCGTCGCATTGTATCTGTTTCATGATTTTTGACAGTTTTTTCGGAAATCCTGTATCCTCCATGCCTGAAAACAAATATCCTAATATTGTCGAACCTAAAAACATTTTGATTTTCAGTACGGCTATACTGTCGTTAATTTTACTGTAACCAACGGTATTTTTGCCGAGTGAAAACAACAGCGCAAATCCTTCTTTTGGCGCTTCTTTTCCTTCATTTTCATTATATATGATGTCAATTTTTTCTCGCTGCAATCCCGACAGTTTTATTGTTCTGACAGCAGTATCGTCAGCCGGTTTGTATTCGACAGTAAACGGATGCCTTATTTTTTCGCAAAACAGGTAATTTGCAAAATTTGTCCATAATAAAGGGTCGCCTTCGCGTATGCTTGACGTCCATGCTGCTGCCAGTCGGTCTTCGCATGGAAAAAGTCTGCGCTGTTTTTCTGCAATATTTTTAGCAGGGATTCCGTTTATTGAAATTATTTCAGAACAGACGGGTAACTGTTCCGAAAAATCCTTCACTGCAAATACTCTGCCGTCTCGCCACGATTTTACCCATACGGGAAATAAAGTATCGGTTTTCTGAAATATTTTTTTGCGGTTATAGACTCCATTGCCGGAAAATTCAACATGAGCGTCGTTTATCAGAGCGCCGAAATATCGGAGGGCATACAGGTATTCTTTATGTGTGTTGCATCGGTTTATTTTTTCATAAATTTCATTCACTCCGTTATTCCATTCTTCTGAGGTCAAACCTCTTAGAGTATCAAAGGCGTTTGCGGTATAGAACTTTAAAATAAAATCCGCTTCATTTCTCCAGATTTCTCTGAGACTGTCGATATTTGCCATTTGCGAAAATGCTGAAAAACTGCAAATAAAAGACATTGATACTGCAAAAAATTTAATTTTGTCCGTTTTTTTTACTTTCATAATGTATATCTAAAAATTTGTTTAATAATTGCCTGTTTTTCACAGGATTGCACAAATCGTGCAGTTCACCGTACTTTTTATTGCGATACCTGTGATTTGGACAACCTCGTCAAAGCAGGCGACATGAAACTCCTGAAGCGGGTTGTTTTTTATATATACAAGTATAAAAAACAGACGGTCTTCAACAGAGGGAAGAGGACTGTTTCTGTATGTTACAAAATTTCGACGGTTATTGTGATACCTGCCATTCATGTCATATTTAGTGAAATAGCTGTTATGCGCCTCCTCAAAATGAAGAAGCAGTTCTCTGAAATGTTCATGCGTAAATCCGGTCAGTGCGCGGGATTTCTTTTCGCTATCCTCGTATTCAATATATTTCATGCCGCAAAGGTACGATTTCGCGCGTATTTTACATAATTTAATTTATATAATGGCTAATATATTTTGCACTGTATGATAGCGGTTTGGCATTAAATTAATCAATACGCCAGTTTCATGTTTTGTCTCATGATTTTCAATGAATATTTTGTTTCGTACATATTTCGACTTTGCCTGCCGAGTTGTGCAAAAAGTTGAGAATCCATATTTAAAAGTTGCAATAAAATGGCGCTCAGTTTTTCTTCCATAAAATTAACGCTTTCATTTGTACATTCTATATTTACTTTGTAACCATTGTATCCGTTTTCTATCATTTCGCTTAATCCTGTGGCGTCTGTACCGACTAACGGTATTCCGTGCATCATAATTTCAATAGCAGAATAACTGCATTGCTCGCTGAAAGAAGGTAATACTCCAATATCGGTAATTTGATACAGTTCATACAGTTTGTCTTTTTCAATTCTTCCCGTTAAAGTGATTTTATTCCAAATACAATTACATTCGTTTAATATAAAATCATAATTGCCATTTCCTGCCAGAATAAGGCGCACCTTTGAATATTCCGATAAAACCTGTCGAAAAGCGTTAATTAAAGGCTTCAAACCCTTATTTTCGTCCATACGACCTGTATATAAAATAATTTTTTCATTTTGAGGTATTAAGATTGACTGCTTTTTAGCATCTATTTCTTTCTTTGTCAAAAATATGGCTTTGTCTTCCAGTCCGTTATAAATTACTGTTATTTTTTCTTCCGGAACAGCATAATGGGTAAGTAATAGATGTTTAGTATAATTTGCGAGACAAATAATTTTATCAACGGTTGAAAAAGTCTGTTTATCTTTTACATATTCCTGATATATTTGTTTGTCTTCTGCGTCTGTTAACTCCTCGTTCCTTGAAATTATTTCAGTAAAACGCAGAGTATTTCCTTTTAAATGGAAAGTCCAGTTTAAATAATGCAGCGTGAGTATTACCATGCTTTTTGAAAATTTTTCCTTAATCAGTTCAAATAGAAATGTTTCGTCAATATAATTCAAGTGAAATATATTTTCTTCAGAATCGGATATGTATAAACTTAGCAGATACAGCAAATTGCGACAATACAGTTTGGAAGTCTGTTCGTTGTAATAATAATTTATGCTGGGAACAAACAATGTACGGATTTTTCCGGATTCGTCGTATTCTGTTTTCAGTTCTCTCTCATACGCTCCCAACTGTACAACCGTAATGTAAAAAGCGTCGTTTCCTTTCAAACATTCTATAAGCTGACGGATATAGGCTCCTATGCCATATTGAGCGGCATTAGACTGGTTATTAAATATATACAGGTGTTTCATTTTTTCAATAAATTTCATTATATTATTATTTTAAGTCCTTTTTTCCAGCTTAAATCATCTTGATTTTCAGACACATCAGTCAGTTTATCTAAAATTTTGGAAAAAGGATTTTCAATGTTTTTCCCAGCATAATAATTCATAAACATGGGAATAAAAGGAGAATTTCCATTTTCTTTCATACGGAGGCAAGCGTGCTGCAAATCGTTTATATATAACGAATCAAAGGGTTTGTTTTCTCCTGAATATAAGCGACACAGGGCATACCACGCAATTCCTTCCAAACCTGTATCAAGACTGAAATCATTTATGCGGCGCAAATCTTTTTCCATGATTTTTTTATCCATCTCTTCAAGAACGTCGTCTGCATCTCCTTCCACAAATTTGTAATGTATCAAATAACTTATTCCACAGGCAATGCCAACCAAACCGCTTGAAAAACTTACAGACGTATTTGTTTGAATATCTTCATAGACTTCATCAAGCAATTCACCTGCAAAATCTTCATGCAAACTGTTACCGGTATAACGGGCATAGTGAAAGAAAAAAATAGCACATCCGGTTTTGCCGTTCAACAAACCGGGGTTATTACAGAAACTGACATTCATTAACTGATGATTTACAATGCGTTGCAGTAATTCGTTCTGTTCTTTTACCGTTTCCATTAATAATAATTATAAGTTTATTAAATACTTTCCTTTAAAATTTTCTTAATCGGGAGGAACAACCGTTCCAGCAGCGAAATATCTTCTGTAACAATATCTGCCTGCCCCTGCATGTTCGGAAAATACGGCAACTCTTTTTTGTAGGTAGTCAGCAATCCTTTGGGCAGGCTGATTTCTACCGTATAATAAACCGATTCGCCGCTTTGGGCAGGTACAAGTGAAATATTTTGCACTTTTCCGCGCAAAATACCGTATTCGTTTTCGGGGAAATTTTCCAGCCTGATATTAACTTTTTGCCCGATTTCCACTTTGCCGGAACGGGCAACAGGAAGCATCGCCTTGCCAATCAGTTCTTTTGAAATTGCCTGAAAATCAGGAACAACCGTAAAAACCGTTTCTCCTGCCACAACGTTCTGATTTTCAATCCAGTAACCGGTAAATGTAATTGTTCCGTCAATTGGCGATTTCAGCACATAATTCAATTCCCACGCCTGTATTTCCGATTTCAGCTGCGTAATCAGCGAGTGGATACGCGAACGCAAATCGTTGTATTTTTCCGTATCCTGCTGACCCGTATCCAGCAGCAGTTCTTTCAGCTGGGCAATTTGTATCTGCATACTGTTGACGCTCGATTGCATGTTTTCCATTGACAGCAGCGCTTGTATGTATTGTGATTTTGTTTTCTCAAAGTCTTCATGCGAAATAACGCCGGACTTTATCAGTGCTGAATCACGTCGGTATTGCCGCTCGAAAAGCGCTGTCTGTTCAACTGTCAGTTTCTGCTGACGCAACAGATTTTGGTACTGTGTTTCATATTGAACAATACGTTTTTTAGTCATGCTTATTTTCTGCGGATAATACACCAAACGCTTGTATTCCATATAATCAAACAAAGTAATGTAAAATGTTGAGTATAACGACTGTAAATTACCTGCCTGCAATGCTTTCGACGGCAGTTTCAACAGGGAATCATTATCCAGATTCAGGTTTTCTATATATGTTTTCATCAGTTGAATATCTTCCGTAGATGCCGGATTGTCAATAACAGCCAGATAATCGCCTGTGTTTATTTTCTGATTATCAGATACATACAGGCGTTTCAGCTTGCCTGACGATCGCGCAGTAATTGTAGCCGGAGGAACGACTCCTGTCAGCACAATCCGCGAAGGAATAATATCGGGATATTTGATGATGGCGCTGCCTGTCAAAAGAATAATAACTATAACTGCCAGTACTGTTATTCCCCACCGCAATATCCACGGTGGAACGCCTCCAAGCACTTCCTGAAATTCTTCGCTGCGCAGTTCTATTTCATTTTCTGTTTTCATGTTATTAAAAAAAAATCATATATATTTGTTTTTTTGTCCTTTAACTCCCCAGCTCCAGCTGATTTTTAACCAGAGTATAATATGCCCCTTTTTTCGCTGTCAATTCCGTGTGCGTTCCTTCTTCCACTATTTTTCCCTTGTCCAGAACAATAATATTATCGGCATGTTGAACGGTACTGAGTCGGTGCGCAACGACAACGACTGTTTTTCCCTTATAAAATTCGGAGAGATTGTCCATTATAATCCGTTCATTGTTAGCGTCAAGCGCATTTGTGGCTTCGTCAAAAAACAGAAAATCAGGATTTTTATATACGGCGCGGGCGATTAGCAGTCGCTGCCGCTGTCCCTGACTTACGCCGTTGCCTTCCATTCCGATTTTTGTATTGTATTTCAACGGAAGCGATTCGATAAATTCCTTTATGTTAGCCATTTCT
This sequence comes from Prevotellaceae bacterium, assembly GCA_031257315.1. Lineage (GTDB taxonomy): Bacteria > Bacteroidota > Bacteroidia > Bacteroidales > UBA932 > JAIRLF01. The sequence goes on from JAIROW010000190.1 coordinate 5,896, forward strand.
ACGGCATGAGCAAGACGTTTTTTGTCAATTTCGTCTTCGCCAACGGCAATATTGTTGGCAATGGTATCCGAAAAAATAAAGCCGTCCTGCATTACTGCACCTGTTTTTTGCCTCCACAGGTGCGGATTGATGTCTTCCAGCAGAGCGTCGCCTGTTTTTATTTTTCCTTTTACAGGCGGGTAAAAACCAAGTAACAGTTTGATAATGGTTGTTTTACCGCTGCCGCTGGCGCCGACTATGGCTGTTACTTTATTTTTGGGAATATTTAAACTCAGGTTGTCAAGTACATAATTACGCTCAGCTCCATCGTAACTGAAAGATACATTTTCAAAACTGATAGAATGGTTTTTTGGAAGTTCGTTCAATTTGTTAGACAGATTTTGTTCTTCGTCTTCTTTATTATGTACTTCGTTCAATCGTTCGAGGCTGATTTTAGCGTCCTGAAACGACTGTGCAAAGTCTATTATCTGTCCTATTGGACCGGAAATCTGTCCGAGAATGTAACTGATAGACATCATCATACCCAGCGTAATTTCGCCTTCAACTACAGCTTTTGCCGATAGGTAGGAAATAAATAAACCTGTCATTTCGCTTAAAAACACGGAGCCAATTTGCTGGTATTGACCGATGGTGAGTCCTTCTACGCTGATTTTAAACAGTTTAACCTGAATACGCTCCCATTTCCAGCGTTCTTTTTTTTCGCAGTTGTTGAGTTTTATTTCCTGCATTCCTGTAATCAACTGTATTATATTGCTTTGGTCTGCCGACGATTGAGCAAAGCGTTTATGGTCTAATTTTTTGCGGTAGCGCATAAACGACAGTATCCATGCCACATGAAACATATTGATAATCAGAAAAACAAACAGAATTTTTAAATTATAATAAGCCATGATTGGAAGGAAAATTAAAAAATTGATTAACGAAAACAGCGTTGAAAGTGCGGTTCCTGACATAAATTCATGGATACGTCCGTGATCTCCAATGCGTTGCATAATATCTCCGATATTTTTAGAGTCAAAAAAACGGATTGGCAGTTTCATCAATTTGCACAAAAAACCTGAAATCAGGGCTATGCTTATGCGGGTATTGGTATGCAGTGATATCCAGCTCTGTATAAAGCCCATACCCATTTGGGTTATGGAAAGTACAAGCTGCGCAATTAGAATTAAAGTGATAAATGACAGGTTGTTATTACCAATTCCCTGGTCAACGACAGCTTGCGTAAAAAAAGGCGCAATCAGTGAAAGAATCATGCCGATAAATATTCCGACAATAATTTGGGCGTATTGGGATTTGTATGGAATCAGGTATCGAAAGAAATAACTAAGATTTTTTTTCTGTTTTTTATTGTCGTCTTCGGAATTATAAAATTCAGGAGAAGGAGCCAGCAGCAGAGCTGTACCGGTGTCTTTGCCTCTGCTTTTACCGCTGTACCAGCAACCTGTAAATTCCTCGCTGCTCATGACGTATTTATCGCCGGCGGGGTCGGCAATGCAGAAGCGCGAAGGCACAGAAGGACGAAGGGACGAAGGGACGAAATTACAAAGGCGCGAAAAAACTGATTTTTCACCATTCGCGCTTTTGCCCTTTGCCCCCTTTACTTTGTACAGCACTACGAAATGATTTTGATTCCAGTGCAAAATGCAGGGCAAAAGAACATCTTCGGTTAACTGTTCGAGCGTAATCCGTACTCCTTGCGTGTGCATACCGATACTTTCGGCGGCGTCGCTGATGCCGAGCATGGATACGCCTTCGCGGGTAATGAAACTGCGTTCGCGGAGGGTTTGCAGGGAATAGCTGCGTCCGTAGTACTTTGCAATCATGCGGAGGCAGGCGGGACCGCAGTCCATCGCATCAAGCTGGATACAGTGAGGAAAAATTATTTTCATTTACTCTTCCGGATAAAACACCATGTTTTTAAAATCAAAATGCACTTTTCGCAGTTTTTTAAGAAAACCTGCGCCAATTGCTCCGTCTGATATACCAGTCGGAATCCGTCTATCTTTTGTAAGCAGAATAATGGATTCATTATCAATATCATACTGTTTGTCGCCATATTTAAATGTTATTTTTTCTATTTTTTCATATTCGGCATTGAGTTTGTATTCAGTTATATACGTATAAT
>JAIROW010000128.1 GCA_031257315.1 Prevotellaceae bacterium
TCCAAACCCCAACAGCGGAGAATTTACCGCTCTCGTGGAACTCGGTACAGTGGCAAACATACGTCTGCGGCTGATAAGTCTCGACGGTACGGTCGTGGACGACAGGCAGTTGACAGGCAGCGCCAAGTACGAAGTAAAATACAGCGCAATGCATCTCAGCGGAATATTTGTCCTGCAACTGATTTCTGCAAAGGCTAATACTTCCCTGAAACTGATTGTACAGTAATTGATAATTGATAATTGTCAATTGATACAAGCAGGCGAGTCTTTTCAAAAAGCTCGCCTGCTTTTTTGCATTTGTAGAGACGTTGCTTTGCAACGTTCTATGTTTATCAATCATTTTTACATTCTCTGCATACAATACTGGTGCGGCTCTATTATCAATTGTCAAAAAGCTCGCCTGCTTTTTTGTAAAAGCTCGCCTGCTTTTAATCAGTCTAATTATAGAATTACAGAATTACAGAATTTTCACAATTGATGCGAATCAAGGGTTAAAATTGTCAATTTTGTTTATCTCGCACTACTGAATACCGGAACTGTAGCTTCTTTTGATGGAACGCTGTTGACAACTTCGAGCCAGTTATCATCTGTCCAGTATATTCTGTCAAGCATCAGTACCCGTCCATTTTTCGGATTTGACCGTCGGTAAGCGTGATAAAGAATCCAATCATTACCATTGTCGTCGGTAACAATTTCGGCGTTATGACCCGTGCCTGCAAATTCGCTGTCGCCGTGAATCAGTATTTCATAAGTATTGTCAATCATTAACTTGCCGCTTTTATTGACGTATGGTCCTGTGAGATTTTCTGAGCGACCGACTACGGTAGTGTATGTGCTGTTCGCGCCTTCGCAGCACGTGCCGACAGAGGCAAACAGATAGTAGTATTTGCCTCTTTTATATATACATGAACCTTCAAAAGCCGTACCTGCAATCTGCATTTTTTCTGCGCCTTCGCGAATCGAAAGCCCGTCGTCGCCTAACTCAATTATATATATGCCGTTAAAACTTCCCCACACGAGGTATTTTCTGTTTCCTTCTTCCACATAATTCTGGTCGATAGAATTTCTTACGCCTATTCCATTGCTCCTGAACAGCATACCCTTATCCGTAAAACCGCCGTCGGGTCGTTCGGAAACAGCAACTCCAATTCCGCACGTTTCAACGCCCCCCCAGCGGGACATGGAATAATACAGAACATATTTTCCATTGATATAATTAATGTCGGGCGCCCATATTTTGCCGTCCGGTTCCCACGAAGGACGTGTTTCTGCCGTAAACGCGGCTCCTGCCTGCTGCCATTCAACCAGATTTTTTGAACGAAAGACAGGCGTGCGTGCAATTCCTTCGGTCGCATACAGATAAAAATACCCGTCATCAGCCCTGATTACCGTCGGGTCGGGAAGATTAACATCTACAACCGGATTTCTGTATATCTGTCCGGCGCTGTCTTTTGGCGATTTTCCAGCGCAGCAACAAAACGCCGCGACTGTTGTCCATACTGTAAAAATACATGTTCTCATATCATTGAATATTAATTTGCTTATTTCTTATCAATCACTGTCTATTCACATAATTGCAGGATTTTCAGGATTTAAATACTGTTTATGCCCTGTCAATTCTCAATCAATTCACATAATTGCATAATTTACAGAATTTAAATTATGTGAATTATTCAACTGTGTCAAACAAACATCTTTTTAACTGTGCAAAGGAACAATTTTATTTTTAATCTGACAAATAGATTTTATAATGGAGTTGATGCAGATTTATGTTTGTATAAAGAAATTTAAAATCAGTATTTTTATAACCGTATATACCCGAAATACAGGTAAGTACGTACATTGACGTTGTAGATAAATGGCAATGACTTTTCTCTACTCGGCAAAACCATATTTCAGCTTAAACCTTATTTTTCAGTTGTAAAATATTGCGTTTAAGTCCTTCGTATTTGGTTCGTTTCACTGCCGAATTTCTAAATATTTCCAAAAATTCTTCTTTTGTCAGATTTTCCCATTCTACTCCGGTTTTGCTCAGAAGCGTTTGAGACGGAGCAAAATCAGGTTCGTTGTTTTCGACGGCGAAACGTATGTTCCATGGACATGCGTCCTGACAAATATCGCAGCCAAACATGCGTCCGGCAAGATTTACTGTTGGTTCTTCGGGAAAGCTGCCTTTCAGTTCAACAGTCAGATATGATATACATTTTCGGGCGTCAACGACGTATGGACGGACAATGGCGCCGGTCGGACAGGCATCGATGCAGCGCGTACATGCGCCGCATTTTGAAATTGCCGGTTCATCGTAGCGCAGTGGCATGTTCAGAACAAGTTCGGCAAGAAAATAAAACGAACCTTTGCCGTTGACAATTAAATTACTGTTCTTGCCAATCCAGCCTGTTCCGGCGCGTTGTGCAAGGGCTTTTTCGAGCAGCGGCGCCGAATCGACAAAAGTTTTACCGTCAGCTTCGCTTTTTTCCTGCTTTATAAAATCCATCAGTCTGTTGAGTTTTTGTTTTAAAACAAAATGATAATCGCGTCCGTAAGCATATTTCGATATTACGGGTGCGCCGCCGGTCTGTTTTTTTATCGAATAATAATTGTAAGCCAGCGAGATTACCGATTTTGCGCCTTCAAACAGCGTCTGGGGATTTAAACGCATTTCTTGCCGGTTTTCAATATATTTCATGTCGGCATGATAATTATTTTTCAATGCGTTGTCCAAAAATACGGTTTCGCCTGCAAGATATTCGGCTCTGGTTACGCCGCAGGCAGAGAACCCCAGACGGGCAGCTTCTTCTTTTATTCTGTCCGTAAATCCGTTCATTATTAATCAATTGTCAATTGACAACTGTCAGTAATAAGTTATGATTCTTATTTGCAGCGAATATGTTTTGTCGTCAGCCAGAGAACGTTTGTTTATCCAGTTTCCGCGACTGTCGTATTCGTACAGATACGAAATATTTTTGATTACACGGTCTCTGTATTTTGTAATTTCCGAACTCGGATTGTCAAAATCATCGTATTCATAATCAGTTTCGTATGTAATACCGCCCCGCTGATTGTATTCTACGGTACGTACAATCCTGTTTTTTTCGTCGTACCGGTATTCCGTTTTGCTGTAATCCTTGCCGTCCTGGTGCGTTTCTTCAACAAGACGACAGCTGTCGTCGTACTGGTATTCAAACTGTTCGTTGTAAATGTCCAGCAGTCCAAGTTTTTTCTTTATTTCCATTGACGCGACATTGCCCTTTTCGTTGTATTTATAAATATATGTCGATATTACTTTTCTGTTGGCAATGAGTTCTTTTTTCGACAGTTTTCCCGCTTCGTACTTATACCTGACGGTAAAATTAGAATTAACGTCGGTATTCTGTTCTGTTTCCGAAGCAATCCGTCCCGATTTGTCGTATGAAATTTCATGTCTGGTTTTCAAATCCTTACCTACTTCGTTACTTGTTTCCACCGTTTTTTGACCGTTTTTATTGAACGAATACTCTTTCAATATAATTTCGTTCAGTCCGGGATTGACATCGTTCAGCTTGTACTGAGTTTCCTTGATGCTTTTTACCCTGTCTTTCAGTCCCATTTCGCTGTATCCGGTTTTATTCTGCGCAAACGTAATGCCTGTCAGAATAACAAGGACTGCGACAGAAGTGATTTTAAATAAAGTGCAAACTGTTCTCATTTGAAGTCCTTCTGTTTTTCCTTTTTATCAATTACATGTCTTGACGCAAGTTCGTCGATAATTTCTTTTGGGGAAATGTCCTGATTAACCATAAGTACCATAAGATGATAAATTAAATCCGATATTTCGTAAACCAGTTCTTTTTTTGAGTTTTTTGCACCTATTATTACTTCGGCGCTTTCTTCTCCTATCTTTTTCAGTATCTTGTCCTGTCCTTTTTCAAACAGATATGTAGTATATGAGCCTTCGGGACGTTTTCTGTTGCGTTCGACAAGCAGGTTGAAAAGCGAGTTTAAAGAGAATCTGCTTATTTCGTCGGAAACATACACCGGAGTATTAAAACAGGTTTCAGAGCCGGTATGACACGCCGGTCCGTCCTTGACAACTTCAACAACCAGAGCGTCTCTGTCGCAGTCGGCATAAATACTTGCAATATGCTGATAATTACCCGAAGTTTCGCCTTTTCGCCACAGTTCTTTGCGGCTTCGGCTGTAAAAACAGGTTTTTTTTTCGGCAATGCTGATTGCCAGACTTTCAGCATTCATATACGCCAGCGTTAACACTTCTTTCGTGTAACAGTCCTGCACAATTGCAGGTATCAGACCGTTTTCGTCAAATTCAAGTTTACTGTCTGTCATTATTTTATAACAATTTTTTGCGTTTAAAGATATAAAGAGTACCTGCCGCCGAAAGCAGTATCAGAATAAGGCTGTAAAGGTAGCCGTATTTCCAGTTCAGTTCCGGCATTCCTTCAAAATTCATACCGTAAATTGACGCTATCAGAGTCGGCGGCATAAAAATAACCGATGTTACGGTAAATATTTTGATGATTTTATTTTGTTCGACATTAATAAGCCCCAGAACAGTATCCTGCAAATACTCAAGCCGTTCAAACCCGAAATCGGCGTGTTTGAGCAGCGAATTTACGTCGTTTATCATCACCGTTACTTTTGCCTGAATGTCGGCTGGGAAAAGGTTGCTTTTCAGAATGGACGACAGCGTGCGCTGCTTGTCGATTATGTTTTCTCTGACTGTCATTATATTTTCCTGTAACTGAGTAAGATATACCAGCGTTGATTTTTCGACGGGACCGGTTACGATTTTTCGCGTTAACTGGGTGATTTCTTTGGCAATACCTTCTATCATATCGGCGTCAAGGTCGATTCTGTTTTCCAGTATTGATATAAGCAGGTGATAGCCTGTAATATAGGCGTTGTGGCTGGCAAGAAGTTTTCTGCCGACTTCGGACAGCGTTCGCAAATCGGTGTTTCGCGCGGTAATCAATATTCCTTCGCATACAGTAAACGACACAGGCTCTTCAACATAGCCGTCGCCCTGCGACAAAAGAAAATTGGTGTTGCCGTAAACAACATCGTCGGCTTCCGAATATCGGGAACTGCTTTCGATTTCCTCCGCCTGCGCTCTTGTTTGCAGTTCCGTATTCAAAAACGCTTCGATTGCCCGTTTTTCTTTTCCAAGCGGGTCGTTTAAATCTATCCAGACAATATCCTCAAAACCCAAATCATTCAACAGTTTGAGGTCGGAACTTTGCAGGATTTTACTCCCTGATTTATAATAGAACAGAACCATATTTTCTTCGTAATTTATTCAAAATCAATACCTTTAATTTTTATTTTTGCTGTTTTCCCGTAAACGCCCATGTAAATTCCATTGAAATTTAGATGGGCTAACAACTTCGGTATTTCGATTTTAATTTCATTACCATATTCCAGAACATGACCAGCGCCTTGTGTTTGGCATAGTCGAAATTGTAATCAATATTTTCTGTCAGATATTTTACCGCGTCCTGACAGGTTAACGAACTTTTATTTTCTCTGGCAGCCTCTGATATACTGTCAATTCCAAAAGAAAGGGCGGCATCGAACATCGAAATAAAACCGTCGGGAAGCGGATTGACGGCTGTCCACGCGGCAAAAACAAACGACATTCCGGTAAACGATTTCCATGTTTCGGACAGGTCAAATTTATACATAAATCTGTCTTCAAAATCAAAAACTTTGTCGCCAATCAGCAGATAAGCCGTATTTTTTTTGTACGGATCAATCTCTTTTATCGAAGTCGCCGGAAACAGCGATACGTCAATTTTCCAGTATTCTGCCAGCAGCAGTCGGGCAAGAAGCGCCGAAGTTCGCGATTCTCCGTCGAGATAAACATTTTTTATTTCGCTCAGCGGTTCGTTTGAACATAAAACAACCGATCGCACTGTACCACTGGCACCTATACAGTATTTTGAAATTATTTTTCTGTCGGGAATTTCCGGTATCACAGCGGCGGGGACGATGCCAATGTCCACGCTCCTGTTAGCCAGACGGACGGCACATTTGGCTGGCGTATCATAAATAAAGTCAATATAATTGACTGTCTTTGAATGTTTCAGTCCATATACGAAAGGCAAAGTATTTAGATAAGATATTACTGAGACTTTTATCTTTTTCATACTAAACTTTATTTATAACGAAATTTATATTTCGTACTCTGACAATTAACAATTTATAAACTTATCCCGACGAGATGTCCGTAAAAGGTTTACATAATTTTCGGGCGCAAAATTAGTAAATAATTATCAATTATTAAAATTTTTACATAAAATTGCATAAAAATCTGACTGTTGCAAAAAACATGAGGCTGTTTTAAAACATTGAAAAACGCGCGTTTTTCTGAAAACTGTATTTGTTTGTTTAAAGTTTAGCATAATTTAACGCGGTTTAACATTATTTAATATTTTTCAAAATTTAATCTATTGATAATATGTCGGTTACAGTATTATCTCGAATCAGGGGAAAGCTGAAAAGCGGTTATTTTATATTTGAATTTATATTCAGACCATAAAATTTCAGCGTACAGTTAAATTTGCAGCAAACAGCGTCGAGAACGTTAAAAAAGCCCGACAGTCCGCGCCTGATATGAAATTTTTGGATATAAAAATTTATTCCCGTTGAAATTGTTCATTCAATTTCTGAAAAAATTAAACAAAAAAAATGATAATTTTGCGCCATGAAAAGTATTATGTTGGCAATGTGTATGAGTCTTGTTTTCAGTGTTTTTGCTCAAAGCGTAAAAGAAACATACATTATGAAGTACAGAGAGATTGCCGTTTCACAAATGAGAAAGTCCGGCGTACCGGCGAGTATAATTCTTGGACAGGCATGTCTGGAATCGGCTTACGGACAGAGCAATTTGACGCGGGTAGCAAAAAATCACTTCGGAATAAAATGCCACAACAGCTGGTCGGGCGAAAAATCGTATCATGACGACGACGCTAAAAACGAATGTTTCAGAAAGTATAAAAATAATGAAGATTCGTTTATCGACCATTCCGATTTTCTCAGATACAATAGCCGATATGCGTTTTTATTCGATTTAAAACCAACCGATTACAAGGCTTGGGCTTACGGTTTGAAAAAAGCCGGCTATGCAACAAACACCAAATACGCCGAATCGCTTATAAAAGTCATTGAAGACAACAAACTTTATCTGTACGACCAAAACGTTGAAATAGAAGCAATTCCTCCGTCAAGACTGAAAAAAACGGAGCTTGACAACTTTGTAATACAGTTAAACAGAATTGTTTATACAAGAAACGACGTTAAATACATAATTGCTAACGAAGGCGATACATACGAAGCCATCGCCGAAGAATTTAAAATCACAAAGCGACAATTATTAAAGTATAACGATTTGCCAAAAAATGCAAAAATATACAAAGGTCAGGAATTATACATCAAGGCAAAAAAATCGCGTTCGAGCATTAATTTTCCTATTCATATTGTACAGAACGGTGAAACAATGCACGACATATCGCAAAAATACGCAGTAAAACTGAAAAAACTGTACAACTACAATAAAATGAAACCGGAAACGCAGCCCGAAGAGGGACAGGAAATATTTATGAGAAATAAAATGAAAAAATAAACAGAATATGAACGTACTTTTACTGCAAATCGACACAAAATGGCAGTCGCCTGAAGAAAACCGGCGACATATCGAAACATTGATTTCTGCTGAAACTCAGACAGATTTAATTGTTTTGCCCGAAATGTTTACTACCGGATTTTGCATTTCGCCACACGAGGTTGCAGAAAAAGCCGGTACCGTAACGCCGGAATGGATGCGAAATGTGGCAATGGCAAAAAATGCCGCAATTGCTGGAAGTATTGTCGTGGAAGAAAACGGCAATTTTTACAACCGGTTATATTTTGCGACGCCCGACGGTAAATATGCGTCGTATGATAAACGGCATCTGTTTTCGTTTGCAGGAGAACACGCCGGTTATACCGCAGGAACAAAAAAAATAATTATAAGTTTTAGAGGCGTCAGAATTTTGCTGCAAATATGTTACGATTTGCGTTTTCCGGTATTTTCGCGCAATATAAACGATTACGACATGATTATATATGTAGCCAACTGGCCTGTACCCCGCGTCGGTGCATGGCGCTCGCTTTTGACGGCGCGTGCAATTGAAAATCAGTGCTATGTGGCTGGCGTGAACCGTACAGGCTCCGACCCTGCGACAAAATACAGCGGCGGCAGCGTACTGCTGGACTTTATTGGAAAACCCGTAGCCGAAGCTGTTAGCGACAGTGAGGAAGCCGTATCTGGAAATATTGATATTGCACGACTTAACAGTTTCCGTCAAAAATTTCCCGCCTTGAACGATGCGGACAGGTTTACACTCTGCATCGAACCGTGATTTTTCCTTAAATCAGCAAAAAGTTCGTTGGTTTACAGTATATGTTGCAAATTGCATCTGCCCGCAAATTTCCAATAAGGCAAATTAAAGCAGCGTTATGACAATATAATATTTTTATTGCACTGCCGGTTTGTCAGAATTAATTTTTGCAATTAAAAAAACTTTCATATCTTTGCAGCGTTTTTATTATTGAATGAACGTTCATTCTTAAATTAAAATTTGCAGATATGCCGAGAACAAAGGAACAAAATGAAGCCATTCGTGCCGAAAAACGTCAGTTAATCATGAATGTTGCAATGCAGCTTTTCGCAGAAGAAGGGTTTGCGCAAACAAGTATTGAGAAAATCGCTCGCAAAGCCGACATCGCAAGAGGACTGATGTACAGCTATTTCAAAAGCAAGGAAGATTTGCTGCAAAATATCTGGGACGGACTGATGTCTGAATTTGAAAACATGATAGACCCAAATCACGACGGACAAGTAACGGACGAAGAAGCTGAAGATTTTATCGACAAACTGTTTGATTATCTGAAAAATAAACGTTCTGTTTACAGACTTTATTTTCAACTCTCGTTTCAACCCAAAGTGCTGGAATTTCTCCTGAACGGTTACAACGCCGAAGCAGCGCGACGAAAACAAAGTCTGATTATTGAAACTTTCTGCCGTAAACTGTCTGGCAACGACATGAAATTCAATTATTTCACAGTCCTTGTTTTCTTGAAGGGCATCAGTTTAGTAACCGCCTATACCGAAAATATTTATACTAACGATTTTCTGGACACATACAGAGAGACGTTGAAAAAACAGTTGGGAATCAGTGCAAATGTGCGAAATTACGTTACTTTACACCCCTGCAAAACAGTTTCTGAATGTTCAGAAAGTACTTTATACCCCTGCAAAATGGTTTCTCCGAGTGAAGTCTCTACCGCAGGCAACGAAATTTCGTGCGTTTGCCCTGAGTTAGGAATGAAAAATAAAGAATAATTAACAATTATAATATAATGATTATGAAAATTTTAAGATTATGCTGGATACTTATTTTGCCGTGTATGTTTAATGCTGTTCAGGCGCAGACGTTGACGGCAACGGAAATCGTAAAAAGGGCGGACGAAAACAGTCGCGGCGAAAACCTGTATTCCGAAATCACAATGACTATCGTGCGCCCGACGTGGTCGCGCGAAATTGGCGTCAAATCGTGGTCGAAAGGCGACGATTATTCGCTCACAGTCATCACTTCGCCCGCAAAGGAAAAGGGACAGGCTTTCCTGAAACGGCAGAAAGACCTTTGGAACTGGCAACCAAGTATCGGACGAATGATTAAAATGTCGTCGTCGGTAATGGGGCAGTCGTGGATGGGCAGCGATTTTACAAACGACGACATGGTACGGCAAACGTCTATCGTAAACGATTTTGACCATAAACTCGAACAAAATGAGACGGTTAACGGCGCCGAATGTTACAAAATCACACTTATTCCGCACGAAGACGCCGCCGTTGTGTGGGGAAAAATTATTATGTGGGTTTCAAAAGATAATTTTATTGAACTGAAAGTAGAAAACTACGACGAAGACATGAAATTAGTCAATACCATGATTGGCTACGACGTGAAACAGTTCGGCAGCCGCAAACTTGCCTCCCGAATGGAAATGATTCCCGCCGACAAGCCCAGTCAAAAAACCGTAATGACCGTAATTAAAAATGATTTCGACATTCAACTAAACGAAAGCTTTTTCTCTCAGCAAAACATGAAGAAATAGAGTTTAAATATTAGAGTTTAGAGTTTAATTGTTAAATATTAAAATTTATGGAAAAGGAAAACATGGCACGAAGTAAAAGTAAAAAATTTGCAGTGCGAATAGTAAATCTTTACAGATATTTATGTAACGAAAAGAAAGAATATGTGTTGTCAAAACAACTGTTGCGCAGCGGTACAAGCATTGGCGCAAATTTGGCGGAAGCCGAATACGGTATAAGTGAAAAGGATTTTCTGGCAAAAATATATATCGCCTTAAAAGAATGTGCCGAAACGATATATTGGTTAGATTTATTGTTTGAAACCCAATATCTTATCGAATCAGAATATAATTCAATTCATGAAGAAGCATTGGAATTGTTGAAAATATTAAAAGCAACAACAAAAACAATGTCCCAGAAACTAAATTACACTCTAAACTCTAATAACTAAACTCTAATGATAAAATTAGCATGGCGCAATATATGGCGCAATCGGCGCAGGGCTATCATAACGATGGCGTCGGTATTTTTCGCGGTATTTTTCTGTACGCTGATGTACGGCTTTCAGACCGGCGTATGGGATAAAATGATTGACAACACCTTACGTACCCAAACAGGACATATCCATATACACGGAAATGGATACTGGGACGATAAAACTGTGGATAACTTTCTGACTGCAAACGACGAAACTATCGCCCGAATCGAACATATCGAAAATGTAGAAAACGTGTCGCCGCGCGTGGAAACATTTGCAATGGCGTCCTTCGGCACAGTCTCAAAAGGAGTAGCGGTTACGGGCATCTCGCCTGCAAAGGAAACCGAAAAATCAAATCTGCCCGTCCGCATCGTCGAAGGCGCGTATCTTACTGAAACAGACGATGGTATTCTGATTGGACAGGGTTTAAGAAATTATCTGAAAGTTAATATCGGCGACACGCTGGCGTTTATCGGACAGGGCTATCACGGAGCAAGCGCCGCAGGACTGTTCCCCGTTCGAGGCATACTGAAAATGCCTATTTCGGAAATGGATAACGGATTGGTTTACATGACCTTACAGTCGGCGCAAACGTTTATTGACATGCCCGACGGCTACAGCGGCATATTCGTTTCTTTGAAAAACGACATGAAACGGGACAAAACAATTGCCGAACTAAACGCCGCCGTCAACTCCGGCAATTATGAAATCCTTTCGTGGCGCTACACTATGAAAGACCTGCTCCGCACAGCCGAATCCGACAAGGCGTTTTCAAAAATAATCCTTTTTATTCTTTATCTGATTGTCGGTTTCGGTATTCTTGGAACGGTTATCATGATGACAAACGAGCGACGCCGCGAATTTTCGGTCATGATTTCACTCGGAATGCAACGCCGTCAGTTGAAATGGCTTTTTGCCGTCGAACTGACAATGATGGCGCTGTCGGGAGCGGTAGCTTCGCTGTTTGCGACAGTTCCGATAACGTTGTGGTTTCATGCCCACCCGATTGAACTTTCAGGCGAAATGGCGAAAATGTATATCGATATGGGCATGGAAGCGATTATGCCGATGTCGGCAGATTTCTCCATATTTGCAACGCAGATTCTCATTGTTTTTCTGATGACCTGCCTTACGCTTTTATATCC
>JAIROW010000229.1 GCA_031257315.1 Prevotellaceae bacterium
GACTGTTATTGGGCTGAAAATGTGATTGATGATATTGCAGGTCTGTCGTTCCCCCTTGTTGAATATACAAAAAACGGAAATACATTTATAGCAGTTATTACCGCTGCTGAAAATCCGGCTTATTTTGAAAGATTCGATTTATCGACAGACAATAATCCGGTTCTTTATTTTATACAGACAAAACAGTAAAAAACACATTGGAATGGCGATATTTTAATCTAAAATTAATGGTATTGTTAAATTTATACAGTTTTTGAATGAAAAATGCCAATGTAAAATACTGTATTCAAATGTAATATTTTGCATAATCTATATCTGTTTAACAATACCAAAAAATAATCTGCATTTTAGACAGCCCGTTTGTCTGTTTTTCAGTAACCTAAAATCCGCAGCATAGGTCTGTAACCCTGTTCTTTGGAAAAGAGGCGCGTAAAATAGTCGCCGTTTTCATCTCTGTCGATTACTATATGTTTTGGCGCCGGCTGCAAACAGTGCTGTATTCCGCCATAACCGGCGATTGATTCCTGATATGCTCCGGTGTGGAAAAATCCAAGATACAGAGGCTCTTCCGGTTGCAGTTTCGGGAGAAAAATGGCGTTTGCATGAGCTTCCGAATTGTAATAATCGCCGCTGTCGCAGGTCAATCCTCCAAGCATAACACGCTGATACTCTTTGTCCCAGTTATTTATTGCTAACTGTATGAAACGCTGTTTAATAGCCCACGTGTCGGGCAAATTGGTCATAAACGAACTGTCAATCATGTACCAGCGTTCGCGGTCGTTCTGCTGTTTTTCGCCCAGTATCGAGTATATTACTGCTCCGCTTTCGCCAACCGTAAAACTGCCAAATTCCGTAAAGATGTTTGGTTCAGGCACTTCTCTCTGCGTGCAGATCATTTTTATCTGTGCAATAATTTCTTCAGCCATATATTCGTAGTCATAGTTGAAATACAGCGAATTTTTAATTGGAAAACCTCCGCCAATGTTCAGCGAATCCAGAGTTGGGCAGATTTTCTTCAAATCGCAGTAAACCTGAACGCATTTTGAGAGTTCGTTCCAGTAATACGCATCGTCATGGATTCCGGTATTAATGAAAAAATGCAACATTTTCATTTCAAACATCGGATTGTCCTTGATTTTCTGCTCATAAAATGGAATAATGTCTATATATCTGATTCCCAGCCGCGAAGTATAAAATTCAAACTTCGGCTGTTCCTCCGCCGCTATTCTGATACCGATACGGCAGGGCTTTTGCAGATATTCGCTGAACATGTCCACTTCGGGCATGTTGTCAAAAATCGGAATGGTATTTTCCCAGCCGCTGTTTATCAGACCTGCAATATTTTCGACATAAAGCCGTTTTTTAAATCCGTTGCAGATAATCCACTTTTTCTTGTTAATCAAACCCTGCGCATACAGTTCTTCGACCAGATTTATGTCGAAAGCCGAAGAAGTTTCCAGATGAATGTCATTTTTAAGAGCTTCTTCGAGAACAAACGAAAAATGCGAACTTTTGGTACAGTAACAGTAATTATAGTCGCCCTGATAATCGACCTTTGCCATAGCCACATTGAACAGCCGCTTGGCTTTCTGTATGTTCTGGCTTATTTTCGGAAGATAGCTTATCTTCAACGGCGTTTTGTATTGTTTAATAATATCCATCAAAGGAATATCGTTGAAATACAGTTCGTTGTCTATCACCTTAAATTCCGGCTGCGGAAAATCAAAAGTCTGTTCAATTAAATCTATATACTTATTTTTCATTATTTAAGCAATCATACAACACATTAATAAGAACGTTTACCGGCGCAAAAGTATATAAAAAAGACATATCAACCAGAAAAATTTTGTTTTTTTAACAAAAAAAAAAACAAAGTACCTGTTTTTACGGCTTTTCATGTTTCTATAAAACACTTGGTTTCAGTAAAATATACAAAAAAAATTGTTTTATAAAAATTGTTTTATACTTTTGTGCGTCCGAATTGTTAGCTCAGTTGGTTCAGAGCGCTGCCTTGACAGGGCAGAGGTCGCAGGTTCGAACCCTGCACAGTTCACTGTCTTATTGATTATTATTGATTAAGTTAAACATAAATTATATTTCCGCTGCAAAATGAAAATACTGTTTATTGTACCCGGTTCGGGCGACGCATTTTATTGTGGCAACTGTTTTCGCGACAGTCTTTATGCCGGAGCTTTACGCAAAGCAGGACACGACGTGCTTGTAATGCCTCTGTATCTGCCGCTTACCGACGAATCGCTGAAAGCTGACACGCAATTGTTTTTTCCGGCAGTCTCGTTTTATGTAGCCCGAAAATTTTTCACAGAAAAGCCCATGCCTTCATGGATTGAACGTATTTTAAATTCAAAAACCATGCTTAAACTTGCTTCGTCAATGTCGGGAGCCACGTCGGCAGCTGGAATGGAAGATCTGACGCTGTCGATGATTTACGGCGACGATGCCGCCTTTTCTGAACAGGCAAACCGTTTGACAAACCGGTTTGCAGAACACGACAAACCCGATATTATCCATCTTTCAAGCACTCTGCTTGTCGGAATAGCAAAAGCAATAAAGCAACGTTTTGATATTCCGGTTGTTTGCACCATGCAGGATGAAGAAGTATGGATTGATTCGCTCGACAAAAAATATGCTTCGATGGCATGGCGGGGAATTGCAGAAAATATTATGTATATAGATAAATTTATAACTTCAAGTAATTATTATAGAAACTTTATCGCCCAAAAATTGCCTCAAATTAAAAATATTGAAGTTGTTTACCCCGGAATTGATTTGAATAAATATGCCGCCGAAAGTTTTCCCCAGAATCCAACCATCGGATTTTTCTACCGCATGAACCATCTGAACGGGCTTGATATTCTGGCAGAAGCATTTGTAAAATTGAAAAGAAAAAACAGTATAAGAAACCTGAAATTAAAAATCGGCGGCGGATATACCGGCAAAGACCGGAAATTTATAAAGCATGTTCGAAAAATTCTTTCGCCATATATGTCGGACGTAGAAATATTTGAACGCTATTCTCCCGGCAGTCATGCAAAATTTTACAGCGAAATAACCATTATCAGCGTTCCGCTGACATTCAGCGAAGGAGCAGGACTGTATCTGTGCGAAGCATTTGCCGCCGGCAGACCTGCGGTAGAACCTGCAACCGGCTCTTTCGGCGAAATAATGGGTGATGCAGGAATTATATATGCCGAAAACAGCAGCGATTTGCTCGCCGATTCAATCGAAAAACTGCTGACCGACAGCGAACTGTTTTCCATGTCGTGCAAAAACGCAAAACGTCTCTCCGAAACGCGATACAATGCAATTATCTCATCGGAACAGCTGATTAAAATATACAGTAATTTGCAGCCGGATAAAATTGACTGAATATTAATATCATAATTTTCCACAGGGAAACCATATAAACAGTAAAACACATCTCTCACTCAAACACAAAACCAATCGCAGAAGGTTCGTGTTTGCCAGTGTCGGGCTATGTCTGTCTGTCAACACGGTCAATAATCCGAATGACCCTCCATTTTCCTTCAATTTTATTGAACTGTAATAATTTTTTATTAATTTTGTTTGCTTGAAAATTTGGTTTAATTGGATTAAAATATTAATATACAGGTATTTGTAATGGTTTCAAGTTTGAATTTGATATGTAAAAATGTTGTAATTTGTTATAATTTGAATAAATAATTTATTAAAAAATATATATCTAAAATTATATAAATAAAATGTGTAAGAAGTTATTATTTTCGGCATTAATACTTGCCACAATGCTGTCTCCTGCGACAGCGAAAAAAGAAACAAAGACTGAATATCACCGCGCGTCGTTGCAGCAGCGCGTACCTTCCGAACTGGAAAAGGGCGCGTATGTAATTGCAAACCGTATCGAGGCGTGGAAGCCGGCTGAAACGGCTATTATTATCTGCGACATGTGGGATAAACACTGGTGTCGCGATGCTACCGACCGCGTAGCTGAAATGGCGCCGCGCATGAACGACGTCCTGAATATCGCACGCAGTAAGGGCGTGAAAATTGTCCACGCGCCAAGCGGTTGCATGAATTTCTACAAAGACTATCCGGGACGCAAAACGGCGCAAAAGTTCAACGACCCCAAAGTCATTCAGAAAGCAGGACTCGTTGACGGCAAATGGCCTGACAAGTTGCCATCGGAAAAAGATGCAATCTGGCCTGTCGATCAGTCGGACGAAGGCTGCGAAAACGCCGATTGCAAACCCGCCGGCGTATGGTCGCGGCAAATTGCAACGCTCGACGTCAAGGACGAAGACCTGATTACCGACTCCGGTACCGAAGCTGCCGGTTATTTCTTTAAAAAAGGCATTAAAAACGTCATTCTCGTCGGCGTGCATACAAACATGTGCGTTATTGGTCGCCCGTTCGGTCTCCGCGCAATGAAAGCGCTCGGATTGAACGTCGTACTCATGCGCGACATGACTGACCTTATGTACAATCGCGCCATGCCTCCCTACGTTGACCATTTTTCGGGTCTTGACCTGATGGTTGAATACATCGAAAAATATGTATGCCCGACCGTCGTTTCAAGCGATTTTACGGGCAAAAAACAGTTCGTCTTCAAGGGCGACAAACGTCCCCGCGTGGCTTTCCTGACTGCCGAAAGCGAATATCGCGCCAACCAAACGCTACCCGACTTTGCGCACGAGCTTACCATGAAAAATATCCATTGCGACTTTGCGCTCGGTATTCCAATCATGACGGACGCTAAAGCCGACGCTTCGCCCGAAGTCAAAAAGGAATATGCCGCATACGGTATGCCAATCGACGTAAAGGACGGAAAAACGTTTGCGCCGACGCGCCACAATCTCGAAAATCTTCAAATATTGGAAGACGCTAATTTGGCTGTATTTTTCATTCGTCGTCGCGCCCTCGAACCCGACAAAATGCAGGCTATCAAAAATTATGTCGCCAGCGGTCGCCCGACGCTTGGAATACGCACCGCTTCGCACTCTTTTGATGCTAAGGGCAACGTGCCGCGTTCTGGCGGAGGCGTTGTTGCGGCTACCGAAAATGCCGGAGATATGCTGGCGCAATGGCCTGAATTTGACGAACAGGTATGGGGAGGCAACTATCAGGGACATTACGGGCATCTGAAAACCGGTACCGATTTTTCGATTGTACCCGGAATGGAAAATCACCCGATACTCAAAGGCGTGAAACCGTTTACAACCCCTAACTGGCTGTATCAGAACCGTCCGCTGCGTTCCAGCAAAGCCGTTGTACTGATGCTCGGCAGCAATCCGAACGTGCCGCTCGAACCGGTATTCTGGATTAATAACGACCGCGCTATCTACACCTCGCTCGGACACTGGGACGACTGGAAGGAAGAAAGTTTTCGCAATCTGATGTTTAACAGCGTGGACTATCTGTTAAATAAGAAATAAAAACAGATAATTATACTCTGCACGGCATGGCTTTGTTCATTTGTATTAACGTGAAAATCAGCCCGTCAAAAAGGTCTATACGTTTTTGGAAAACGAAACCGTGCCGCGCAAAGTATATAACTGTAAATTCAAATAAATACTAAAAATGAACAGAAATATTATTTGTGCTGTTGCCATTGCCCTTTGCTTTTATTTTACGGGGAAAGCGCATAAGGTAAAGAAGCAGGATAATGTCAAATTGCGATTTGCCTACATGACCGACGTGCATTTGAAATACAACAACGTCGGCAACTGTTTTGCCGGATTTCAGCAGGCTTTGGACACGGCGCAAAAACGCAATGTAGAGTTTATCGTTTTCGGCGGCGACTGTTTAGATATGAACGAGTACGGCACAAGTTTAGAACGCGCTGACAGTTTGTACGTCTCCTTTAAAAGTTTTCTTGATAAAACGCCTGTAAAAACCTATCCTGCCATCGGAAATCACGACCGCTTCTTTAATAATGAAAAAGGATACAATGAAGGGGACGAGTTATTCAAAAAATATTTCAAAGAAAGTTATTACACCTTTGAGCATAAAGGTATCCGCTTTTTTGTCCTGA
This sequence comes from Prevotellaceae bacterium, assembly GCA_031257315.1. Taxonomy (GTDB): domain Bacteria; phylum Bacteroidota; class Bacteroidia; order Bacteroidales; family UBA932; genus JAIRLF01. Next base: position 6,029 of record JAIROW010000229.1, read on the forward strand.
ACAGCGTCCAAGCAGGCGAATCCGGTTCTGCGGGCTATCATGTCGGGACGCAGCAGATGAAATGGCTTCACGACTGTTTGCAGACCGTATCGCCCGAAACTCCGATTGTAGCCGTAACGCATGTTCCCGTTTATTCCATATCTGAAGGCGGCTTCACAAACGGTAAAGAACTTTTGAAGGCTTTTGAAAATCACAATCTGAAACTTGTATTGCAGGGACATATACATTTGTATGAAGAAATATATTCGCAAAAAATATGGTATGTAAGCGCCGGCGCGGTCAGTTCCGGCTGGTGGGAAGGAACTTATCAGGGAACCGAAGAAGGCTTTCTTGTTGTCGATATAGATTCGGAAAATAATTTCAAATGGAATTATGTAGATTTCGGTTGGGTTGTGAAAGAGCCGCGATTTAAATAATATTTAAAAATGAAATGAAATGCAACGAGTCTTGTTTTTAAATTCAAAATTCAATAAAATACTTTTACTGCTGCCAATAATAGCAGGATTCAGCATTGCCGCTTACGGGCAGTCCTTACGTATTTCAACCCAGCAACGCGAGCCGTCGCCTTACGAAAAAGACGCCTTTGTTATAACTAACCGCATCGAGCAGTGGAAACCGTCGGAAACGGCATTGATTGTTTGCGATATGTGGGACAAGCACTGGTGCGACATCAGTAATGCCCGCTTCGGCGAATTAGCCGTCGCATTAAACAAGGTTGTGGAAGCCGCCCGCGAAAAAGGTGTGAAAATTGTTCATGCTCCGAGCGAATGTATGGACTATTACAAGGATTATCCCGGACGGAAGGAAGCGAAGAAATATCGGAACGCCGGTCTTTCCGCCATAACAGGCGACAGCTGGAATAAAAAGCTGCCGACTGAAAAAGCGGAATTTCCAATTGAGGCAACCGGCGGCGGCTGCGAAACCTCCGGCGCATTGGATAAAGCCGTATGGACTAAGCAGAACGAAGCCATATCTGTTGTCTCCGGCGACATTATCAGCGATTCGGGCGAGGAAATCGGAGGATATTTCAAGAAGAAGGGCATCAAGAACGTTATCCTTACCGGCGTTGCCACGAATATGTGCGTGATTGGTCGCTCCTTCGGTCTCCGCGCCATGAAGATGCTCGGAATGAATGTTGTCCTGATGCGCGACATGACCGATGTGATGTATGATCCTAAATATAAGCCGCACGTTGATCACTATACCGGCACAGACCTTATGGTTGACTATATCGAAAAATACGTTTGCTCCTCGATCGTATCGACTGACATCACGGGCAAAAAGCAGTTTGTCTTCAAGGGCGACAACCGCAAGCGCGTTGCTTTCCTGACTGCGGAAGGCGAATATCATGCCAACCAGAAGCTGCCGGAGTTTGCGCATGATCTGACAATGAAAAACATTCACTGCGATTTTGCACTTGGCGTTCCACACATGGAAGGCGTACCGGGCAGACATAATCTTGAGAATTTGCAGATATTGGAAGATGCCGACCTTGCAATCCTGTTTATCCGTCGTCGCGCACTCGAACCGGAGAAAATGGCGCAGATAAAAGCATATCATGCAAGCGGTCGTCCGATGCTTGGAATACGCACATCGGCGGTAGCTTTCGATGCTAACGGCAATGTTCCCCGTGAAGGCGGCGCTATTGTAGAGGCAAAGGAAAAGGCATCGGAATATCTGGCGCAGTGGACGGAGCTGGATAGCGATGTCTGGGGCGGAAGCTATCACGGACACTACGGGCATCTGGAGCGCGGCACTGACATAAGCCTCGTACCCGGAATGGAAAACCACCCGCTGCTGAAAGGCGTAACTCCGTTCAACAGTCTCAACTGGCTTTATATGTGTGCGCCTCTTCGCTCCGAAAAGGCGCAGGTGCTGCTGACCGGCTTCAATCCGGACAAACCGCTTGAGCCTGTACTATGGACAAACGGGAATAATGTGATTTACACCTCGCTCGGACACTGGGAAGACTGGAAGATAGAGAGCTTCCGGAATCTGATGTTCAATTCGGTGGAATATTTGCTGAAACAATCCGACAAATGAGTATTAAACATTCAAACTGCCACTTATAAAAACTATCAAATATGAGCAATTTGACAAGAAACGAAGATAATCTGTATGGTCAGATAAAAGAAATCCTGACCGGAGCAAGAGCCAAAGCTTACGTTGCGGTGAATTTTGCTATGGTGGAAGCATATTGGCTAATCGGCAAGCAAATTGTCGAAGCGCAAAACCATAATGCAAGAGCAGAGTATGGCGAGCAATTACTTAAATTCCTTTCGGAAAAGCTAACAAAAGATTTCGGACGGGGATTTGATACATCTAATTTGCGAAACATAAGGCATTTTTATTTGACATTTCCAATTCGTGACACACTGTGTCACGAATTGGGATGGTCTCATTATAGATTGATAATGAGAGTAGATAACGAGCAAGCCCGAAATTTCTATTTAGATGAGTGTGTTAAATCGCGCTGGAGCGTTCGGCAACTGCAAAGACAGATAAACACCATGTTTTATCAGCGTTTGCTGTCCAGTCAAAACAAAGAAGCCGTCGCGTCCGAAATACAGAAAACTGCGCCGCCGCTTGATGTGAAAGATTTTATCCGCAGTCCATACGTGCTGGAATTTTTAGATGTTAATCATTCTTCCGATCTGTATGAGAAAAATCTGGAGACTTCAATAATTAATCATTTACAGACGTTTTTGCTTGAAATGGGGCGCGGATTTTCATTCGTTGCACGACAGAAGCGCATTACTTTTGACGATCGCCACTTTTATGTTGATCTCGTGTTTTACCATTATATCTTGAAATGTTTCGTGCTTGTTGACTTGAAGATTGATGATTTAACTCATCAGGATTTGGGACAGATGCAAATGTATGTCAATTACTACACGCGGGAAATGATGATCGAAGGCGATAACCCGCCAATTGGCATCATACTTTGCGCCGATAAAAGCGAAACGATCGTCCGCTACACACTTCCCGAAGATAATCAGCAAATCTTTGCATCAAAATACATGCTATATCTACCGTCGGAAGAAGATTTTAAACGGGAATTGCAAAGCGAAATAGACCATTTTAATCATGAACAAAGATCAAATATTTAAATACACAAACAATTCCAATCATGTATAAGCACACCATTTTCTTCATTTTCCTGCTCTGTGCAACAGAGCACGCCTATTCGCAAAATCTTTCCAAAAGCGAAAAAACAGTATTATCCGAAACAGAGCGAGAAAAGACGTTGCGCCTGCCAAAGTCGGACGCTCATTACATGGAAATTTCCCGATATATTGAAGACGAACCGGACAGCGATTACCGCCACGCCTCCGAAGCCGCTTATGAATCGTTCCGCGACATTAAGTTTTCCATTCGCATCATTTGGGGCGTGTATTCAAAGTGGGGTATCGAGGCGTCGTGGCCTATGCTCGACATGCCTGCCGAAAAGAAGCAAGAATATCAAAACCTGTACAAAACCTTCAACCCTGTAAAGTTCGACGCCAACGAATGGATGAAGTTCTTCAAACGCAGCGGCATTCAAGCCTTCGCCCTCATAACAAAACATCACGACGGATTCTCGCTCTGGCACACCAAGACGCGAGTCAAACAGCGGGCTAACTTTTTGAATCCGACGGAAAACGTTATTGAACCGTGCGACCTTGCATACAGCATCGAAGACACCCCTTTTAAACGGGACATCGTGAAAGAACTTTGTGATGCAGCACATAAGCGCGGAATTAAAATAGACCTTTATTTCTCACACCCCGACTGGTACGACGCCGATTTCCGTCCATATAACTATCACCCGCTCGCTACGCCGGACATTCTTGAGCATCCGGAAAATTACTATAATCCCAATATACATGGCTACAACAACCGCAAGGTTATTCCAACGCCTGAAACCACACCTGAGGAACGGCAGCGAATGGTCGCTCGCCACAGAGAACAAATCCACGAATTGCTGACGAACTACGGCAAAGTTGATATGATGTGCTTCGACCAATGGTTGAGTAAAGACAACTGGCCGGATTTAAAGAAGACAATAAAGCTCGCCCGAAAGTGGTCGCCCGAAACAATGTTCCGCGCTCGCGGCATCGGCAATTACGGCGATTATTACCAGCCGGAGCAATTTGTTCCCAAAGGCGCCGAGTCGTCGGGTATGCCGTGGATGAGCATCTGTTTGCTTGGAAATAATTTTTCATACGACCCTGTTGCGGAGCATTATAAAGGCGCCAGATGGATTATTCGCAACCTTATTGACTGTGTCGCCAAAGGAGGCAGTTTTATGGTATGCGTAAGTCCGGACGAGTTCGGCGAATTTCACCCGAAAGCGGTTGAGCAGCTCGAAGAAGTCGGGCAATGGCTGAAAATAAATGGCAATGGCATTTACGAAACCCGCGCACGCGAGGAATGGAAAAGTGGCGACTTCTATTTCACCCGCAGCAAAGACAGTAAAACTCTCTACGCCTTTACCGAAAAATGGACTGACGGCGAAATAATTATTCCCTCGATCACCCCCAGAAAAGGCAGCAAAGCATATTTATTCGGCAACAAAAAACCGTTGAAGTGGACGCAAACTGCCGACGGCGTGCGAATAAAAATGCCTGCCGGCAAACCATGCGAATATGCTTGGGGATTTCAATTTGAAGTTGATTGATATAAATGAAAAGGACAGGAGTACAGGAGTACGTGAACGAATATTGTTTCTTTAAGACTGGGCGGCGAAACGTCTGGATTTTAACAACGACATATAATATAATTGATAAATAACAATATCTAAAATGGACAGAAGGAACTTTATAAAGACTGGCGCAGCCGGAACAGTCGGGCTGACACTGGCGGGCGCAATGACGCATCTGCCGATTTATGGCGCTACGGTCAAGGGCGCTAACGATAAAATTGTTTTAGCGCTCATAGGCTGCGGCGGTCGCGGACTTGGCTGCATTATCAACTGCTGCAAAATAAACAGTAACGTGGTGATAAAGACAGTTTGCGACGTGAATCGCAGTAAATTGAGCAATGCAGCAGCACATGTTGAGAAGTATTTGGGTTACAAGCCCGTACTTGCGGAAGACATGCGCACAGTCTTCGACGACCGCGACGTGGACGCCGTATGGATTGCAACTCCCGAACACTGGCACTGCCTCGCTGGGATTTGGGCTTGTCAGGCAGGAAAGGACGTGTATGTCGAGAAGAATCTCTCTGTAAACATACGCGAGAGCCGCAAGCTCGCAGAAGCTGCTGCTAAATATGACCGCATTGTGCAGGTCGGGCTGCAAAACCGCAGCGCATCGCAGGGATTTTCTGCTCGCGAGTATATCCAAAGCGGAAAACTTGGTAAAATTGTCGCCGTCAATACTTACTTTATGCTCGGCGAAGGCAAATTTACCGAAGCGCCAGAAGCTCCTGTTCCTGCATGGCTCGACTGGGATAAATGGCTCGGACCAGCGCCTTACCGACCATTCAGCCCGTCTATTGTCAGCGAAAGCGGACGCGGCGGCTGGCAGCAGTACTGGGCTTACAGCGGCGGAAAACTGGACGACGAGGCTTCGCATACGCTTGATTTTACGCGAATGGTACTTGGAGACCCGCAGCACCCGAAATCGGTATTTGCATGGGGGGCAAACAACGCTTATGGCAGCAACAGCGAAGTGCCGGAAACGCAGTTTGTAGCATGGGATTTCGGCGACTACCTGCTGACTGCCGAAGGTGGCACATCGTTTAACTATATGTATAAAGCTCCACAGGAGATTCGGAACGATGCAACGAAATTTCCCAACTGGCGCAACTATTCAGCCCGCGTTGACATTTACGGCACCGAAGGACTGATGTATCTCGGACGGCACGGCGGCGGCTGGCAGGTGATTGGCGCAGACAACAAAATTGTGGCGGAAGACGGCGCAATATTCCCTGATAACGAGCATCAAAAGAACTTCATCGAATGTATCCGCTCTCGCAAACGTCCCAATGGCTTTATCGAAGAATGTCATCGCAGCGCAACGCTTGTAAACATTGGCAACATTGCCTGTCGCGTCGGTAACAAACAACTGTATTTCGACGGCAAAACAGAACTGTTTACCAACAGCAAGGAAGCTAACAAGCTCGCCAAAGGAACGTACAGGAAAGGGTATGAACTGCCTGAAAAAGTATAAGGATAACACAATATATAGTGAACGACATTCAATTATTTAGAAAAAGACAAGTCGGCAATAAGCGCCAGATAAAAACAGAATCGCAACTGGGGGACAAATTATCAACCAGTTGCGATAACTGCTATATACGGCAAAGTCAGCAAAATGCAGGCAGTCGATACGGAAAACATGTTACACATTATTTAATCAAAAAACGATGCCAGATTATTCAAAGACGTTTTGGCGCTTCGGTCAAAGACGTTTTGATGCTTCGGTCAAATGTGTTTTGATGCTTCGGTCAAAGATGCGCTTTGTTATAAACATTATCAGTTATATGGCATTTACAAACAATATTTATTTCATACTATGCAAAAGAATTATTTATCAGTGAAAATTGTGTTGATGGCTGCACTAAACGTCTTGTTTTTTGCAGGCTATATTCATGGACAACCGCCAGCGCTTGCTCGCAAGGGGGTTATGCTGTTTGCCGATTCGACCGGCAGCGGCAAATTTATTTCAAAAGACCCGCATGTCATTTATTTTAACAACCGTTACTTTATGTATTACTCTTCGCCACAGGCTAATGGAGCGGGCTGGCGTATAGGTATTGCTCAAAGCGACAATATGGTTGAGTGGAAAGCGATTGGCTGTATTAAGCCTTCGCAGGAATGTGATATGAATGGCTTGTGCGCTCCGTGTGCGAAGGTGGTCAACGGCAAAGTTCATCTCTTCTACCAGTCATACGGTAACAGGGAGAAGGACGCAATCTGTCATGCCGTAAGTACGGACGGTATCAACTTTGACAAAGATCCTTCAAATCCGGTATTCAGCCCGTCAGGAGCGTGGAACTGCGGCAGGGCAATCGACGCGGAAGTGGTGTTTTTTAAGAACAGGTATTATTTGTATTATGCTACCCGCGAACCTGATTTTAAAAGACAGATGCTTGGAGTTGCTGTGGCAAATGCTGATACGGACTTCGGCAGGGGACAGTGGACGGACATCTCGACCGACAGGACAATTTTGAAACCGGATTTAACATGGGAAGGAGAATGTATCGAAGCTCCTTCGATAACAGTGCAAAACGGACGGCTGTACATGTTTTACGCAGGCGGGTACAACAACTATCCGCAACAGACAGGCGTTGCGGTAAGCGATGACGGAGTTAGCTGGAAACGTCTCAGCAACAAACCGTTCCTGCCGAATGGAAAGCAGGGGGAGTGGAACAGCAGCGAGTCGGGACATCCGCATCTTTTTGAGGCGCCAAACGGTAGAACATACCTGTTCTATCAGGGCAACAGCGACGGTGGAAAAACATGGTATATCTCCAATACGGAGGTTTACTGGAAAGACGGTGTCCCGTCGATTAATACATATAATTCGATAAAGCCCGGACAGGTATGGCTCGATACCGATGGCAAGCGTATTCAGGCTCACGGAGGCAGCATTTTTTACGACGCTGCCGAAAAAACATTCTACTGGTATGGCGAGAACAAGGAGAAGACTGTCCCCGGCAGCGGCATCTGGCACTGGGGGGTGCGGGCATATTCGTCGAAAGACCTCTATAACTGGAAAGATGAAGGCGTTATTCTTCCGCCGGAAGAGAAGGATAGAAACAGTCCGCTCTACTTTGCGCAGGGTATGGACAGACCGCATATTCTGTATAATGACCGGACAAAAAAATACGTTATGTGGGTTAAGATAATCGACAGAATCAGGACAAGAGACGAGCCTTATTACGAGCAGTATATGACAATTGCTACTGCCGATCGTTTCCTTGGTCCGTATAAAACGGTAAAAACCATTCACCCGCTTGGAATGAACTCTGGCGACTTTGACCTCGTAATGAATGGGAACGACCACAAGGCATACATTTACTTCGAGCGCGTACATACGGAACTTGTGTGCGCCGACCTGACTGACGACTTTACGGACGTAACCGGTCATTACTCATGCCATTTCCCGCGCAGGCAGCCACCGTTTGTGCGTGAAGCTCCGGCATTCTTTTCGCGGAAGGGAAGGCTGTATCTCATTACTTCCGGAACTACCGACTATTTTCCAAACCGTTCGGAAGTAGCATCGGCAGAACTGTTTCACGGACCATGGACGGTACTTGGCGACCCTCATGTAGGCGACCCAAGCGGTACGAGTTTCCATTCGCAGGTAACGTCCGTTTTCAAGCATCCGCACAAAAAAGACCTCTACATCGCGCTTGCCGATCGCTGGCTGACTGATTTGAACGACAGTATGCCAGACATGGAGGCTGTGTTTGACGCCATGTTCAGTCCCGACAAAAAGTCAATAATGACAGGCAAGGAGTATGAAGCTCTGTCAATGCGGAACACCTCGCTTGCCGATTATGTGTGGCTGCCAATTCGCTTTACTGCCGACGGGCGACCGTATATTGAGTGGCTCGATGAATGGCGTATCGAAGATTTTGAATAATTTAATTGCAGAATTACAGAATGTGCATGATTTACATGTTAAAGCATCTGCTCAGTACTGCAAGTTACGGGCGATTATATGGATTAGCAATATACAGACCTTGCAGGAGTTGCATATTCAATAACATGTCAATCATGCAAATTATGGAATTATGGAAATAAACAGTATAATTAGATAAAAGACAAAAGATGAAATCAGAGAAATTAGTATTGGCGCTCATAGGAGCAGGAGGCAGAGGGTCTCAGATAATCCTCAGCCTGCGGCAG
>JAIROW010000230.1 GCA_031257315.1 Prevotellaceae bacterium
TGATGCTACTGAAGTATTGTCCGGTAAATTTGGAATAACCGGTCAAATGAAAATTACATTAAAATCTGTAAAATAAAAGCCCCAAAATACTGGTTGCCGGACATTCGCATATATTAAAGGTAATATATGACCGTAAAAACGAACTGCTTTTTATAAACCCCGGAGCTGCAGGCTCTTACGGTATCCACAGGGTCAGAACAGCCCTGAGATTCGATATTGACGGCGAAAACGTCAAAAATATGGAAATAGGAGAATGGAAGCGATAGTTTTTGAACCTCTAACAAGCAGAATAATTCGTTGGTCTTATGGAGATTAACGAAAAATTTTAAGAAAAATTAAAATTATATACGGATATTTAAAAAAATATTATTACCTTTGCGCCCGATTTTGCTAATGTTATAAGCAAACGGTGATGTTAAATGTTAATTAAAGTATTATTGTTAATAAAATTAAAAAAATTATATTTTTACAAAACTACAATTATTATGAAAAAAAGGTTATTAGGCTTTTTGTTTGTAATTTGTGCCTTTAGCATTTCTGCAAATGCACAAGAGTATTTGCCTTTTCTCAGTAGCCCCTATGCGGGGCAAACAGCGGGTAAATTGAATCCGGCGTCAATTGCCGGCACTAAGTACAAGTTTGATATAACGGTGTTCGGCGCAAGTAGCGGCGTACATAACGACTTGTTGCTCTTTTCAAATAAAGATTTCATCTTTAATACAAGTTTCTACGGTGACCTGTGGAAATATAAAAGTGATTTCTTTAATTTAAATGTTCCTCAGGATGCCCGTCCTATATTGAAAGAATATGGTAGAAAGGCTGAAGTTTCATCTACAAAAGATGAAGCAGGAGGATTTTTCAACGGTCAGTTCGATATATTGAACTTGATGTATTCGTTCAACGACCGGTTCGCTCTGTCTCTTGGTTACGGAAAACGCTGGCTGGCTTCAGCAAGCGGTGTTCCGAAAGTGATTAAAGACGGTTTCTTTGACAGAAATAACCTTAAGACAGATTTGGACTTAATCCTTGACCGCAACGGTAAATTCGGTCCGACAGCTGCAGCCGTAGCAATTTACGATCAGGTATCGTTAACAGGCGCTTACACAATTGTGAGCAATGATAACTATAACCTCAAAGCCGGCGTCACCGCAAAACTTCTTTTCGGTGGAGCGTCCGCATTTGCGTATGCTGATAGCTATACAGTAGGTCGTGCGAATTCATTACCAGGCAGTGCAAAAGGATTCAGTGCGTTAACAGGCGAAGCAGGAATGGCAACAAAAAGCGGAATAGGCTTTGGTGTAGATCTCGGTGTTGAATACGAGTATCTTCCTTCTGAACTTGCAGGCGACGAAGTTGCCAACTACCGTATCAAAGCAGGCTTGTCTGTGCTTGATCTCGGAGTTTTACCTTCAAAAGATGCAAAATACCAGGATTTAAAAGCTGGGTATGCAGGCGTTCCTCGCGGATTTGACGCAATGATCGACAAGTACGGAACAGGTAGTAACAAGGGCGAATATTCTATGGGACTTCCCACAGTAGTAGCCGCTTCTGTTGATTACCGTTTTGGAGCAAGCCCTCTATTTTTGAACTTTACCCCGTATATCGCTCTGGGACAGACTTCCGCAGCGAAAGCGGCAAAGTTCAGCTCGTACAATCTGGTGCCTCATGCCGAATGGAAAAATTTCGGAGTATCGGTACCTTTGCAGTATGACCAGTATGGTAAGTTCTCTGCCGGCTTGGGATTGCGTGCATGGCGTTATGTATGGCTCGGTTCGAACACTATCTTGAAAAACATAGTGTCGAAAAGCAGCTATGCAGCAGACATTCACGTAATGGTTAAAGTGCCGATTACCGAGTCTAACGACAGCGACGGCGACGGTATTTCCGACAAGAAAGACAGATGCCCCGACGTCCCCGGTTTGAAGAAATTCCAGGGTTGCCCTGATACCGACGGCGATGGTATTCCCGACGATCAGGATGCATGTCCGAAAGAAGCAGGTCCTGCTGCAACCAACGGTTGCCCCGACCGCGATGGCGACGGTATTCCCGACAAGGATGACAAATGTCCCGACCAACCCGGTACGAAGGAACTGCAAGGTTGCCCCGACCGCGATGGCGACGGTGTTGCCGATGTTGACGACGCTTGTCCTGACCAGCCCGGACCAAAAGCAACCAAAGGTTGCCCCGACCGCGATGGCGATGGCGTACCCGATAAGGACGACAGATGTCCCGACCAGGCAGGTCCTGTAGCTTTGAAAGGCTGCCCTGACCGCGACGGAGACGGTGTTGCCGATATCGACGACGAATGTCCTGACGAACCAGGCGTTGCATCTAACAAAGGCTGCCCGCTTTCACCGAAGATTCAGAACGTAGAATTTGACATTGACAAATACAGCATCAAAGCTCAGTACAATGCTGAACTTGACAAGGTTGTAGATCTCATGTCAAAGAATCCGAACACAAACATCACTATTGTAGGACACACGGATATAACCTATACCCGCGCTTACAACATGAAGCTTTCGGAAAGACGTGCTAACGCAGTGAAGAGCTACCTTGTTAAGAAAAACGTTGATGCGAAACGTATAACAATTGAATTCTACGGTCCCGACAAACCGATTGCCGACAATAACACGATAGACGGTCGCGCAAGAAACCGTCGCGCCGAAATGACTATCGTTGTGAAATAAGGATAGTAAAGTAGATAATTGTTATTAAGATTACTCTAAGAAAGAGGCTGTTGAAAAACAGTCTCTTTTTTTTAATGCTAATCTCTCTCGCACTCAAATTGAGACACTTTTTCAGGGGCGCGATTTATCGCAACCCTGCTTTCAAAATTATTTGTGCGGTACAAAAATTCGATAGTTATACTGAAATTTTTGACAGTATTTCTGAAACAGTCATTTGTGGTGATACGGTTCGCCGCGTATAATGGTAAAAGCTCTGTAAAGCTGTTCAATAAATACAAGTCGCACCATCTGGTGGTTGAAAGTCATTCGGGACAGAGATACTGTGGTTGAAGCTTTTTTATACATTTCTTCCGAAAAACCGTAAGCTCCGCCTGCAATAAAAACCAGTCGTTTTGTGCCGGAATTTATTTTTTTCGATATGAATGTGGCAAATTCGGGCGATGAAAAGGTTTCGCCTTTTTCATCGAGCAAAATGATTTCGTCGCCCGTCTTTAAAGTTTCCAGTATGTTTTCCCCCTCCCTGATTTTCAACTGATTTTCGCTCAGTTTGCCTGCATTTTTTATATCGGGTATGCAAATCAGTTCAAACGGAACGTAATGCATCAGTCTGTTTTTGTATATGGATACGGCTTCGCGCAAATATTCAGCGTCAATTTTACCGACGGCAATGAATTTAACAGTCATAATTTGAGGCTCTGTTGCAAAACAGGTTATTAACAATATCCATACTGTTCATGCTTTCAATTCCATATTCGTTCTTTGCCCTGTCGCCTGCAAGTCCGTGAAAGTAAACGCCGAGCAGCGCCGATTCAAAACTTCCGTATCCACGTGCCATAAGTCCGGTTATCAGCCCCGTCAAAATGTCGCCGCTTCCGCCTTTCGCCATGCCCGAATTACCTGTCGAATTAAAATAAATGCGTCCGTCGGGCAGGTGGATTGAGGTGTACATTCCTTTAAGTACAATTACAGAGGCAAGTTGCGCAGATAATTCTGTAACTTTCCGATGCTTGTCTTCTTCGTTGTTCCAGTTGCCTACCAGTCTTTTCAATTCGCCAAGATGCGGCGTCAGAATCGAATTTTTGGGAATTAAATTCATAAGAGATTTGTTCGCAGCAAGCAAATTTATTGCGTCGGCGTCGATTACCAGTGGAATATTTACCGATTTCAGCAGTTGGGCGAAGGCAGTCGCAGTTTCAGGCTGTGTTCCTGTTCCGCAACCGATTCCTGCTGCACTGTATTTTTCGATATTTTCAGGAATTTGAGAGAACATGTCGGCGCTGTCCAGACTCAAAATTGCCGAAGGGCATGAAATTTGAAGCGCTGAACGTTCGCTGGCAGAAACATGAACGGTCAGCAAACCGCATCCCGAACGTAAACAGGCTTTTGCGGCGAGAATTGCGGCTCCGGTCATATTGCGCGAACCGCAAATCAGAAGAGCGTGTCCGTAAATGTTTTTGTAAGAAAACTTGTCGCGTTTTTTTAAAAGTCTGTTTATTAATGTTTTATCAACGTAATGATATTTGCTTTCGTTCTGGTTTTTATACTGGCAGCTCAAACCGATGTGAATTATTTTCATTTTTCCAACCGCATTTCCCGCTTCGGGCAAAAGCGTGGCGAGTTTCGGAAATTCGAGCGCAAGCGTCATGTTTGCTTTTATAACGGTCTGTTCCGAATTGCCATATCCGGTTTTCATACCCGAAGGCAAATCTATTGATATGACTTTGTTTTTCAGACTGTTAATTTTGGCAATCAGGCTTTTGGCAGGCTCTCTCACATCTCCGTAAAATCCTGCGCCCGATATTGTATCGACAATAACGGCTTTTTTATCTGTATTGTCAAGATTATCAATGATTTTTACATTATCTGGAAGGCGTTTAAAATTTATCAGACATTCGTTGCTCATGCGGGATTCGTCGTAAAGCAGAAATACCGAACAGTTATAATTTTTTAAACTCAGGATACGCGCTGTTGCAAGTCCATCTCCGCCATTGTTTCCGCACCCGACGACAAAAATCAGCGGCGTGCGTCTATCAACGTTTTCGATTATTTGCTCGGCAATCGCGAGAGCCGCCCGTTCCATCAGATCAATTGACGAAACCGGCTCGTTTTCAATTGTATATCTGTCGGCTTCTTTAATCTGTTCATCTGTAAATATTTTCATTTTTTTAATTTTTATTGTTGTCAGGACTGAATATACAGTATTTTTTTAGTTTCAAAAAAACCTTCGTCGAAAAAATCCGAAATATTGTATTCGATTATTTGCGACGGCGAAATGGAGTGTTTTTTTAACATACAGTTTATTTCACTGTCGAGATTTCCACCTTTCAGACAGATTATTCCGTTTGGCAGGGCATGTTTGCTTTTCTTTTTTATTTTTCCGTTAATCCATGTATAAAAATCTGACAGATTTGTAACAGCCCTTCCTGCAATAAAATCAAATTTTTCATGCATATTTTCAGCGCGTCCGTGTACCGTTTTAATATTATTAATATTAAGTTCGGAACATACGTTTTCGAGTACTTTTATTTTTTTTCCGACAGAATCAATCGCTGTAAATTTTGTTTCGGGGAACATTATTGCCAGAGGAACAGACGGAAAACCTCCTCCCGTGCCGACGTCAAGCGCCTCTGCGCCGGGTAAAAACGATACAATTTTTGCTATCGAAAGCGAATGTAACACATGCCTTTCGTACAGACAGTTAATATCTTTTCTCGAAATAACGTTTATTCGCTCGTTCCAGCAGGAATAAATATCTTTCAACTGTTTGAACTGATGTTCTGCCACTGTATCAATTTGTGGAAAATATTTCCTTATTATGCTGTAATCCAATGCTGTAATACTTTTAATACAAAGTGCAAAGTTAAATAAAATTTATGAATTACGTATAATTGAGATTGACCTGCAATTTTGATTTCATGATTTTTATTTCAAAGTGTATTTTTATGAATTTTTAAATCAAAAATATCACTCCGCAAGGCAAAATTTCAACGCTTTATCTCTATTTAGTTATTTATAATGAGGTTAAAAACAGGACAGTTTTCCCCTTTGCAAAATTCTGTTTTAAGCGCAACTATCGGTTTGTGCCTTCAAACAAATCGTGCGAAACTTTTTCTGTTTTTTTCTGCGATTTGAAATTGTTGAACGTATATGTCAGAGACAGCGTAAACAGTGGCGATTTCGGATAAATTGTCGTTTGGGAATCTAAATTTACGCCTGTTTGCGTACTGACATATTTGGCTGTCGAAAAAATATCTCTGACATTCAGAATTGCAGAAAATTTCCGTTCAAAAAATTGTTGTCGTACCGAGAAATTACAGTAAAAAAAGTCGTTCACGCGCCCCTGAGTGCTGACAGAAGGTCCTACATAATAGGCATCCAGTCTCATTCGCGTATTTTTTGCAACGTCAAAATTGTTATTGAACGCTAACTGCCAGTTCATGCTTTTTGTGTCTTTATCGGTTATTTTATACTGATTTTCAATGCTGTAATGATACATACTGCCGTTAATGTCGAATCCCCAGTATTTGTTTGCCTGCAACTGGCACGAAAATTCTGCACCCGTAGCATAATCGTTGCCCACATTAGACATCGAATCAAGCGTTACGCCGGTATGATACGGTACCCGCACCCGCTCAATCTTGTCTTTGCGAATACGGTGGAACAGTCCAGCCGATATGGAATTGTTTCCAAACTCCTTACTGTATGTAAGTTCCAGAGAATTGGTATATTCCGGTCGTATCATTGGATTTCCGCACTGCGCTGTATAAAAGTCCACATAAACAACGTAAGGTTCCATATAAAATAGCTGCGGTTGAGTAATTCGGCGCGAGTATCCGAAATTCAGCTTGCTTTTGTCGTTAATCGAATAATCAAGATGTATTGAAGGAAATAAATCAAACTTATCCCACACATGACGCGCCCAGATTTTATTGTTTTCGAGCTTGCGGTGCATAAATTCGCCTCTCAGTCCAAGCTGATAGGCGAAATTTGCACAGGTATTCGACAATATTGAATACAATGCATGTATGTCTCGGCGAAACAGGTATTTATTATACAGTTCATCGTGGCGTACAAAATCATTAACCGCCGGAGAATACATGTCTATTTTATAGTCTCCGTCTTCGGTATATGAGAAGAAATAATATCCGGCTTCAAATTTACCCTGCTGATTGTTAAACGGTTTTATATAATCAAGATTTGCCTGTGCGGTAATGCGGTACTCGTATTCCCATGCTCTGTGTCCCTGACTTCTGTTTCCTGAAAGGTCAAATAAATCTGTATAAAAATATTCCATAGCGTTTGCTTCGTAAAACGACAAAAATGAGCCTGTGAGTTTATGTCCATCTTCCGAAAACCGGTGTTCAAAACCGACATCTCCACGATAAGTCATTTCGTAGAGATGCACAAAATCGTTTCCATTGAACAATGCTGCCGTTTCAATCCCTGTATTTTTTTGCAAATATTTATCGTCATAGTGCAGTGTTCCGCCTCTGTGACGCACGCGGTATCTGCCTTCGCCTGACGCTGAAAAAGTTGTATGCGGTTTGTACCATTCCAGTCCTGATTTTAAAGAGTAGATGTCCACGTAAGTTTTTCTTTCGCCGGTTATGTCTGTAACAGTCAGAGTATCTGTGATGTCGATTTTTTTATGCTGTTTAAAATCGCTGACCATATATCTGCGTGAAAATTCTCCCGAAGTTTGCCATTTCAGACTGTTTTTTCTGTACGAAGTTAAAAAATCAATATTACGTGATTTCACTGAACTTGCCATTGTGTTTACAGTTCCGCTCCAGCCGTTTACGGTCTGTTTTTTTGTAATCACATTAATTATTCCCGCAATGCCGTCGGCTTCATGACGGGCAGACGGAGTACTGATAATTTCAATGTTTTCTACCTGTCCCGCAGGTATTTGTTCCAGAGCTTCGCTGCCGGTCAAACTCGAAGGTTTGCCGTCGATATAAACTTTGAAACCGCTGCTGCCGCGAAAAGAGATTCCTCCGTCGGCGTCGGTTTTTATCGACGGAAATTGCGAAAGAATGTCTGTTGCTGTGCCTCCTGACGCAGAAATATATCCTGACGCTTCGATTATTTTTTTGTCCAGTCTGTAAACCGTTTTGTTTTTGCGTGTAATGATTTCAATTTCTGACAGTTCGTTGTTTTCAGAATTTAATATTATATCTGAAACGGTTAATTTTTTTACTTCATTCTCCAAAAATATATTTTCAGTTTGCGTATCATATCCTACCATTGTTATCAATAGCCGGTAATTTCCCTGTTTATTAGCATTAAGCGAATAAAAACCTTCGGAATTTGTTACCGTATGCGCAACAAGCGTCGAATCAGAAGAGTAGAGCAAAACATTGGCAAATTCTATCGTCATGTTTGTTTTGTCCAGTATCCGTCCAGAAACTGTCCACGAAGTGTTTTGCGCTGTTGAAAATATTGCCGAAATCAGGCAGGTGGCAATGATAAAAGTAAATTTATTGAACCGGTTCATAAGAGAGACTGTAAAAAAGGCTGTCCGAAAAATCTGTCAAAACGTGATTTTAAAAATCTGTAATTTCTGTATTTCAAGCGTTGAATGACAGACTTTTCGGGCAACCTTTTTTTAATAAAAAATTTTGTATTATGAAATTAAAATATAAAATATTAAAGAAACATTTTTATGTCTTATTTAGAATTTTTAGTTGCTATATATTCTTCGTTCAGACCTTTAAGTATTTCAGACGTAATGTCCATAGCCTGATCGCCGACCAGCACGACTGCTCCGTTAAGTATAAGACTGTATTTTTTTTCCAGATTGTATTTGTTGACGTATTTTTGTATTGCGTCATTAATAGTTCTGTTCATAACCGTCTCCTGTTCAATCAGTTCGTTTCTCATTTTCGGGGCGATTTCTTCTTCCAGTTCTTTTTTTCGCATAAGCAACCGGTTGTTTTGTTCTTCAGCCTGAGAACGTGTGATCAACATTTTTTCATATTTTTCGTTGAAATCCTTCATGTCTCTTTCCAGCGCTTTCACTTTGGCGTCGAAATCTGATTCCAGTTTCTTTGCTTTCTTTTCCAGTTCCTGTTTAAAATCATGATACAGATCGTAGTTTTGTATCAGCGAATCGACTTTAATAAATGCAATATTGGTAATTTTTGCGCTTACCTGTGCGTTTTCTCCGCTCGAAGTTTTTCCCGTTTCGGCAGATTTATTATCGGCGCTGCTGTTGCATGATGCAAATAAGAGCGCTACCATCAAAATTCCGGTACAACCGACAACAATTTTTTTCATTCAAAATAAAATTTATAGTTAAAAACAATTTATTATTATATTAATATTCAAAAAACGAATTTTCAACTGTTCCATAAAACACCTAACATCAACTGGTTCACATGATTAACAATAAATACATACGTAAACCGCATCTGCAAATGTAACAGTTTTTATTTAAACAGCCAGAATTTCTTTCTCTTTTTTTTCTAAAATCGCATCAATTTTTTTATTGTAACTGTCAATAAGTTTCTGCATTTCTGTTTCCGAATCTTTTGCTGCGTCTTCGGGCAGACCTTCTTTTTGAAGTTTTTTTACAGTTTCAATTGCTTCTCTGCGGGTATTTCTCAGGCTTATACGGGCATTTTCTCCTTCATGTTTTGCCTGTTTTACCAAATCTTTGCGCCGTTCTTCTGTCAGCGGAGGCACGTTTATTCTGATTGTTTCTCCGTTATTTTGCGGCGTAAATCCTATATTTGCCTGCATTATAGCCTTTTCGATGGGGTGAATCATACTTTTTTCCCACGGTTGCAGCAGTATGGTTCTCGCATCTGGCGATGTGATACCGGCAACCTGCGGCAGCGGCGTCGGATTTCCATAATATTCGACCATTATTTGGTTGAACAGCGCGGGGTTAGCCTTACCGGCACGGATTCCGACAAGGTTTGCTTCCAGATGCTCTATGGCTTTACGTATTTTACTTTCTGCCGAATTTATAACTTCTTTGGTTTTATTTATATCCATGTGTGCTTATTTTTTTATTTTATGTTATTCAATAATTGTTCCGACCAGTTCTCCCGACACTGCCTTTCTGAGATTTCCTGCCATATTTATATTAAATACTATAATTGGCAGTGCATTTTCCCTGCACAGCGAAAATGCCGTTAAATCCATTATTTTCAGCCCTTTACCGTATGCTTCGTCAAAGCTAAGACTGTCGTATTTCAGGGCGTTGGGGTCTTTTTCGGGGTCGGCTGTATATACGCCGTTTACACGTGTTCCTTTTAACAGTATATCTGCTTTGAGTTCAATTCCGCGCAACGCCGCCGCCGAATCGGTTGTAAAATATGGATTTCCAGTTCCGCCTGCAATAATTGTTACATATCCTTCTTCGAGATATTTTATTGCTTTTGCGCTCGAATAATATTCGCCTACCGGCTCCATACGTATAGAGGTGAGAACCACCGCTTTCAGCCCTGCGCTTTCAAGAGCGCACTGGACGGCGATACTGTTAATTACGGTTGCGAGCATTCCCATGCTGTCGCCTCTGACTCTGTCGAAACCTTTTCCGATACCTTCAAGTCCTCTGAAAATATTACCGCCGCCAACAACGACGGCAACCTGAGTTCCGGCTTTTACAACCTGTGCTATTTCCGAAGAATAGCACGACAAAATTTCGGAAGATATACCCGAATCATTTCTGCCGGCAATCGATTCTCCACTCATTTTAAGCAATATACGCTTATACTTTACCATACAAAACTATAATTTTTCATATAAAATTATTTGCAAAGTTAATATTTTTCATTAAAACATAAAAATCATTTTAACAAATTTTCCAAAATTCCGGACAAACCATTTTTTTTGAGCGGCTGTTATGAAACAAACTACATCATTTTCAAATATTGGTTTTCAGGCAATTAGAGTTTATTTAAATTTATTTGAGTATATACTGGCTGAAAGCCAGAATTTTCATAACCGTATGTCGTTTGACATACGGACAAACATAATCCCAAAAAACTGGCTGAAAGCCAGAACTTGAATATTTTCAGATACACAGGGTTCTGCCTTTACAGGCAGCGTTATCGTCGGACTGTTTCTTCCGCCGGTCAACGACCGT
>JAIROW010000126.1 GCA_031257315.1 Prevotellaceae bacterium
GTCGATGGAAACAAACTTGAAATTGTTGCAGACGACGTTTTCAGCAATAAGGAACTCGGTCGCTGGCAATTCGCAAAAAGAAAATAATCTCGGTTGAACAAAGAAACCGCAGACAACAATTTGTTGTCTGCGGTTTTGCATTTTATGACGACGCAAAAAATATTAAGGAATTAATCGATACCTGAAAGTATATTGCTGTCTTGAATATTCATTTCACAATATCTTACCATGTTGTTTATATCACCCTCATTTGGTGGGAGTGTCCTACCTTATGCGGTGGGAGTGTCCCACCTTATGCGGTGGGAGTGTCCCACCTTATGCGGTGGGAGTATCTCACCTTA
This sequence comes from Prevotellaceae bacterium, assembly GCA_031257315.1. Classification (GTDB taxonomy): domain Bacteria; phylum Bacteroidota; class Bacteroidia; order Bacteroidales; family UBA932; genus JAIRLF01. Next base: position 342 of record JAIROW010000126.1, read on the forward strand.
TGCGGTTTGAGTGTCTCACCTTATGCGGTTTGAGTGTCTCACCTTATGTGGTTGATATATAGTGTATAATATTGATTGGCTGTTTATATATAAAAAATTCACCGCTGATGTTTTCAGCGGTGAATTTTTATATTAGCGGTGTTTAGTGTGTTACAGTTCCCACCTGTCTTTCCATTCGATAACTGGCTGGTCGCCTTCAAAACGCATTGGCAGCCATATATATCGTCCGTCGATGGCATTGCCGGGCATCCAGCGGTCGCCCATGTAGATGAACTGTGTGTGTTTGCCTTCGACTGGCAGTATGTATGTGCTTTGCGAATGGAACGACAGGTCGGCGTCGTTGCCTCTGAACGGGTTTTCAAGCTCTTTCCATGTTCCGAAGATTGATTCGGCTACGGCTGAGCGTCCTGCATTTGGCGCCCAGCCTGTGCAGCCTGACATTATTAGATAATATTTCCCGTTGCGCCTGAACATTGCTGGCGCTTCCATAAACCGTCCGGTAAAGAGGCGGAAGTATGTTCCGGTGTGCGACAGATAGTCGTCCGACAACAGGGCTATATGTAGCGTGCTGTTATCTTCTGATGCGTAGATGTGATAGGCTTTGTTGTCGTCGTCAACGAACAGGGTCATGTCGCGTGCCATTTGCCCGTTTTCATAGTCGCGCATTACGATATTGAGCGAATCGGGGTGCTGTGGCAGTCCGCCTCCTGAATACTGCTGTTTTGCAGATACTGGAACGGATTTAAGCTCGTCGGTATAGTTTGCAGGCAGGTATCCTGCGTTGGGACGCAGCGATTTGACGTATGTGAATGGTCCGGTCGGCGCGTCGGCTACAGCCAGTCCGCTCCGCGCTCCTGAATATCCGATACCCTTCGGTTCGAGGTGAAACCACATGACGTACTTGTTTGTCTTTTTGTTGTAAATCACCTTTGGTCGTTCCATTATGGCGCCTTTTTCGATGTCGCTGTGAGAGCCTTCCGGTTCTACTTTGAGTACGATTCCCTCGTCCGTCCAGCGGCATAGGTCTTTCGACGAGTAGCAGTGGAAGCCAACATTGGCGACATTGCCGGCAGAGCCTTCAATCTTGTGTTCGCCATACCAGTAATATTTTCCGTTACAGTACAGCATGCCTCCGCCGTGTGCGTTGATGTGAGTACCGTTGTTGTCGAGCCACAGTTCGCCCGGCGTAAAGATGCGGGGTTGTCGGCACGCCGTCAGTCCGGTAACAATGCAAATGCCTGTAATTAACAGTCGCATGTTTGTGTGTGCATGTTTAATTAATGTGTGTAAATGTTTAATCATCATTTAAAGATTATTTTATATTGAATGTATTCGGATAATTGACACGATATAGTGTGTCTCCGTCGGCTAACCGCAGCCATGTGTCGAAGCTGCGACGGTTCTCGTGCAGCTCGATAACACGTCCGCCCACGCCGGGCATTGTGCCTTCTTTTGCCTGAACATCTGGGTATTTGAATGATGTATGTGCGTATGCTTCGGCGAGCATCTTCCTGTATTGCAGCAGTCGGGAATAACTGCCTGAGTAGCACCCGTATGCGAGTGCTATTCCTCCGTAGCAGCCGATGTAATTGTTGACATGGTCATGCCCGACGAAAGTCCCCATTACGTCGCCTGCCTCAGCCATAGCTGCAAACATTCCTGTGTTGAGAACGCCCGGACACTCAGGCTCTTTGCGGTCGCCTGTAACTGTTCTGTCGGTGCGTTTGAAATATATTCGCGTGGTGTCGTGCATGGCTGCATATTCTTGAAGTGGAATGTGGAAGAACGCAAGGGCAGGGTAGGGGAGTCCGCCGTTATTTTTCGTTAGCTCCCGACTTGTTTCTCTGTACCATTCGACCTGGTTGAAGGCGAAGTATCCTGAGCCATGATGCCCGTCGAGTTTTGCGTATGCGTTGGAATCCATAAAGTAGAGAATTGCAGCAGGTTTGCCGTCATTTCCAAGCACATCGAGGGTGTAGTTTCCGTAGCCTTTGAGCGTTTCCAGACCGGAAGTGAACAGCGAGTATGGCAGATGGCTGAGGTATTCGGCTATCTGCGGTCGTTTCCAATCTCCTTCATCATCGTGATTGCCGATTACTACTGCGTAGGGTATCTTTCTGTCGATAACCGCTTTCAGTACGGTATTCCAACCGTCCTTCTGCGGTCTTCCTCCCACAATGTCTCCGGTAAAAACTGCAAGGTCGGGTTTTTCTGCTTCTATGACTTTGGAAAGCATTGCTTCGACATCGTAATCGCCCGTACCATCGGGCTGCGGATTGTAGTGAATGTCGGTGAACTGCACTATCTTGAACTTTCCTTCACTGTTGAAGCGCAGCGGTTCGCTTTTCTGTCCGTGCATGGCAACACTGATTGAAAGCGTTGCAATAAGATAAATTATTTTCTTCATGTTGATTATGTTATATATATAATGTATATCGTTTGTAATGATATGCGCTTTCAATGACGCAACCCGTCATTGAAACAGCGATATTTGTTTATTTACAGTTCAGCTCCGTTTTCTCTGCTATTGCAGGTTTAATAATGGAAGTCCATATTTCATAACCTTTTCTGTTCAGATGCAAACTGTCTGGTAGAAAAATATCTTGTCTAAGATTTCCGTTTCCGTCGTACATGCTTTCGGTAATATCTATGAAATATACGCCGGAGGTATTTTCGGCGTATGTACGGAGCAGACGGTTTACAATTATCTGTTTATCTCTTACAGTTTCGCGAGCAAAAGAAGGTTTCAGTGAAATAATGAAAAACGGCGTTTCTGGATAGTCGCGCCTGATACGTTGCGTAAAGACGCGGAACAAATCGAAGATTTCATACTCCGGTATGTCTTCCCGACAGTTGCACAAATCGTTTTCAACATAAAGAGCAATGCTTTTGGGTTTATATCCACGCGCTATGGTATTGTAGTTGTATAACATGTCGCGAATTGCAGCTCCGCCGTATGAGCGTCGTATTACTTTCAGCGGCGACATGTCTGAATAAATGCTGTCCCACATATTAATTGAAGAGCTTCCGAGAAACAGCACATCACAGGAAAAGTCTTTCATTTTTCTGTTATCGTCGATGTATCGGTTTATATCGTTCTGGAAACGTTCAGTCCATTTTTTACTGTCCGTGCGTTTGACGGTCAGATATTCCGAAACATGTACGCTGTCGTTCTGTGAAAAAACAGCGTTTACGGCAAAAAGTAATACCGCAGGCAAAACAAGCAGTTTCAGTCTCATAATCGAATAATAATATTAAATGTTGGCGAGATAATAAATAAAGCGGACGATTTCGTAAAATCGTCCGCGTTGAAACGAAAATTTATTTTTTAAAGCTGAATAGCCTGAATAGTTCTCCTGCCCACAAAACAGCCGACGTTGCGACGGTAATAACCAGCCAGTCCATAATCTGTATAGGTTCGACGTTGAACATTTCTCTGCCGAAGGTTACAATCAGCGCCTGTCCTGCCAGAATAGCAGCAGCAATAATCAGAAATCCGGCGCACCGGTTTAGTCCGTAAAATGCCGATCTGCCGCTCATAAATGCTTTTGCGTTAAACATGTTCCAGAACTGCAACATTACAAATATTGTAAAAAACAGCGAAAGTTCGTATGTCGAAAGGCTGTTTTCCGGCGTTTTGTTGAAATTAAGGAAACACTGTCCGAAGGCTGTCAAATCGAACTGCATAATCGAGCTGATTTCTGCATGTTTGAAGTACTGTAACAGTCCGAAAAGAAGCAGGACAAAAAATATTCCTACGCTGAAAATACATATTGCCATTGACCTGCTGACAATATGGTCGGACGTTTTGCGCGGCTTGTCGGTCATTACTTTTACGTCTGGCGGCAGCGATGCGAGAGCCAGAGCAGCAAATGTATCCATTATAAGATTTACCCACAGCATTTGCGTAACTGTCAGCGGCGATTCTGTTCCAAGAAATGCGCCGATGAGAACAATCAAACATGCGGCGACGTTTATAGTCATTTGAAACAGTATAAAACGCTGAATATTTTTGTACAGAGAGCGTCCCCACATTACGGCTCTCGAAATGCTGCCGAATGAGTTGTCGATAATGGTTATGTCGCTGGCTTCCTTTGCAACCGAAGTGCCGTCGCCCATCGACAGCCCCACATGAGCGGCGTTCAGGGCTGGCGCGTCGTTTGTTCCGTCGCCTGTAACTGCTACTACCTGATCGTTTCCCTGTAAAAGCCTGACCAATCGCTGTTTGTCCATCGGTCTGGCGCGAGATATGATTTTTATATTTGGTATCAGATGTCGCATTTCGTCGTCGTTTATTGCGGCAAATTCTGCTCCTGTAATGTGGTGAGATTCTGGTTCGTAGTCTGTCCACAAACCTATCTGTCTGCCGATTTCAATGGCTGTTCCGGGCGTATCGCCGGTAACGATTTTTATGCTGACGCCTGCGTTCATGCAGTTTGCAACAGCTTGCGGTACGTCGGGACGAATCGGGTCAGAAATGGCGACTATACCCGTAAATACAGGTTTCATGTTTGCCGACAGTGTGTTGCCGTCAATGCACGGTTTATCGTCTTCAACAGTCATACATGCAAATCCGAGCGTTCGCATGGCTTGATTCTGATACTGCAACAGCTGCGCTTCAACGGCTTCGACGTGCTGCTTTTCCTTTTCAGTCTGTTTTCCGTCAACAATTATGTACGGACAGAGCGCCAGCACAATTTCGGGAGCGCCTTTTATATAAAGTATTTTTTTACCTTCAAACACTGTCGATTCTGCAACGGTAGCCATGTATTTACGCTCTGTCGAAAACGTGAGCTGTTCGATAATTTTTGTATTTTCGCGCAGAGGCAGATAGTTTATACCATGTTCCTGTAACCACAGCAGCAGAGCGCCTTCGGTCGGGTTGCCCAGTACTTTTATTACATTCGATTTTGAAACGTCGAGATGAGCCGTAGAATTGACGGCAATACTTTCAATAACAAGATGACTTGCATCGTCGTCGCCAAGCGTCTGGTCTTTCAGACTGTAAAAGCATGACTGATAAACTTTCATCTGATTTTGCGTAAGCGTGCCTGTTTTGTCGGTACAGATAACCGTTGTCGCGCCCATAGTTTCGCAGGCGTGCATTTTCCGGACAAGATTGTTTGTCGAAAGCATACGTTTCATGCTCAGAGCCAGACTCAGTGTTACGCTCATTGGCAAACCTTCCGGCACGGCGACAACAATAACCGTTACGGCAATCATGACCGTTTTCAGCAGATAGCCTCCGAATTTAATCCAGTCAAAGACTTCCGGTCCGGCAAAATACGTAAACAGCCGTCCGCCAATAATCAGCGCCGCAATGATGTAACTTGCCGTTGTAATTGCGCCGGCTAAACGGTTCAGCTGTATGTTTAGCGGGGTTTCGACGCTGTTGTCGATTTGAGCGCCTTCATATACCTTGCCGTATTCGGTTGCGTCTCCCACTTTCAATACGCGCATTACTCCGTGTCCATCGGCTACGGTTGTACCTCTCAGCACATGATTTGACGGGTAGGTGGCATTAGCGTCGAAGTTGGCGGAATTTGTTGTTTTTCTTGCGACTGGTTCGCCGGTAAGCGTCGATTCGTTTACCTGCATCGAAACAGCTTCGAGCAGTTCGCCGTCGGCAGGAATTTCTTCGCCCGTGTCAAGCAAAACAATGTCGCCGACTACGATTTCTTTTTTCGGCAGTTGGAATATTTTGCCGTTGCGAATTACTTTCAACAGCGTGTCGTCGTTTACCTTGTTAAGTATTTCAAACTTTTTGTTGGCGCTTACTTCAAAACAGAACCCGACAACGGTTGCCAGCAGAACGGCAATTAAAATGCCTGCGGGTTCAAAGAAGACTCCCAAATTATCTTCTACCGCAAAATATTCGTAGCATGATACTCCTGTCGAAAGCGCGAGCGCAACGAGCAGGATAATAATAATCGGATCGGTAAATTTTTCAAAAAACTGCAACCACAGCGATTCTTTTTTCGGCGGCGTCAAAATATTTTCGCCGTGCAGTCTGCGGCTTTCTGTAACCTGAGCATTGGTTAAGCCGCTGTAATGATGTTGTTTCTGATACTCCATAATTTTATTTACAGTTATATTTATATTTATATTCAGTACAATTCTTTACATTATTATCGACATTTATCGGACTGCAAATTTACGCAAAATATTTGAATCTGTACATATCGGATAAAAAAAGGCTAATTTCAGATTGTAGAAATGGATAAATTGACTTCTCGTAAAGCCTGTCGAAAAGCATTGCAAGTACATTTTAAAAAGTATTCGACGCGGTTATTTTATACTCGCGACAGTTTGAAACGCACGGCGTTAATGAGCTTACATGTTTTTTGGTGCAGAACAGTGTATTATGTTTATTCAATTAATTTAACTACCTTTGCGGCGTAATTAATTTAGTAATGATCAGTAGAAGATTGTTGAGAATTAAAGTTATAAAGGAACTTTACGGTCATGTTGTCGCAAACAGTTCAATGAATGTGACAGAAAAAGAGTTGATTTTAAGCATCGAAAAAACGTATGAACAATACAAATATCTGTTTTGTTTTTTACCGATGCTTCAGGAATATGCGCAGGAAAAAATTGACAAGGGGCGTCAAAAATATCTGCCTACGGAGGCTGAAAAAAATCCGAATACTAAATTTATCAATAATAAACTTGTCAAACAAATTTCCGAAAACAGAGAACTGATGACTTTTATGTCTAAAAATTCCCTGTTTGTTGCCGAAGCAAAAAGCATTATTGGAAAAATGTATGCAAATATGGCGACAAAAGATTATTTCCTGAGTTACATGAATAATCCAGACACTTCATTCAGTGAAGATAAAAAACTTGTAATTAATATCTTAACTGAAGAATTTGAGAATTTTGAAGACCTTTATTCAATGCTGGAAGAACAAAGTATTTACTGGACAGACGAACCGGAATTTGTAGTAAGCGTAATTATACGCACAGTTACAAAAATTAAAGAAAATACAGGTTTTAACCTCATGCCTCTGTATAAAAACGAAGACGACGCCGAATTTGCAATTCGACTGTTCAGGCACGCAGTCAATAATTTCAAGAAATACAATGAATTAATAGACCTTTACACGCCATCGTGGGACATTGAACGGATTGCAATGATGGACGCTCTGATTCTGGTAACGGGAATTTCAGAATTGATGGAATTTCCCAGTATTCCGGTAAAAGTTACTCTGGACGAATATATCGAACTCTCTCATTATTACGGCACGCCAAGCAGCGGAGTTTTTATTAACGGCGTTCTTGACAAACTTGTCGAATATTTTGAAAAGAACGGTTTGATGAAAAAACATGGAAAAGGATTGATAAAATCATGAATACAGGCGAATTATCAGAGCAAATAAAAAAGAAAGGAAGTTACCTGTGCGTAGGACTGGATACCGACGTAAATAAAATTCCACACTGTATAAAGTCCGAAGCCGATCCGGTTTTCAGTTTCAACAAAGCCATAATTGATGCAACAGCTATATACTCAGTTGCATACAAACCAAATATCGCTTTTTACGAATCGCTTGGAATCGAAGGCTGGAAATCGTTGGAAAAGACAGTTTTATATATCCGTAAAAAATATCCCGAAATATTTTTAATTGCCGACGCCAAACGCGGAGATATTGGAAACACTTCGGAGATGTATGCAAAAACTTTTTTTGAAACATTTGATTTTGACGCTGTAACGCTGTCTCCATATATGGGTTTTGATACGGTTGCGCCGTTTTTGAAATATAAAAACAAATGGAGCATACTGCTCGCTCTGACTTCAAACCCGTCGGCAAACGATTTTCAATATTCGGAAGATAAAAACGGACTCAGACTTTTTGAAAAAGTAATGTCGGTATCGAAAGAATGGGGCGAAAACATAATGTACGTTGTTGGCGCAACCAGAGCCGAAATGCTTGCCGACGTCAGAAAAATAGTTCCCGACAGTTTTCTGCTCGTACCCGGAATAGGCGCTCAGGGCGGCAGTCTGGAAGATGTTTCAAAATATGGCATGAACAAACACTGCGGGCTGATAGTCAATTCGTCGCGGGCAATACTGTATGCCGACAGTACGCCAACTTTTGCCGAAACAGCTTCGCGCGAAGCTGAAAAAGTCCAAAAAGAAATGGACGCCATAATTCGGTTAATGGACAGATGACATAAAGAAACATGTCGGCATATTACCGTTCCAGAATTTCCCGTCATGGAAATCATATCAATAGAGATCGGTATCACCCACAAACACAAAAACCTCTCAGAAGATCAATTGTCAATTATCAATTATCAATTATCAATTATCAATTGTCAATTATTAATTGATAATTGATAAAAATTCCTGTTCATCAATGATTTTTGTACCCAGTTTTTCGGCTTTTTGAAGTTTCGCGGGACCGATTTTGTCGCCGGCAATCAAATAATCGGTATTGGAAGTAACGCCGCTAACATTTTTACCGCCGTGCAGTTCGACAAGTTTTTTCATTTCGTCGCGCGGGCGGCTGAAATTTCCCGAAATCACGATGTGTTTTCCCAGCAGCCTGTCCGACAGCAGTTCCATTCCGTTGCTGTCCGACATAAAATTGAGACCTGCGGCTTTCAGGCGTTCGATAATTTCAAGATTTTGACTGTCGGCAAAATATGCGGTCAAACTTTGGGCAATGCGTTCGCCCACTTCATCGACCTGCATGAGTTTGTCGATAGAAGCGTTTTTTATATCGTCGATAGAGCTGAAAGCAGCGGCTATTTTTTTAGCCGTTGTTTCGCCAACGTAGCGTATTCCAAGCGCGTACAGTACTCTGGCAAAAGGCGCTTCCTTCGATTTTTCAAGACCTTCGAGAATATTGTCAGCCGAACGGCTTCCCATACGTTCAAGGTTAACAATCTGTTCTTTTTTAAGGTCGTACAGGTCGGCAATGTTTTTAATCAATCCCTTTTCAAACATCATATCAACGGTTTCCTCGCCTATTCCGTCGATATTCATGGCTTTCCGGCTTACAAAATGCTCGATTTTTCCAAGAATTTGCGGCGGGCATCCGGCGTCGTTTGGGCAGTAGTGTTTTGCTTCGCCCTGCGGTTTTACGAGTTTTGTTCCGCATACGGGGCAAAATTCGGCGTAAATCAGCGGCTTGCATCCGTCCGGTCGCCTGCTTTTATCGACTCCGACAATTTTCGGAATTATTTCTCCGCCTTTTTCCACAATAACGGTATCGCCAATGCGAATATCGTGCAGTTCGATTTGCTCGACGTTGTGCAGCGACGCTCTTTTGACGACCGTACCGGCAAGCTGCACCGGCTGAAGATTTGCGACGGGAGTAACTGCGCCCGTCCGTCCAACCTGATAGTCGATTGACAGAAGCGGCGTGTATGCCTGTTCAGCCCTGAATTTATATGCCACAGCCCAGCGCGGCGATTTGGATCGCAGCCCCATTTCGTTTTGCAGGGCAAGACTGTTGACTTTCACAACCGCGCCGTCGGTATCGTAGGGGAGATTTTTGCGTTCCGTATCCCAGCGCGTCAAAAATTCGGCGATTTCATCAATCGAATTGCATTTTACCATTTGCGGCGAAATTTTGAAACCCCACGAAAATGCTTTCTGCATGTTATCGTAGTGGTTGTCGCACGGCAGACTGTCGCCTAAAATAAAGTATAGAAAACAGTCGAGACCGCGTTTTGCGACTTCTGCCGAATCCTGCATTTTCAGAGTACCGGCGGCGGCGTTGCGCGGATTTGCAAACAGCGGCTGATTTTTCTCTTCGCGTTCACGGTTAAGGCGTTCAAACGAGGCAAGCGGCATAAATATTTCGCCTCTGATTTCAAACTCGGCAGGATAGTCGTCGCCGGTCAGTCGCAGCGGAATACTTCTTATCGTGCGGACATTTGCGGTAACATCGTCGCCCTGTTCGCCGTCGCCGCGCGTAAGAGCCTGCGCCAGAACGCCGTTTCTGTAAGTCAGCCCGATGGCTGTTCCGTCGAATTTCAGTTCGCAGACATATTCGACATTCTGTATTCCTGTATCCTTTTTTATTCGCAAATCAAAATCTTCGATTTCCTCTCTCGAATAAGTATTGCTCAGCGACAGCATCGGATAGCGGTGTTTCACCTGCGCAAATTCTTTGACAATATCGCTGCCAACTCTTTGTGTCGGCGACTCGGACGATTGCAGTTCGGGATACAGTTTTTCAAGTTCGACAAGTTCATTCATCAGACTGTCGTAAGAAAAATCGTCCACCGCAGGACTGTTCAGAACATAATATTCGTAATTCAGTCTGTCGAGTTCTTTTCTAAGATATTCTATTCTTTCTCTATCCATATTCATAAAAAATAAACGTTATTTTAACAAAATGGCTGGGAAAAACAATACTGTCGAATATTCCGCCACTTTCAATAAACGCGCAAAGGTAGCATAAAATCTTAAAATTACACACAAACGTATAAAAATTGGTTGAGAAACAGCTCGCCAATCCGTCAATCCAATAACCTGATATTAGAATATCGCGTTCTTTGAAATAATTTACAGGGGAAAAGTACAATAGAGTTTATGTAAAATTAAATATGATATTGGCAAGCATATATCTGGCTGAAAGCCAGTACATACTCAAATAAATTTACATAAATGCTAATAAAAAGTTATATGTCGAAAAAATATTTTCAGCTATACCGGTCGAGGCTTGACAGGCTGTCAAAAACATGCCCTGTTTCAAAAAATATACGTGTATAAATTCCCGTCAGTAAAATCGCATGTAGCGAATTGTCGGCTTTTTTTATACATTTTGTATGTAATCTCAAAATTTTATGCTATATTTGCATTTCAGATAGTTTATTGATATGCAGAACAGTGTCGTTATATTGAAGGAAAAAGCCGGAGCATTGCCTGACAGTCCGGGTGTTTACAGGTTTCTTGACGCTTCGGGTGTGATAATATATGTCGGAAAAGCAAAAAACCTGCGAAAACGTGTTTTGAGTTATTTTTTTGAACGGGACAACAGCGCCAAATGTCAAATAATGGTGCGAAAAATATGCGATATTCAGCATATAGTAACAATAACTGAAATTGATGCGCTGCTGCTCGAAAACAATCTGATAAAAGAACATCAGCCACGATACAATGTTCTGCTCAAAGACGATAAGACTTTTCCATGGGTATGTATAAAAAACGAGCAGTTTCCGCGCATATTTCTTACCCGCAAAAAGGTGCGCGACGGTTCGCAGTATTTCGGACCGTTTGCTTCAATCGGAATGGTGAAAACGCTGCTCGAACTGATACGGGATATTTATCCGCTCAGGTCGTGCAAACTTAACCTGTCGCCGTCGGCAATTGCCAGAAAAAAATACGGCGTTTGCCTCGATTACCATATCGGCAGATGCAGGGGCGCGTGCATGGGGCTTCAAAGCGTTGACGAATATGGGGAAACGATAGAGCAGGCAGCAAAAATTATCAGGGGAAAGATACAAGATGTCGTTGGAACGCTGTCTGAAAAAATGAATCTGGCGGCAAAAAATCTCAACTTTGAAGAAGCCGAAAAAATCAGAGAAAAATTGATGCGGCTGAAAAACTATCAGTCAAAATCTGTCATTGTCAGTCCTGCAACAAACGACGTCGATGTTTTTTCGCTGCATATTGACGCAGGCGCGGCGTATGCAAATTTCATGAGAGTTGTCGCCGGCTCTGTTATACAGGCATATACGCTTGAAATGAGATTTGGAATAGAAGAGGAAAAGGAAAGTATCCTGAGCATGTTTATTGCAGAGGTAAAACAGCGGTTCGACCTGCTGTCGGACGAACTTGTTGTGCCGTTTATGCCCGACATTCTGTTCGACGGAAAAACATATACGGTTCCACGTCGCGGCGAAAAACAGAAACTTCTTGAACTGTCGGAAAAAAACGCAAAAGCATACTGTCTCGAAAAACTCAAATATCTCGAAAAAACCGATCCCGAAAAGCATACGAACAGAATTTTGAACACCATAAAATCGGATTTGCGTCTGACAGAGCTGCCGTACAGAATCGAATGTTTCGACAATTCAAACATTCAGGGAACGAACCCTGTTGCCGCCTGCGTGGTTTTTATCAACGCCAAGCCTGCAAAAAGCGAATACCGGCATTTTAATATCAAAACAGTTACTGGTCCCGACGATTTTGCTTCGATGGAAGAAATCGTGTATCGCCGTTATAGCCGGTTGACGGAAGAAAACAGACCTTTGCCTCAACTGATTGTTATAGACGGAGGTAAAGGTCAGTTGCACGCCGCTGTCAACAGTCTCGAAAAATTAAATTTGCTCGATAAAATTCCGGTTCTCGGACTTGCAAAACGTCTGGAAGAAATATATTTCCCCAACGACAGTGTTCCGCTGCATCTGAACAAAAATTCGGAAACTCTGAAAGTTCTGATGCACATACGCGACGAAGCCCACCGTTTCGGAATAGAATTTCACAGAAACAAAAGAAGTCGAAATTTTATCAACTCTGAATTGCTGAAAATCAAAGGTGTTGGAGCAACTTCGCTGCAAAAACTGATGACCGAATTAAAAACAGTTTCGGCAATAAAATCAGCGCCGGAAGAAGAACTCGCCAAAATTGTCGGAGCCAAAATCGCCCGACTGATAAGAGAATATTTTGACAGAAATTAAGATCTAAACAATTGAAGCTGTGCAGAAAAGATATTAAACTCATCTGATTCATACAAAGATATGTTCTTTCAAGCAGAATCTTTTTTGCATATTTCCTTTTTTTGGTTTTGCTTTACATTGAAATTTCTTAAATCCTAATTTATTAGTCCAACAATTTGAGTAAATAATGCGAATCAGAAGTAAAAATGTCCTGAAAGGATAAAATTTTCATAACCGCAGGCGAGCAATAGCATTGTCTGCGGTTTAACAAGGGCTTGCAACCCCTTGTTGGAGTTTTGACTTACAGGCAAAGATGAGAACGATTGTGCTACCGCAAACCGCGCTTCGCTTGTATGCGGTTATGAAAATTAAGCCCATTCGAGCTAAAAAAATGTTTTTAACCCCTGATGCGTATTTCTTATATTTTGAATCTAAATATTGGACTATGATTGTCGATTTAGTGAAAAATATGACAAACTGCTCATTTTTATTGAAAAATCCTGCAAAATTTTACATGACGGAGTTTAACAGCAGCCCCTGATTACGGATATAATATACTGATTGATAAATAAATATAATTTTTTAGAAAAAAATGTTGTTTGTTGTAATTTTTTTTAGTTATTTTACGATAAATTTTAACGATTTTTCACAGAGTTATTGATTAATTAAAAAAAAACATATAAAATTATGCGAACATTATTTTATATTATTATCTTATTGTTGATAAGCAGATTTTTACCAGCGCAGACTTTTATCGGCAAAGTAATTGATGAGAACAGGCAGCCGGTTGTGTTTGCCAATGTTACTTTGCTTGCATTACCCGACAGCGTATTTGTCGTCGGTGCAACAACTGATGAGAATGGTATTTTCTTGATAACGACAGATAAAACAGAAAACGATTATTTATTAAAAATCAGCTTTTTAGGTTATGAATCGTTTACCATAATACTGAACAGCGACAGCAGGCAGGATTTGGGCGATATTACCCTGAAAACGAATACAATACAAATGAAGGAGGTATTGGTAGTAGCTCAACAACCAAAAATCCGTTTTGAAAAGGGAATGTATATTGCTGATATTGAACACAGTATGGCTGCAAATGGCAATACTGTAGAATCGCTGCTCAATCAGCTCCCAAGCGTATGGGCTTCAAACAGTGGAATTTCCGTCAGTGGAAGAAGCGGAGTAGCGGTTTATATCAATAACCGACTGATAAATTTGCAGGGCGAAGCATTGATGAAATACCTGCAAAATATTCGCTCCGAAAATATCAGTAAAATTGAAATCATGCAAAATGCGTCAGCCGAATTTTCTGCCGCAGGCGCAGGCGGCGTAATACGCATTGTAACAAAACGTATTATTGACGAAGGATGGAGAGGAACTGTCAGTACGGCAGCTCTTTATCAAAATTATGGAGGCGTTGCACCCTATTTTAATTTAATGTACGGAAAAGGAAAATTCGGAGCAGAGCTTGCTTTTAGCGCTGAAAAATCGAAATGGCTGTCATACGTTGAGGAAAATTCGCGCGATTTTGTAAATTTAATAAATTATCAAACAGCAGGAAAGGATACGATTTTTGACCATAATTATTCTACGGATTTGACTTTAAATTATAATTTCAACCATTATAACAAATTGATTTTAAATGCGTATTATATGTATTGGGGTAAAGATGAACGCTTTGATCAAACAACTGCTGTTTCTGGAAACCGCTTGACAGACGTCAGCGCTACACAAAACAGCCATCAAACCGAACAGGATATGTATAGCTATTCATTTACAGTAAATTACGAACTGTTACTGGACAGTCTGGGAAAAAATAAAATAACATTGCTTGCCGATTATAACAATCAGTATCAATATGATACAAAAGATTTTCTACACTATTTGAATAAGAACGGCGACGGCAATTTAGTTTCCGACGAAAATCTGTTGAACGAGCAGAGCAAGCCTTACCGGATTTATTCTGCCGAAGTGCGCTACAAGCACGATTTTGGAAAATCGGGTTCGGGATTAACCGGCGTCAGCATACTTTTTACATCACCTCCAAAATTTAACTGCACCCCCGTCATGTTAAAAATTTGCTGTATTTAAAATTTATTTTTATCTTTGCGGCGCAATTTTAAGTAAAAATTTTAAATATACGATATTAAGAAATGTATAAAATTATGATATAAGAAAAAAGCGCATAAAAGCGCATTATTAGGACATATAGATTAGCGTTTTGCTAAATTCCTGTCATTGAAATGTGAGAAGTTTCAGAGTACTACGGAAACAGTAAAAATGCCGCAGCAATGCGGATTTATTTATTTGTAGTACGGGTAATTCTCACAACCTCAATGCCGGATAGTAAGTCCGCTTTTTTTATTGTATGATTTTCACGAAAATAATAAATAAAGGAGAACAAGCCGAAAATTCTATAAGAAGTAGGCATAGAAATAGAAATAGAATATTTAATAAATTATTTTTATATGTACAAGTTTTTAAAACATCGGCGCGTGAACATATTTGGCGCAGTGGAGACCGGAGACCACTCAAAAAAACGGGGCGAGTTCGAAAAGCCGACGAGTAGGGGAATACAGGCAAAGGCAATGCTTATGTTTGTCTGTCTCCTGTTTGCTGTTAACTCATTCGGGCAAACGTGGCAAGCCGGCGAAAATATTACTGCGACTCTAAGCAACGGCACACTTACTTTCAGCGGAACAGGAGCGATGGATAATTATAATTATAGCAGTACTCCATGGTACGGTGTACGCTCTAATATCAGTACTGTAATTATCAATAACGGTATTACTTCTATTGGCTATATGGCTTTTACCGGTTGCAGTGGATTAACCTCGTTAACAATTCCCAATTCAGTTACTTCTATTGGTCTTGCTGCATTTTCCGTTTGCAGTGGATTAACCTCGTTGGCAATCCCAAATTCTGTTACTTCTATTGGTTCTGGTGCATTTTCCGGTTGCAGTGGATTAACCTCGTTAACAATCCCAAATTCGGTTACTTCTATTGGTTCTGGTGCTTTTAGCTATTGCAGTGGTTTAACCTCGTTAACAATCTCCAATTCTGTTACTGCTATTGGCGATAGTTTGTTTTCCGGTTGCAGTGGATTAACCTCATTAACAATCCCAAATTCAGTTACTTCTATTGGCTATATGGCTTTTACCGGTTGCAGTGGATTAACCTCATTAATAATCCCAAATTCTGTTACTTCTATTGGTTTTTATGCTTTTTCCGGTTGCAGAGGATTAACAGTCGTTACTATTGGAAGTAACGTTACTTCTATTGGTGGTCGTGCTTTCTATTATTGTGACAGTCTGTTGGAAATTCACAGTAAAAACACAACACCCCCGACAACAGGCGATTATTATGGAAACGCATTTGAAAACGTAACCAAAACGACATGCAAACTGTACGTTCCTGTCGGTTCAACAGATGCCTACATGTCTGCCAACGAATGGAAAGATTTTATCAATATTTTTGAAGAGAATGGCAATATACCGCCCACGCTCTCCGTGTCCGACAGTTGCACTTTTTCTGCAAGCGGTGGAACTACAACAATAACTATTACTTCAAATCAGTCGTGGACAGTACAGAATAATGTATCGTGGCTTACAGTTTCGCAAACTGGCGGCAGTAATAACGGTACTTTTACAGTAACAGCTACGGCAAATACTTCTGCATCATGGCGCAATGCAACCATTACTGTAACTGGTGGTGGAATAACAAGAACAATACCTGTCTGGCAGGAGTCTGCTCCTTTGTTTAATGTGTCGCCAGATTCCTGTCATATTTCTGCAAGCGGTGGAACTACTACAATAACTGTTACTTCAAATCAGTCGTGGACAGTACAGAATAATGCATCGTGGCTTACAGTTTCGCAAACTGGCGGCAGTAATAACGGTACTTTTACAATAACAGCTACGACAAATACTTCTGCATCTCAGCGCAGTGCAAACATTACTGTAACTGGCGGTGGAATAACGAGAACAATAACTGTCTATCAGGCGCCTGCCGTCATGCTTTCGGTGTTGCCAGATTCCTGCACCTTCTCTGCAAACGGTGGTACTACTACAATAACCATTACTTCAAATCAGTCGTGGACAGTACAGAATAATGCATCGTGGCTTATAGTTTCACAAACTGGCGGCAGTAATAACGGTACTTTTACAATAACAGCTACGACAAATACTTCTGCATCTCAGCGCAGTGCAAACATTACTGTAACTGGCGGTGGAATAACAAGAACAATAACTGTCTATCAGGCGCCTGCCGTCATGCTTTCGGTGTTGCCCGATTCCTGCACCTTCTCTGCAAACGGCGGTACTACTACAATAACCGTTACTTCAAATCAGTCGTGGACAGTACAGAATAATGCATCGTGGCTTACAGTTTCACAAACTGGCGGCGGTCATAACGGTATTTTAATTACAGATACAACGAACATAACGGCAGCGGCAAATACTTCTACATCTCAGCGCAATGCAACCGTTACGATAACAGGCGGCGGAATAACAAGAACAATACTTGTCCATCAGGCGCCTGCCGCTATGCTTTCCTTTTCGTCGGATTCCAGCATGTACATTTTCGGCGCCGACGGCGGTACGACTTCTGCAATATCTGTTGTCTCCAATCAAACATGGACAGTATCTGTCAGCAATACGTGGCTTGCAGTTTCGCGCACAGAAGGCAGCAATAATGGAATATTCACCATAACGGCGGCAAAAAATACTTCTATCGTCGATACGCTTTTCGGATACGTTTTTGTAACAGGCGGCGGAATAACGAAAACAATAACCGTACAGGTATTGCCTGCTTCTGTGCCGGTAACAGGCGTAAATCTAAGTTTAGCATCGCTATTGGGAGAAATCGACGGCAGCGACACGCTAACGGCAACCGTACAGCCCGCAAACGCATCGAACAAAACAGTAACATGGAGTTCGTCCGATACCGGCGTGGCAACAGTCAATAACGGTATGGTCAATTTTGTCGGTATAGGTACGGCAACAATAACCGTTACCACTCAGGACGGCGCCAAAAATGCAACATGTACGGTAACGGTAGAAGCGCAGATTCCTGTGCCAGTTTTTGACGGATTACAGAGAGAATATTCGCAGACTAACACGTCTATTCCGTTGAAACTTAAAGGCAAAAACGCCGAAAACTTCACTGTTTTCAAAGTAAACGGCGAAGTAAAAACGGCTTTCGTACCTGATACAAAAGGCGTTTTCCTGATAGAAGCCTTTACGTCAGACGGAAAATCAAAAATTGAAACATACATAAAAGTAAATTAGAGTTTAAAGTTTAGATATTAGATATTAGAATTTATAGTTTATATATTAGAGTTATGAAGAATATATGTAAAAATATAATAACAGCGTCGATAATAGCGCTGTTTGCAATTGCCTGCAGCGAAGAAGTTCCTGAACCGGCAGCTCCGGTAACGCCTGAATTTTCTGTTTCTCAGGTAACAGTGGAGGCAGGAAAAAGCGTAATGGTAAGAATTACAAAGGGAACGCCCAAATATACCATTGTCAGTTCCTCGTCTTCGGTTGCGACAGCTACTGTTTACGGAGATACAGTAACAGTTGAAGGTATTGCCGAAGGAAGCGCAAATCTTACGGTCAGCGGTTCCGACGGCGGCAAAGCAAGTATTACTGTCAACGTAACCGCTCCCTCCGACCCATACGAACAGTTTAAAGCCGACGAAACTCCACGTTTTGAAACAGATGAACAAAAAACTGTAAAAAATATGGAAGGCGAATATCTGTTTTATTTTGACGCTGGAGGAAATCTGTTTTCTTCTGCAAAAACCAAAACAGGATACGCTTCGCGCGATGGTAAAACATTCTATTTTATCGAATGGGAAGGCGACACGGCGCAGGGCGAAAAATCAAATCCGACGCTCAGAACCGATTCCGTCACGGTAGGTTTGCAGTATCTGCGAATATTGCAGGTCAAAAACGGAAAAATATGGATTACATACAAAATCCCCGATTCCGACGAAGGAAAAGCTGTACAAAATGTAGAATAAATATGAACTGACAAAACCAGTCTTTTTTACATAGATGGCGTAATCCATGCTGATTGCGCCATTTTTTGTATTTTAGTAACTGTAAACAATGTCTAAGAAATTATCAATAAAACAGATATGTTAATTTGATGTTTTTTAATAACTGTAACTATAAAATATTAAATTATCTTAAAAATATGGTTGTGTTTTGGCAAATAATGCGAATCAATGGTTGAAAATGTTATTTTAGCCCGAATGGGCTAAATTTTCATAACCGCATACAAGCGAAGCGCGGTTTGCGGTAGCACAATCGTTCTCATCTTTGCCTGTAAGGCAAAACATTAATTCTATTGCGATAGAGTTCTGCCTTTCAGACAGTCTGTTGTTGTCGTTTTTAGCCGTAGGCAACGCTATCGCTCGCCTGCGGTTATGAAATTTTTGTCCTGAAAGGACATTTTAACTCCTGATTCGCATAATTAATAAGTCCGTTATTTTCAAAGATTCTCAGTTCGTCAATGCCATCTCAGGCAATAGCACGAACTGCCCATTCGCAGCGCGTTCTGTGAGTCAACTATATACATCAACTCTAAACTCTAAACTCTAAACTCTAAACTCTAAACTCTAAACTCTAAACTCTAAACTCTAAACTCTGATATCTAATATATAATATCTAAACTTTAATGTCTAAACTCTAAACTCTAAACTCTAAACTCTAAACTCTAAACTCTAAACTCTAAACTCTAAACTCTAAACTCTATTTCAGCGTTATTTTCAAATTCAGTCCCAGCGCCGGAGTTGGAGGATTTTGTGCAAACAGGATATTTTGCTGCATTACGGCGGGAGAAAGATTGAATGAGAGATTTTCGCTGACGTCGAAATTGCTCAAATGTGCGAAAACGGTAGCGTCAATGATGTTAACAGCATAAAAAATAGCGAGATACAAAATAGCATAATCGCGCTGTCTTCGATAGGTGTCGCGATAATTTTTCAAACTTTGAATGGACAGTCGTCCATGAAATTCGCTTTGCGGCTTGCTTGCATCTTGAGAATAATCGTACTCCATATTGTATGCTGTACGAAAACGGTTATACTGCATGTTGTTCAGGTCGAACCAGTAGTAGAAAAAACTAAATCCTCCATAAATGAGTGGAATTTTCCAGTATTCTCCATTGTACGCCTGTCCCAGTCCGGGCAAAAAAGTTGAGAACAGCGTTGCTTTTATTGGCACAATTTCGTCGCGCGGCGTTTTATAGTTGCTCAGACCGTCAATCAAACTGCCCAGATAGAGGAGACCTGCGCCGGTATAGAATAAATTGCTTTGAGTCAGATATTTTGCATCGCCGGTTTTGCCGTATAGCGATTTGCTGGTTATTCCGCCATAAATCAGAGCGGCTCCGCCGGCGTAAATTACGGGAATTTTCCAGTACTGTCTGTTATATGCCTGAGAATAAGCGGGAATAATCATTGAAGTTAACATAACTCTGCTCGCCGACAAAGAATCGATACCTTTCAATCCTTTTATAAGATTCTGGCTTCTTTTGGGTTCTTCGATTTTTTCCTCTTCTTCGGAAACGGTTTCTTCCTGCGAAAAAGTATTTACCTGAGAATTAATCTGTAAAGGATTCAAGATACAGAAAACCGCAAAAACAGCAACTGTCGCCATTTTTTTACAGCCAGCACAAAAACGCGCGTTTGACCTGAACAGTGAAATCAAACGCAACAAAATCATTTCCAAAGATGTTTTTTTATTGTTTACTGTCAAATACTTAAACTTTTTATAAAATTCTCTATTTCCTCGTCCGAAGAAAAATTTATTGTTATACTGCCTTCTCCTTTTGTATTTCGTTTGATATTTATGTTATTATTGAATTTTGTTTCTAATAATTCAACCAGCAGACAAAATCTTTCGGGTAATTCTTCTGTTTTCGGAGATTGTTTTTCCTGTCTTTTTTGTTTGTCCTGTTTTAATTTATTTACTAATTCTTCAATTTGGCGTACCGAAAGTTCTTCTGTTATGATTTTTTCTGCAAGTTTGCTTTGCAGTTTGTGGTCGGCAATACCGGCAAGAGTTTTGGCGTGTCCAAAACTTATTTTATGTTCTCTGATAGCCTGTTGCACGTTTTCGTCAAGAGACAGAAGGCGCAGATAATGAGTTACGGTTGCGCGTTTTTTGCCAACTCTTTCGCTCAACTGTTCGTGAGTAAACCTACATTCGTTCATCAGTCGATCGTATGAAAATGCGATTTCCATCGGGTCGAGGTCTTCGCGCTGGATATTTTCAATCAGCGCCATTTCAAGCGTTTCGGAGTCGTTGGCTGTTCTGATATATGCAGGAATGGTTTGCAAACCTGCAATGCGGGCAGCCCTGTAACGTCTTTCACCGCTGATTATCTGATACCTGTCTTCGCCTGTTTCTCTTAAAGTCAAAGGCTGTATTATTCCGTGTACTTTAATTGAACTGGCAAGTTCATTCAGAGCGTTTTCGTCGAATGAAGTTCTTGGCTGGGAAGGATTGGCTTCGATTTTATCGATGTCGATTTCCGTATTTTCGACCGATAATTTTCCGTGTTCTATCTGAATATCGGTAATCAAAGCCCCAATTCCCTTGCCCAACGCATTTTTTTTTGTCATAATAAATATAAATAAGTCTGAATTTTATTCTTTTTTCGATTCGTTATTTTTTAAAATTTCTTTTGCCATGTTCAGATAATTTGCTGTACCGATGGAAGATGCATCGTATAGAACTACCGGTTTTCCGTATGAGGGAGACTCGCCGAGTTTTACGTTTCGCTGTATTATGGTTTGAAATACCATTGTTCCGAAATGTTTTCTGACCTCCTCGACTACCTGATTTGCCAGACGAAGCCTTGCATCGTACATTGTAAGCAAAAATCCTTCAATTTCCAGTTTCGGATTCAGTCTTGTCTGTATAAGTTTCACAGTATTAAGAAGTTTACCCAAACCTTCCAGCGCAAAATATTCGCACTGAACAGGAATTATGACGGAATTTGCGGCTGTCAGAGCATTAACGGTAATTAGCCCAAGCGACGGCGAGCAGTCTATAAAAACGTAATCGTACAGTTCTTTGAGTTTGTCCGTTACATTTTTCATGATTTTTTCTCTGTCTGGCAGGTTAAGCATCTCTATTTCAGCCCCTACCAAATCAATATGCGACGATATTAAATCCAGCCCCTTGATTTCGGTACCGAGTATTGAATCCTTGATAGCTGTTTTACCTATAAGCAGTTCATATATACTGCTTTGAACGCCTTCAATATCAATTCCCAGACCGGACGAAGCATTTGCCTGCGGGTCGGCGTCAATAATTAGAACTTTTTTTTCCATTACTGCCAGACTTGCGGCAACATTTATGGCGGTTGTTGTTTTTCCAACGCCTCCTTTCTGATTAGCAATTGCGATAATTTTTCCCATTTTAGACACAATAAGTTGACACAGTTTTATTTAGAATAAAGACAACGCTTAATTTCATTCTGCAAAATTATCAATTCTTTTTTAATTCAACAATAATAAATTTATAAATTTATTCCGGCTGTAACATTCCATTTCAAATTATTGATATTTGGTTTTTTTAATGTTTCCGCATTGGGCAGTCCAATTCTGAACATCAGTGTTACAGGCGCAAGCTGGAATCGCAGTACGTGCATGTCCAGCGTCAATTCCAAGCCATAGATATACTGTCTGCTCATTTTTGTTTGATTGTTTTTGCGTATATTGTTGTTAATCATATCGAAAAACAGATTTCCTCTGATTCTTTTCAGATAGGCTATCGCGCCAGCCTTAAAATCGGGATACGCTACCGGAAAGGAATAGTCGGTTTTAATTACAAAACTGTTGTGTAAACTGTGAGTATATGCAGCATATCTTGGCAAATCAGTGAGCGCCGCAGGAAAATAATATTTGTCGGACGGTCTCAAATATTGATACTGAAATGCAAAAACTGTTTTAAAACCGTGATTTCGGAATATGCCGGGCAAATAAAACATTGTTCGGGCATAAAACAGCTGACCTGTTGGCATTTGTGGATTCCCAAGATATTCCGTCCGGACATTCCACCCGAATTTCGGAAAAATATCTCTGTGCGACATCATTCGGTAGCGGGAATATGATATTCCCGCATTAAAATACTGAAAATATTTGTCAGACAGCATATTATTTGAAAACGAATAATTAAAAAACGGCTGTAAAACATGAATATAATGACTGTTTGTAAACGAAATCGGCAAATACATCAAAAAACTGAGATTCATTCCCTGACCTTTCAAAAAACGCTGTTCTGCAAAATTAATCCTGCGTTCGCCATATTTTAATTTCATTTTAAATACCGGAAACAAGCCTGAGTATTTTATCGACAAAAATCCTGTATGCCTTTGTTGCTGCAAGTTATAACAGTACGACAACTGCGAAACCACAGTATTTAATCCGTTTTGTGAAAGTAAAGATATGCCGGGATTAAAATCAATCAGCTGTCCAATATCGCTTTTTACTTCTTCAACATCGTAAAATGCCGGAAACCAGCTGTGAAAATTGAACAGATGCGCAGCTTTGCTGTACGGCTTCGATTTGTATTGTGTGAAATTAAATACAGTATCATCTATATTGTACGATTCTTGCGCCGAAAGCATTTCTGCTTTTTGAAATTTTTCTGGGTTTTTGAAATTTGTTTTTTCAATATTGAGCTGTGAAACATCAACATAAACAGGTTTGTAGCCTTTTGCTGTGTAATCCGAAAAATAAAGTCTGCTGCCATCGGAAGAGAAACTGCCTGAAAATGACCCGAAAGCGGAATTTGTCAATCTGCTGACTTTAAGACTCAGAGTATCAAACGAATATATATTGCTGACGCCATTATACCCCGATTCAAAAATCAAATTTCCGTCTTTCATTCTCAACGCTTCGATATTTGTCCGCTGATAGCTTAAAATGCCTGTCCATTTTGAAGTTAGAGTATCGAGCAGGAATAAACCGTTTCCGCGTCCGGTAATCGAAGCAAAAATATTTCGTCCATTGTCGGTAACAATATCCTTTACAGGTAAATTTTCAAATACTGGATATGATTTTAATTTATTGCCAGATTTGTCGATAATCAGCAGGCTGTTCTGTCCTTCGGGTGAATGTTCGTAAACGGCAATATTGTCCGAAAACGTCGCCGGAGTAAAATAATGACTTTTAGAGGTTATTGTTCTGATTTTTTTTGTCCTGATATTCAGCTGTTTAAGAACCGAATAGTTTTGATGTCTCCATCTTGTACCCGACATATATTCCGTCCAGTAAACATTACCGTCGGCATATACGAGTTTGCTGTTTACATATCCTGCATAGCTCAGCCGCCGTTCTTCTTTCACACTGTCTATCAGCACAATAGATGTAATATCGTACAGACTTTTTTTGAGGCAAATTATTCCATACTCTGTTTCAAGCGGATACAGATACGATTCATATTCTTTTCCGGCAGCGACAAGCAGTTCGGGTTTGTCGGGTTTGTCGGGCATTTGCAAATCCGTCTCTCTTTTCAGTGATTTGAATGCAGAGTCGAAAACCTGTTTAACGCTTAATTTTGTGTATCTTGCCATCGCATCGGCAAACAGTGGAATGGAGCGGTTTGTTTTGTCCATAATTTTATTCCATACGTCTGCGCCATATTTGAGCCGCACAAACGAAACCATTTCGTAGCCCATAGCATAGTAATCGTGAGTAAAATCTTTGTACGATCCCATAAGCCATTTATCGTATGAGAAATTTTTACCCGTAGCGATTTGCGCTTTATAAGGCATTGTAAATGAAGCTATTCTTCCGCGTCCCGACGACGACAGCGCCGTCTCCGCCACAACTGCGTCGCCCTCGAAGAACCATTCGGGAACAAACATCGACGACAAGCCCATTGTCTGTTCGCCCAAAAGAAATTTGAGCGCTCCCAATAATCCGCTGCCAAGTTTCTCCATTTGAACGACATGTCTTGATTCGTGCAAAACAAGGCTAAATTCGGGAATTTGAAAGTACGAATCGACCGACGGAGCAGGCAGCAGTTCCATACGGCTCGGCGCCCAAGAAACCATACCGTTGGATTCCATATTATAAGGATGCAGAAATACAGGAACATGAAAAGATTTTTTTGGAGTAAGCGACACTCGCTCGCTCCTGTAAACCGCTTCCAGAAGGTTGGCATACAGATTTGCCCGCGTTTCGTTGTTTGCTGGATAAACAACCCTGTAATGTTCGGTTTTTATCTGTCTCCATTTCAGCCATGATGGATCTTCGCCATAATCAACATACTGCGCTTTTGCATAAAAACACAGAACAGTAAACATTCCTGACAGAAATAACTTCATAAAAACGTCAACACTGATGATTTGTAAAGCCTTTTCCTATCTGAGGACATACCGTAACATTCTCAATATCCAGTATTTCTGCCGGTAAAACTCCTTCGAGAAAATTGTTTTCGATACGCAGTTCCTTCAAATTCTGAAACTGTATAAATTCGTCGGGAACTTTTCCCGAAAAACGGTTTCCAGACAGAATCAGACTTTCAAGATTTGTCAGCGACGACAGCTCCGGAGGTATATTTCCGTAAAGCGTATTATTTTTAAGTGATATATATTTTATATTTGCAAAAGTTAAAATATGCGACGGAAATTCGCCATTTATTTTGCACGAATCCAGCGAAAGATATTCGAGTTTTGTCAATTTTTCAAGAACTGTCGGATTAATAGTGATGCTGTCTATTTTTAACGTCGTCAAGTCCACGAGATTTCCGATTTCCAAAGGGAGGGTAACGGTCTTGTTCAGCAGCGAATTTGACGACAGAACAAGCGTTCGCAGTCCTGTCATGTTGCCAGTTTCCACAGGAATATTGCCGCTGATTGAAGTTCCGGTAAAATTAAGGTATTTCAAGTTTGGCAAACGTGTGATTTCAACCGGAAAATTGCCTGTAACGCCGGGTTCTGAAACTAATGAAAGCGTGTCGAGCATTGTCAGTTTTTCAAGTTCGGCAATAAGATTTCCCGAAAGGTTATTGTTTTCAAATTTTATACTTCTGACTCTGCCGTTTTTAACTGTAACGCCATACCAGCTGTCAAAATTTGCAGTTTTCCAGCCGGTTTTTATATTCCAATTATCGCCGTCGGTTGCGTTGTAAAACTTAACAAGCGCCAGACTGTCGGAATACAGCAACGGCACTCCCCGCTGTATAATTTTTACAGTTTTGATAATTTTATTGTAATCGGCAGAAAATGAGATATATGCCACACGCGCTTCGCTCGCCGAATTTTCGTTTATTTTCACTTCTACCGTTTCGTTATTGACGCTCTGTGTCATCGACAATTTGTACCAGTCGTTGCTGCCTGTTGCAGTCCATGAAGTACTGGAACTGACCTGTATTTTTATTACTGTCTCATTTTCAGACAGTTCAACGGTTTCTGGATTTACGTTCAAATAATGAATTTCCTTCTGTTCACTGCTGCAAGCGGCTGCAATAACTGTTATGCAAAAAAATAATATTCGTTTCATTTACTGAAAATTTAACTTCAAAATATTTGCAATTATAAACATTAATAATGACATGACAAAATTTTTTATCATAATTATTTGATTTTATGATATATAAAGGATAAAATTACATAATACATAACCTGCGACGGCAAAAGATTTTTGATTTTGAACATCATACAACCGTAGAAAGTTCATCGTACTCCGGTAAAATTGACTTAAATATTGATACCGCTTTGTCCAGAGAAGTATAAAGTTTGCCGCCCGAAGCGTTTTTATGTCCTCCGCCGTTAAAATATTTGCGAGCCATGCTGTCAACCGAAAATTCACCGGTAGATCTCAATGAAACTTTTATAAATCCTTCCTTGCTTTCGACAAAAAATGCAGAAAGTTCTATATCTTTAATATTCAGAGGAATATTTACAAATCCTTCCGTATCTCCCGGTTCAAATTTAAATTTATCCAATTCGTTAAGAGTCAATGATATATATGCAGTTTTATATTCTGGCAAAACTTCCATTTTTTTATGGATACAGTATCCCTGCAACCTCATTCTGTTTTCCGAAAAACTGCCGTACACAAGCGAATGTATTCTGTTTCTGTCAATTCCGCAATCCATTAAATCGGCGACCGTGCGAAACAGGCAAGAATTGCAACTGTGCGAAAATTCGCCTGTATCCGTCATAATTCCGGCGTACAGAGCTTCTGCAATTTCCTGTGATACAGATGTTTGTTTTGTTATTCCGCGTATTATTTCGTAAACTGCTTCGCTGGTGCTACTAAGCGGGACTTTTGAAAATGTCAGCGTGAAATCGTTTTCACAGGTTCCGACATGATGGTCTATCAGTACTTTTTTTGTATCAAGCGACTGAATTAACTGACCGATACTGTTCAGACGAGAAAGGTTGTTGAAGTCGAGGCAAAAAATCAAATCGCTGTTTTTCAGCAGATTTTCGCATTTTTCCCTTTCACTGTAATTAACGACAATATTTTCGCTGCCCTTTATCCATTTCAAAAAGTTTGGAAAATGGTTCGGGACTATCACAGTGGATTTTACGCCCTGTTCTTTCAAAAATGTTTGCCAGCCGACGGACGAACCAACGGCGTCTCCGTCAGGATTGACATGAGTTATAATTGTGATGTTTTTGCTGTCGGCGATTAAATCCTGTAACTGTTTGATTTTATCTGCCGGAAATAGTTCTGTCATTTTAATTTATTGAATTTCAAAATGTTCGTGATCAATATGTTTTTCGCAGTAGCAGCATTGCATTTCCAGAGGTTCGGAAGATATTTTTTTGAACCTTGTGGGTATATTTTCATGATTTGTAACGCATTTCGGGTTAATACACTTCAATGTATTTTCGACCGTTTCAGGCACTTTTACCGGATATTTTTCTACAACTTCATAATCGCGTATGACATTAAGTTTAGCCATCGGGGCGACTAATGCTATTTTGTTAACCTCGTCGGACGAAAACGATTTGTCTGACACCTTTATAATTGCTTTCTGTCCAAGATGTTTACTGTCGAGATTCATTCCGAAAGTTATCTGATTTTCGCAATTTTCAAGACACAGAATATTTATAACCTTAAACAGCGCCTGCGACGGAATTCTGTCGATAACCGTTCCATTTTTTATTGCGCTTACTTTCAACTCTTTTTCCATTCCTATAAATCCTTAATTTTTCTCAAATAAATTTTTAAACTAACTGCAAAGTTTTGTGTATAAAAATTTTGCAGTTTTGTCATTTTCACTTATCTTTGCTTAATAAAAAGTAAAACAAGTCGAAACATGACAGGCACAAAGTTAGTATAAAATTTTCAGATTACACACAAATAGAAAAAAATCTTAAAAAAAACCGGAATTTTTTGGTAAAAAATGAGTGAAGTTATATTTTTTTGAGAATAAATGTTGGCGAAAATGTACGCAGTTTACAGTTCGAGGAGACTGTTCCAAAAGTCGTTCAGCGCTCGAATAACTCTGTTTCCAAGTATTATCGCAGATTTTATTCTTATGATAACTCTGACAATTTGTATTTTTACATATTCATACTTCCTTGTACAGCCTTTGTCAATTATCAATTATCAATTGTCAATTTTTATACAGAAATAACGCCAGAACCAGCGAGTTCGTCGTCAAGATACCATGCGGCAAATTGTCCGGCAGTAATGCTTCTCTGCGGCTCTTTGAAAGTTATGTACATGCCGTCCGAAGTCATTGAAATCAAGGCTTTTTGCAGCGGTTGACGGTATCTTATACGCACGTTGCAGTCAAGCGTTTCGCCTTCGGCAAGTGCAAGATCTCTTCTTACCCAGTGAATTTCGTCGCGATTTATAAACAAAGCCCTGCGAAACAGACCGTTATGTTGCCGTCCTTCGCCAACATACAGCGTATTTGTTTCAATGTCGGTAGCTATGACAAACAGCGGTTCGACATGCCCGCCGATATTTATGCCTTTGCGTTGTCCGACCGTGAAAAAATGCGCTCCCGAATGTGTTCCAATTTTTTTTCCGTCGTTCGGACTGTATTTTACCGGTTTTGCAAGATTTTGCAAATCGTCGTCGGCATATTGCGGACAGCGGTCATAAAAATCGGACATGATTTCTACAACATCGCCTTTTTTTGCTGCAAGTTTTTGCTGTAAAAATACAGGTAAATCGACTTTTCCGACAAAACAGATTCCCTGAGAATCTTTTCTGTCTGCATTTGGCAGATTTTGTTCTGAGGCGATGCGACGTACTTCCGATTTTTGCAGACCGCCGACGGGAAAAAGCGATTTTTCCAGCTGCTCCTGAGACAGTTGGCACAAAAAATAACTCTGGTCTTTGTTCGCATCAACCCCCTGCAAAAGTCTGAATATTGTTTTGCCCTCATTTATAAACGAAACAGTTCTGCAATAGTGTCCTGTGGCAACTTTGTCTGCTCCAAGCTGTTCGGCGACTTTTACAAAAGCGTCGAATTTTATTTCACGGTTACACATCACGTCAGGATTGGGAGTTCTGCCTTTTTCATATTCTGTAAACATGTAATCCACAACACGTTTGCGATATTCCTGACTTAAATCGACAAATTCAAACGGAATATCAAGTTTTTTAGCAACCATTTTGGCTATATCCAAATCGTCTTCCCACGAACAGTTTCCATGCAGAGTGCCTGTTGTGTCGTTCCAGTTTTGCATAAATACCGCAATGACCTGAAATCCTGAACGTTTCAGGAGATATGCGGCTACGGCGGAATCAACTCCGCCAGATAATCCTACAACAACTTTCATCTGAAAAATCAGTCAACTAATTTGTCATAATCCGTTTCGAGCGGTTTATTGTTTGATAAATCGTAAAGCGTCAACTGTCTGATTGTATAAAAATATTCCCAGTAACGGTTCATTGCCGAAACATAATTCATCAGAGCGTTATCTCTGTCATTCTGAGCATTATTCATCTCTGTAATATTAATTTTGTCGATTTTGTAACGCTGCATCGAAACGGTATATCTGTTTCTGGCGATAGTGTCGGCTTTTGCCGTGAGTTGCAGCTGATTATACTGCATGTTGTACTGATTTACCTGCATGATTATGTTTTGTTCAAAATCTGTCAATGCTTGCTGTATCCGCACTTTTTCCATTTCTTCGTTCGATTTTGCCATTTTTATACGTCCTTTTCCCTTGCCCCAGTCCAGAATCGGGATTCGCAATCCAAGTTGAACACGTTCCATGTCTCCGGGTTTTGTATATACTTCCGATATTGTTCCAGATCTTATGGGCGTGCCGGAGCGCTGGTCTAAACCGAATTGCAGCGAAAGGTTTGCGCTTAAGCCGTTTTGCGATTTTGCACGAGCCACTTCCCGCTGAGCTTCAATTAACTGTCTTTCGTATGACAAAATGTTTGGATTGTTCTGTTTTGCAAGTTCTATAATTTTTTCGACGTCAAGCAAAACTTTTGGGACATTTTCCGGTATTACAATTGTGATATCCACCGTTTCGTTGAATCCAAGAAAGGAACGCAGTCTGTTTTTCGATACTTCCAAATCCAGAAGCGCCTGATTCAGAACTGAACTTGAATTCATAAAATTCAACTCGGACTGCAACATTTCATTTTCGCCAATAATGCCTATATTATAACGTCCTTTTGCCATTCTGTAAAGCGAATCATTGTTCATTTTGTTAAATTCGCCTATGGCGACACGCTGCTGAACGCTTGCAAGGTTGAAAAAATAATTTATTGCAGTCAGCGTTACCCGCTCCATCGACGAAAGATATGTTTTTTTTGCTTCTTCATATCTGAGCGGCTCAATTTTTTTGTCCCATTTAAATGTATTGAGACCGAAAATCGACTGACTGTATGAAATATTAAGTGGGGTACTGACATACTGGTGATACGGATTATCGCCCAAAATATCAGTTCTGCCCAAACTTGACCCAATAGAAAATGTACCACCGGTTAACGGAACTCCCTGTTCAATATCCATTGCACTTGATATTCGGTTTGAATAGTCCTGCATGTATTGATATGTTCCGTCATTTTGCTGTACCGCTGTCATGGCACGCGAAAAATTGGGTAAAGTAGCTGAAAATACAAGACTTGGCAAATAATTTGCCTTGTATGTCCGATATTGCCAGTAGCTTGCTCTGAATGTATGTTTAGCCTGAATCGCCATAAGAGACTGTTCCTTAGACAGTTCAATAACTTCTTCTATTGTCAGGGTCATACTGTTCTGAGCTTCAACTGCTTCAATCAGGCAAATCAGGATAAAAGCGGAGAGCAGACATTTTTTTTTCATTCCGTGATATGTTTTTAATAATTACAAATATTTTTATTATTTTTTTATTCTCTCAAATCTACTACTGTAATATTCTGATATTTTGACGGTTCAAAGACAAATTCGCTATCGTCCGGCATTTCAATATCAGTTGAACTGTTATTAATTTTTATTGTATAGTGTACGCCGTCCTTGCCTACATATTTTATACTGTACGGCATTTGCTTTTTTTCGTTGATTCTTACCCTGATATAAGCGTATGGAGTTTTCAAATCGCGGGGATAAAAATCAATTTCCGTCAGGTTTATACCGTCTTCAATTACTTCATTTTTCAATCTCTGTTTAAAATTTTTCCTGTCGCCGGTTATAAAACCTATCGGATTTATAAAAAAATCATCACTGTTGGCGTCAACTGTCGAAATCACAACTTCATTTTCGGGTTTCAGATATTGCCACTGCGTCTCGCCGTTGGAGTACAGATAAACATCTTTTGTTGACAGTCTGAATTTTTTACCTTTTGTCAGCACTTTGCCGTATTGCAGTTCTGAAGTTTTAAGCTGAATGTCTTCTGTTTTTATGGTATATTCAAAATAAAAACATTTGTACGAAGCCATTTTTTTCGACAGTCTGTCGAGAATTTCATTAACGTCGTCCTGTGCCGAAAGTTGCAGCGATACAACAATTGACGTCAGAATAAAAAGATATTTTTTCATCAAAAATTTTTTTACAGTGGCGTAACCGTTATGTTTTTAAATTGAATTTTTTTACCTTCGCTTTGCAGTCCTATATGTCCGCTTTTGACGGCAGTTGTTCCGTGATTCTGGTGTATTCCGTTAACATACACGTCAATAACTCCATCTTTGATAAAGATATTGGCATGATTCCATTCTCCGGCAGTTTTTTCGCTCGAAGGGTTTTCCTTTAAAATTTTTGGAAATGCGGGACGACCTTCCGGCGGCGCTTTATAGTTTTGAAGGTCAGAGCCTCCCAATAATACAAGGTCTCCTGCCTGACCTGCTGCCAGCTGACATTCTATGCCTTTCGGAAAAGGATTTTTTGGGTCTTCAATTAGGATAAAAATTCCACTGTTGGTTGGTTCGTCAGCCCAGCGCCATTCCACATGCACAACTGTATTTCCGTATTTTTTCTTTGTGTACATGTATCCGAGCGTGCCTTTAACGCATATAACGCTGTCTGCGACAGTAAAAACTTCGTTAGCCGGTTCGACGTTTTTGTCGATCACAAAATTCCATCCCGACAGATTTTTGCCGTTAAACAGTTTTTCAACTTTCTGCGCCTGCACTTCGATGATAAAACAAAACGCTATTACTGTAAATATCGAAGATACCGTAATTTTTATTTCGCCAAACTTTTTATTCATAACAATATATCTTTTCATTGCGTATTTGGCGCAAATATAGCGTTTTTTTTATTATAAAACGTCTTTACCTTAAAATTTTTTACAACAGCCAATACAATACATTCTAAAACAACAAGTTAAAATTTATATTTTATTTTTCAACACACAAAAAAACAGGGCGTAAAAACAGTTGAAAAGTATCTGCAATTTCAAATTTTGAGAAGATATTGACAATTGACAATTTGAAATGGAAAACATTTACAGAATTACAGAAAATGTGTTTCAAAAAATATTTTTACGACAAATTAAAAAATATTGCATACCTTTGTCCTGTTAATTATAAACAATAAACATACACGATATGAGAAAAACATTGATTACAGTATTTTGCAGCGCATGTTTTTTTTGCAGCGCTCAACAAATAAAAATTGCGTGCATCGGAGCCAGTATTACGGAAGGAGCGCGAATCGAAAACCCGAAGGAAAACGCTTACCCCGGACAGTTGCAGGCTTTGCTTGGTAAAAATTTTAAAGTCGAAAATTATGGCGCAAGCGGAAGTACAATGCTGAAAAACGGCAATTTGCCTTACTGGAAAACCGACGCCTTTCAGCAGGCGTTGAAAAGTGTTCCAGATGTTGTATTTATTGATTTGGGCGGAAACGACGCGAAATCGGTTAACCGTCCTTTTTACGGAGAACTGGAGTCTGATGCAAGGGCGATGATTCTGTCGTTCAAAAATTTACCGCACAAACCGCGAGTTATACTGCTGTTGCCGACAGTTTCGTTTGAACAGGATACTTCTCAGATTTGGGACAGAATGATTAAAGACGAAATTATTCCGCGACTGCAAAAAGCCGCCATGCACGAAAATATTGAAGTTTTAGACATGCACTCTCTGCTGATTGACCGGAAAGATTTGATGCCGGACGGTATCCACCCCGAACTGAAAGGCGCTGAAATTATCGCCAAACGTCTGTTCCGGCAGTTGACGGTTTCGTTTGATGAAAAATTCGATATCTTTCAAATCCTGAAAGCTAAAAACATACCGTATAACACAGACAGTTTTGCAGGATACGAATGTGCTTCATTTAAACAGAAAGGACGTGAATGTAAAATTGTTAAACCAAAAAGGACGGCAAGCCACCGCGCATGGATTTGGCGGGCGCGTTTCTGGGGACACGAGGCGCAGACCGATATTGCGCTGCTTGAAAGAGGCTATCATCTGGTTTATTGCGACCAGTCGGAGCGAATGGGAAACGGACAGTGCATCGACGAATGGAATCTGTTTTACAACATGCTGACAGAAGCCGGATTAAACCGTAAAGCCGTGCTGGAAGGTATGAGTCGCGGCGCTGTTTACGCTTTTAACTGGGCGGCGGCAAACCCCGACAAAGTTGCCGCAATATATGTCGATAATCCGTTGCTTGACATGAAAGCAATGTATTTCGATTTTGACGGGAATGAAAAACCGGAAAACGAAATCACCGTCGGTATAAAAGAAAATTATGGCGTAGCTCGCACTGAAATCAGGTCGTTTAAAGAAAGTCCGATTGATAAAATCGACTCCATCGTAAAAGGCAGTTATCCGATACTGATTTTATGCGCAGAATTAGACAATGCGGCAGTAAATTCTCAAAATACGTATCCCTTTGAAAAGTCGGTCAGGGAAAAAGGAGGCGATATTACGGTAATCGAAAAGAAGGGTTTCGGACATCACCCGCACAGTTTGCCAAATCCGGGCGTTATAGTGGATTTTATCGAAAATGCCGTTTACCGAAGTTCAAAAACTGTCGATAATTATTTTCCAATGCAAAAGCGGTACGATTCGTATAAAGGCTTGGCAATGGCAGGCTATCAGGGCTGGTTCAGCTGTCCGGGCGACGGTTCCGACAGAGGCTGGTATCATTATGCCGGTCGCAATGGCTTGTTTCAGCCCGGAACATGTACGATTGACATGTGGCCTGACGTGTCGGAATACGACAAAATCTATAAAACCAGTTTTACGTTTGCCGACGGCAGTCCTGCATACGTTATGAGCGAATATGACGCATCGACGGTGAAAACGCATTTCCGGTGGATGCGCGAATACGGTATAGACGGGGTTTTTGTTCAACGGTTTGTTGTGGAAATCAAAAATCCAAAAAGTTACGGACAGTTGAACAAAGTCTGGAACTCTGCCATTAATGCGGCAAATGCAAACAACAGAGCAGTCTGCATCATGTACGACCTGAGCGGCATGACGCCGGAAGACGAACAGTTTGCTCTGTCGGATATTGATTATATTACAGATAAATACGATATTAAAACCCGAAAAAACAATCCATCATATCTGTATCATAACGGAAAACCTCTGGTTGCCGTTTGGGGCGTCGGGTTCAACGACCATCGACGGTATGGATATAAGGAAGCTGAAACACTTATCGACGAACTGAAAAAACGGGGATTCAGCATTTTAACAGGCGTTCCGACATTTTGGAGAGAGGGAATCAACGACGCTTTGGACAATGTAGAACTGCACCGGCTGATACGGAAAAGCGATATTGTGATGCCATGGTTTGTGGGCAGATATGACGAAAACAGTTTTCCAAATTTTGAAAAACTTGTTAAAGACGATATTGAATGGTGCAGGAAAAACGGCGTGGACTACGCTCCTCTCGCATATCCGGGTTTTTCGTGGATAAACATGAACAGAAATTCGCGTCCGATTTCCCGCAATCGCGGAAATTTTTATTGGAAACAATTGTCGAGCCACATCAAAAACGGAGCTGAAATGCTGTATCTTGCCATGTTTGACGAAATTGACGAAGGAACGGCAATATTCAAATGCGCTACCGAAACGCCGTCGGGCGACAGTTATTTTCTACCTCTCGAAAAAGATTTGGGAAACGATTATTATCTTTTCCTGTCCGGACAGGCAAGTAAAATGCTGCGCAAGGAAATACCGTTGACAATTGACAATTGACAATTGTAGAGACGCGATTTATCACGACTCTGTTTTCAAAAAAGCAGGCGAGCTTTTTCAAAAAAGCAGGCGAGCTTTTTCAAAAAAGCAGGCGAGCTTTTTCAAAAAAGCAGGCGAGCTTTTTCAAAAAAGCAGGCGAGCTTTTCAAAAAAGCAGGCGAGCTTTTCAAAAAAGCAGGCGAGCTTTTCAAAAAAGCAGGCGAGCTTTTCAAAAAAGCAGGCGAGCTTTTCAATTGACAATTGATAATTGACAATTGATAATGTAGAGACGCTGTAAAACAATTGTAGAGACGTCCAAATTGGGCGTCTCTACAAAAATGACTGATAAAAGCAGACGAACTTTATCAAAATTGTCAATTATCAATTATCAATTATCAATTGTCAATTGTCAACACTGACGGGATAGACGGAAAAAGATTCGCTGTTTATCATCAGATATGGTTTGAAACAGTACGACGTGTCGCCTGCCGATACGAAATGAAGAGGTCTGTCGGGGTCGGGCGCAAGTCCTGTTACGTTAGCGCAATGATATTTTTCGCTGCTGACAGCCGCCAGCAGTACAGGTCCATATTCTACGGCGTACCTCTTGGCTCCGGCAATGCTGTCAATGCCTACGTAACGTGTGGTTTTCAACTGTATCGGCAGCGTGAATGAGATGATGTCGCCGTCGTTCCACTGTCTTGAAAGCGTTGCGTATGTTCCGGTTTTTCCCTCAGCGGCTTTTTTACCGTTTATCAAAATGTCAGTCTGAGCTGCCGCCCACGATGGAATACGGATATGCAGGTTCATTTTCAACGGCGACGGAACAGATACTTTCAGGCTGACTTCGGGGGCAAACGGGAAACGTGTTTCCTGCTGCAAAGCGACGTTCTGTCCGTT
The DNA here is from genome assembly GCA_031257315.1 of Prevotellaceae bacterium. Classification (GTDB taxonomy): domain Bacteria; phylum Bacteroidota; class Bacteroidia; order Bacteroidales; family UBA932; genus JAIRLF01. The sequence continues at coordinate 36,426 of JAIROW010000126.1, forward strand.
GATACTCCATCTGATTGTCGATGGCTCGTACAGGTTGACGTACAGTCCGTCGGCAGCTGTCGAATAGATAAATTCGGGCAGCGAGCCAAGCAGTCGCGTACCCTGTCCTTCGCAGCAGGTGTTGTAGCCGTTGTCGGGGCGCTCGCGTTTTCCTTCCATGTTGGCATGATAGCGTATGTTTCCTTCTTCGGTCTGGGCGGCAAGGATAACGTTGTATATCGACTTTTCTATTTCGGCAACGTATTTTTCTTCGTCGGGATAGAGACGGTGCAGTCGCTGGTTGAACTTTATCCAGAAGGCGCTGCCGCAGGTTTCGCCCGTATGTCCCTTGTCTGTCAGACAGTATGAGTGTGGCGGATGGCTGTTTTCGGATTTTGCATCATAGTGTTTCAGTACGCGCCGTCCGTTTTCGACGTACCACTGGGTTTCGCAGATGGCGATGCTGCCGCCGACGTGTTCCCATTTGTCGTGAATCAAATCCCATGCTCCGAGCATTGCGTCGAGATACGACCTGTCGCCGGTGGCAATGTAGTGATCAAGATAAGCCTCAAAACTTGTAATCAGATAACTGTGGGGATTCTGGAGCGGATATTGCCATACGGCAGAATCGTGCCGCGCAGCAAGTTCGTCCAACCACCAGTCGCATACGTAGTATTTTTCGGCAATCTGCAAATCTTCGGGTTTGCCAACGGGCGAAAGGTATGTGCGCGTGCTGGCAATATGTCCCTGATGTCCGTTATGTTCCCAGTTCAGGAGCTTGGGGTGCAGCTCGTCCCAGCGGTTAAACCAGTCGGCATGTCCGCGCAAAAGGCTGTACGCTTTGGGGTTTCCGGCAATGGCAGCCTCAATCAGTCCGTGAGTAAACCATGCGCGGGCATAGTTTGGTTCTTCGCTGCGAATACTGTCGATTATGTGCGGATAGGCAAGAATGTATCCGTCGTCTTCGCGACATTCTTCTATGCCGTCGATAATCTGGTTGAGGCGGGCGCGGAGTTCGGGATTGTCAATCCACCGGAGCGTATTGCCTGCTCCCATCATAAACCGTCCGGCGCTGGCGCCGCGCAGTTCCGTATCCCAGAAAAAAACCTGTTTCCGGTCGTCGGGCGGATTATGTACGCCTGCCCGCTGTCTGAATGGAAACAGTATGTGGTCAACCGAAAAGGAGTTGAGCAGATACTGCGCATTACGTTCAAGCGCTTGACGGAAAAGGCTGCTGTCGCCAAGTTCAATGCCTTTAACCGGCACATCGACGCGATACTCGACCGGTTTCCACGTTGCAGGATTACTTGCGACAAGACGGGGCTTGTACTCGTTTGACATCAGGCTGTAATCCATTCTGGACTTGCGCACGGACTTGTCTGCACACGAAAATAATAAGGCAGCAGCACATACGCAGCAAAAGGAATGATAAATTAATCTGTTCATGATTCAATTAATTATTTTATTTATATTAATACAAAAATTCTAATATCTAAACTCTAATATCTAAACTCTAATATCTAAACTCTAATATCTAACTAACGCCGTTGCCGTTCCTTTCGTAATACCGCCTTCGTTGAAAGCGTCTATCGAAAAGAAATAGTCCTTACCGGCGTTCAGGCTGTGGATAGAAAGTTTGCCTGTGCGATAGACTATATAATTATGGTATAGTTTGTCAGCCCGCGTTCCGAAACGGATATTGTAACCGGTGGCTTCGGGTAGCGCGTCCCATTTCAGGTGAACGGTACGACGGTCTGCGGCGTCGCGTTCGACGGTAAAACTCTGAACGGGTTTGGGCGCAGCCTTGTCGCTTTTGCCGAAAACGCGAAAATCGGATACAGAGAATTTGCCCGACGGACAGTATATGTTTTTGACGCGAAGATAGCGGGCTTTTACCGGACGGGGCAACTGAATATAATCGTGCGGCATGTCAACCGTATTGTTCGAGCGGTCAACGACTGTTTCCCAATGTTTTTTGTCGGCAGAGGCTTCAATCGTGTAACGGTAAAAGATGCTGTCCGATCTGCCTTTCAGCGTCGAGCCTTCGTCGGCAAAATTGATTTGCAGTGCGTATATGTCCGACAGCCCGTCGAGATCCATAAAAAACCATTCGTCGCTGCCGCCGGTTTCGGCGCTCCACCATGTTCTGATTTCTTCGTCGTTGATGTTTCGCGGTTCGCAGTTTCGTATCTGTTTAACCATCGTGCCAAAAACTTCCGTTTCGGTTTTATATTCGGGCAAAATTGACGATACTTCCACTTTTTTGCCGTAAGAGAGCAGCATCCAGTCGGGGAACAGTTCTTCGGGGGCGTTGATTTTACGGTCGGGGAGAATCATAGGATAATCGCCAAAGCCGGTGTATGCGTACATTTCGCCATCGCCGTCGAAGAACAGCGGAAACAGCGAGAGACGGCGCTCAAACGGGTGGCGTACCGAAATGCTCGACGTTGCGATGTGCCAGTAATTGCCGTAACGGTCTTGGAACGTGCTGCTGTGTCCGGCTCCGCAGGTAAAGCCTTCGGGCTTGTACGAGAACGGGTTGTGTTCTGCCAGCGTATATGGTCCCAGCGGTTTGTCGGAAACGTAAACGCCGTCGTTGTAGCTTTTTAGTTCGGTGCCGGGCGCGGCGTATTGCAAATAATATTTCCCGTTATATTTGTTCATCCACGCTCCTTCTATATGCGGGGCAATCGAGTCGTTAGGCAGGTTGTAGTCGGTTTTTTCTTCCCAGCCGTATTCTTTCGGATGCCCGTATATAAAGGGAATTTCTTCGCTTATCGGTTCAAACGTTTTCGGATCCAGCTCGTATCCGCGCACCGGTTCGACATTGCTGCAACCGCCGTAATAATATAGCCGTCCGTCGTCGTCGAGGAACAGCGCCGGATCGCTAATAATGATTTTGAAGTTGGGATTGGCAACTTCCCAGACGCCCGATTTCGGGTCGGCAGTTTTTACCACCTGTCTGACTTGCGAAGCGATTAGGTAAATTTCGCCGTCGATAACGACGGTTGTCGGCGCAAAAACGCCTGTTGGAAAAACGCTGTTCGGAACAATCAAATCCCAGTTAATAAGGTCGGTCGAATGAAAGTATCCGCCCGAATGGGAGACAAAAGCATAGTATTCGTCTCCGAACAGCACGACAGTCGGGTCGGCTCCCTCGCGATACTGCTGCGGAAGCCCCTGCTGTTGAAACATGTAACTTATATTAAACGGATTACAAACCGTCTGATACGTCGCTGCCGGCAAAGTTTCCAGCCGGCTGTCGCATCTGCAAAAAAACGCCGCCACTGCGGCAAAAAGAATTAAATTTTTCATTTGTATCTACTATTTAATTTTTATTTACCCTTAAATCTGCAAAAAATTTCAAAAATAACTGCAAAGTTTTTATTTACAAAACTTTGCAGTTTCGACATTTTCACATATTTTTGCAGCATGAAACAAATTTACAAAAAAGCAAAAATGACGGCAGCAAAAGTAATAAAAAATTCTAAATTATGCGAATTATGGTTTGCAAACGTTATTTTAGCCCGAATGGGCTAAATTTTCATAACCGCATACAAGCAAGGGGTTGCAACCCCTTGTTGAGTTGCGATAGTCAAAACGGTTTGAGAAGCTGCAAAAAACTGAGGCTGCCCGAAAATTTTTGGACAGCCTCAGTCATTGCATCAATGAATAAATTCAGGTAATTTATTCGTAGGGGTCAAACGTGCCTTCGCCGCGTTCGTCTGTCCAGCCTTTAGTCTGCTTGATTGTCGGATTTTTCATTATGTGCGTTTCGTAGGGAATACGCAAAAAGTCTTGACGTACAGGGTCGTAATCGATTGCCTGTATGTCGTAGAGCATTACTGCGTGGAAGAATGTTTTGAAATATTCTTCGCGTCCTTCGTCAGTGTCGATACCGCCTTTTTCAAGAATTTTTTCCAGCTGTCCAATCAGCGCCGGTTTATCATTTACAGCAGTTTTGTCGCGTAGCCATGGCATGATTGCGTGGCGTCTCATTCCATTGATTTTATAGCCGTTAACTCCTGTTTTGTAAAGATCCCAGCGGCGGGCGTCGTAATATCGTTTTGATTCGACGAACAGTTCAATGCGCCGTTCGTTCAGAATGTCGAGGATAAGAGCGTCTCCCGTTTTGCGTCCAATTCCGTAGTTGTTGGCAGCGGGAATACCTGCGCGTTTGCGGATTGCATCGAGCATGTCGTAGGCTTCCTGCAATTTACCGGTCTTTGCGGCTGCTTCGGCAAGGTTCAGCATTACTTCTGCAAAGCGGAACAGAGGCCAGTCGGTGCCACATTCTTTCAGCGGATTGTTTGGGTCTGTAATTTCGTAGTTTGGAACGTTGCTCACAAATTTGCGGATAAAAAATCCCTGTCCCATTGAGTTTGTTGACGCCCATGCGTTGCTGAACGGATTCTGTTCACCTGCTATGCCCCAGCTGAACAACCATTCATGCTGCATTTTTCCGTCTTTCAGGTCGGAAGCAAAATCGTTCTGGGATTTGCGTATCAGAGACCATTCGCAGCCGTTGTAACCGATAAAGGCATAGAAACGCGGCTCGCGGTCGAGCCAGAAAACGGATTTGTTGATTGGAGAACCGTCCGGTTCAACGGTATTGTGGTCTGTTGTTACTGCACCCTGTGTAAATGCGCCCAGCGTACCGTTTATACTGTTGTCAACAGTTACTCCCGTGAACGGCGTACCGTCGGCATTTGAGAAGGCTGCAACCATTTCCCATACGGGGAAAATTCCGCCGCCGGAGGAGGACATCGGGCGGAAATCCTTATCTACATCGAATTTCGCAATCAGCGGATGGTAGCGGCGCACCCATATCATTTCACAGTTCATTTCTTCTGTTATTAGCATTTTGTAATAGTTGTCCATTACTGTTTTTCTGTCTCCGCCTTCCGGAGCGTACAGACCGAAACCTGCGGCAGTCAGTTTGTCGTATGCTTCCTTGCAGGCGGCGTATGCTTCAGCCCAGCGTTCGCTGGCAGTTTTTGTGCCTGCTGGCGTTTGCCGTGTAAACTGCGGGCTGGCATAATAAAGCAGAACGCGACCTTTGAGTGCGTATGCTACGGCTTTGGAAATATGTCCGTCGCTGTTTTTCATCGGGAAGGAGGCGTCGGGAAGTGCTATGGCTGCGTCAAGGTCTTTAACAATCTGCGCTACGCACTCCGAAGTTTTGGAACGCGCGGTGTACAGTTCTTCAAAATTTGAAGTTGCCGTCTGTTCGTGCAGCAGCAGTGGAACTCCGCCGTAGGTGCGCACAAGGTCGAAATAATGATAGGCTCGCAGAACAAGCATCTGCCCTGTCATGTTTTCCTTTTCAGCCTGCGACAGTTTGTCTGTTGCCGGTTGTCGGGAAACAAAACCGTCATACCCGACATGGTCAAGGAAACGGTTTATTTTACGGAGATGTTCGTAGGGCCAGCGGTCGATGTTTGCGGCGTAGCTGCCGCCGTCGGCTTTGTTGACGTCAAAACTGTTATAGGCGACAGATGTTCCGCTTTCGGTTTTGAAACATTCGTCGGCGTGTCCGAGCAGGCGGTGTTCAAAACCGGGCATGGCAGCGTTCATTGTATTGTCGAAATATCCGCGAATCATGCCCGGCTCGTTCCATACTGCGTCGTCGGTTATTTTGCTTAAATCCGTTTTTTCCACAACGTCGGCACAACTCGACAGAAACGCTGCCGCAAAAACACTGACGGGTATCAAACGGGAAACTGTTCTTTTTAATGTGTTATAAATACTTTTCATCTATTTTTTATTTTATGGGATTAGAAATTGAGTGAAACACCAAGTGTAACGGTACGCATCAGCGGATAGGCTGCAACGCCAGAATCGAAGATACGGCTTGTGTCCAGATTGGGATTGTTTGTTATATCTTTTTCCTTGCTGTCGGTATTGATATATCCTGTAAGTTCGGGATCGTAGAATTTGAACGCATTGTAGAGAAAGCAGAGGTTTTGAGCAGAAACATATACGCTTGCTCCTGCAATGCGAAGTTTCGACAGCAACGACTGAGGCAGTTCGTAAGTCAGAGTTACGTTTTTCAGTCGCACGTATGAAGCGTTGCGCGTCCAGAAACCGTTGGCGTTGTTGGCGTCGGCGGGACCGTTTACAAATATTGGCATTTTGCCTGTCGGGTTATAAGCCTGCGAATAAACGTCGCCCGCCCAGAAACCCCAGTTGGAGCCGTCCCATGTGCGGGAAGCCATATTTGTCATTTTAAGATAGTTTTGGTGTCCGAAACTGCCCTGCGCAAATACTTCGAGCGAGAAGCCTTTCCAGCTTCCGCCCAGCAGGAGACCGAAAGTATATGGCGGGTTGAAACGCTCGATATTCCAGCCTTTATCATCACTGTTCTGGTCGTTGAAATGTCCGTCGTCATTTATGTCAACGGGGAAAACAGTTCCCGGACGCAGGTTATTGTAATTGCCATTGTCAATATACTTGTTTTTATCGGATATAAAATAGTTCTGCGGAATGACATAGGTATTGCCAGTACTTGTTTTCACCACATACATGTTCTGCGCACCGTTGCCGTCGCCATAATCCTTAGTTGTCTGATTGCCGTTAGCGTCAAGCTGCGGTCTTAAATCCCAGACAATGCCGTCTGATTTGTATGAAGCCCAGCGGTCGTAGTTTTTGCCGAGTTTTGAGAGATGTTCGGGAACTCCGCTTTCGGCAAATTCAACAAGTTTGTTGTCAGCCCAGCTGAAATTGCCTTTTGCCCAGACGGATACATTTTTATTAATCTGTTTATTGAACCCGACTTCAATATCCATACCCCACGAATCGACGATACCGTAGTTGACGTCGGCAATTTTAGCTCCGAAAGTGTCTGGAACTTCATTGTTCTGAGTTCCGAGAATATCGTAGGTATGTTTTTTCCATATATTGGCAGAGATGTTAAACATTTTGAAAACGGACAGGTCGATACCGGCATTGTAATTCAGCGATTTTTCCCAAGTGATGGCTGGGTTTCCAATATCCGAAAATTCCACGCCCGTTCCGGGTTTTGAAGCGCCTCCCCAATACATTCCGCTGGCGGCGATACTGGCGGCGCTCAGATACTGGTACGCCGCAGTGTTGTCGTTACCGGTCAATCCGACGGAAGCCCTCAGTTTCAGGTTATCCAGCCATGTTACACTGTTTTTTACAAATTTTTCTTCCGATATGCGCCAAAAAACGTTACCGGCAGGGAAAAATCCTTTTTTATTTTTCATGTCAGGACCGAATTTCGATGTTACGTCCTGTCTGAAAGTAAACGAAGCCTGATAACGGTTGTCGAAAGTGTAAGCCAAACGACCTGCAATCGAGTAGCGTCCTTCTTCGCTTGCGCCGCCGGTAAGAGTCCACGTATCGCGGTTGTCGCCTCCAAAATCAAGATATGGAAGGTCGGCAACTTTCAAACCCGGACGTTTACCTCTGTGCCAGTCGCCGTCTGTTTCGGTCTGTTCGTAAACTAAAATACCGTCCACCGCATGAATACCGTTAAAAACGTTTGAATATGACAGCTGAGCGTTAGCCTGATACACTTTTGTTCTGTAACTTTCCTGCCATGCCACCATTGCGCCTCTTGTGCTGTAAGGACCAAATTCGGCTACAATAATATTGCTGTTGGGGTCTTTTCCTCCGTTTTTGGCATATTCGGAACTGGCGTCGCTTCCTCTCAGCAACGAATAGGCTTCGTATTGACGGGGTTTGGCGTTGCCATATTCATTTCTTACGTACCGGTTATATGTTGCTTTGGCTGTAAGCCCTTTAATCCATGGAATTTCCCATGTCAGTCCGGCTGTATATTCCGAGTTCAATCTTTCTCTTTCAAAAATACCGGCAGCGCCGTCGGCAAGCGCTGAATAGCTCTCTTTGTTTCCGTTAGTATTGGCAAGATCGCTGACAATGTATTTGCCGTTCAATATTCCGGGTGCAAGCGTCGAAGAGCGAGAGAGGTTGTAATAAACCGTCTGCATACGGCTTTCCATAGCGCTGCCGTCTTCGTTAAGCGCCGATTTGTTAATGTCGTTGCTTACATTGACTTGAAGCGTAGCTTTCAGGTTTTTTGTAATGGAGGCTTCGAGATTTGAACGGACAGAGTATTTTGTATAGCCTGTGGCTTTGAACATGCCCGTCTCGTCGTGCATGTTTCCGCCGATGTAGTATTTCACGTTATCGCTTCCTCCGCTCACGCTCAGCGAGTGCGTCATAGTAGTCGGCGTGTGATATACTTCTTTCAGCCTGTTGTACTGATGTTCGCTGTAATACTTGTATGCTTCGTCCGAAAACACGCCAGAGTCAACATAACCGTCGGTAGCGTCTCTGCCATTTGTATAAATAGAGGTATATTTGGGGTGATAGCCGTCCGCCAGTATTGCCAGTCCTTCTCCCAGCACTCCGTTCATTTCCATACGCGCGGCGTTGATGGAATAGTAGCGCTGCTCAAATGTTTCGCGTTCAGGCTCGTATGCCGGTTCTCCAACCGAATATGAACCGCTGTAAGAGATTGTCGGTTTTCCGCTTTTGCCTTTTTTAGTATTGACCAGAACAACGCCGTTGGCGGCACGGGCGCCGTAAATGGCGGCAGCCGAAGCGTCTTTCAGAACCGAGAAATTTTCAATATCGTTGCTGTTCAACATATTGAAAGCCGTTACATCGCGCACCACTCCGTCGATGACATAGAGCGGGGCTGTGCTGTTCCACGTACCGCGTGCGCCGACAACTACTTCGGCTTCGTTCCCCGGTTTGCCGCCGCTGTTCGAGCGTACCGACACGCCGGCAATACGTCCTCCCAGCGCCTGACTGAGATTGCCCGACGGAATTGAACGAAGCTCGCCGACGTTCAGCGAAGTTACGTTGCCGGCAAGGTCGGCTTTCTTTTGAGCGCCGTAGCCGATGACAACGATTTCTTCAAATTCCTGTGCAACTTCTTCCATTGTTACGTCAACAACGGTGCGGGACAAAATGGAGATTTCCTGCGTTCTGTATCCCAGCATGGAAAACACCAGAACGGAATTGCCGTCAGGTATTTCGATGGAATAATTTCCGGCGCCGTCGCTGACAACGCCAATATTACTTCCCTTAACAACGACGCTTACGCCCGGCAGCGTTCCCGAAGCGTCGGATATTACGCCTTGTACAGCGTGTTTTGATTGAGTATGCGCCGTCAGCGCACACATAAATGTAACAATTGCGGTTATAAATATTTTTCGCATAATGTTTTTTTTAATTATTAATACTTTTTTATTCACAAAGAACGAATTTTTAACTATTGTAAGTTTAATTGCTGTATAATATAAAATCAGATAAATTCCAGCTTTCGCCGGCATAGTTCATAAAGCGGACAAACCGCAGCCTGTTCCGCGCAGACGCTTCCGGTACCTTGTACCCGCGCCTTAATGTTCCAGGTAAATCAATCCGTGTACATAAGCAAAAACGATTTAAATTAAGGTATTGGCTGTTTGAAAACATAATATTCACGGCGATTTGAGTATTCGCCGGCAAAAGAACATAAAGCGCCGTCCGGAAACGGCAGCTTTCAAATATCCATATATGAAGAAAGGCAGCGACATGTCGCCACTCTGTGATATTAATTTGTGGACAGTAACAGCACGTAACTCGCTGATTACTTCTCTCTCTCTCTCTCTCTCTCTCTCTCTACAAAAATCGTGCCAAACCCGTCAAAAAACGCGATTGTTAATAACTTTTTTTTTGCAGTATGTTTTAAATTGCTACACATTTTTTACACGATTTTATAATGTTTAGTCTTAAAAAAATTTATTCTATAATTTCATATTCTTTATTCCAAATTTTCCACTGTACATTTTGTTACAGTATTTCTAAAAACAAAGATATGCAAATTTTTTGAATTTGTTCAAAAAAAATTTTTCAATGAAATTTATTTTCTTTTTTTAACAATTTAAATATCTGAAAAACAGAATATTTAAAAGTTGAAAAAAAATAACAATACAGAATGTAATCCAATCTGCTGTAAACAGTAAATCTGTTTAAAATCTCACTTTTTCGGTAATTTGTAGAGACGCCCAATTTGGGCGTCTCTACGATTATCAATTCAAAAACGGTCTTTGAATTATGTTTAATTCCGTTTACTCTTCTTCTATTCCATAGAGGTATATTTCTGCAATACTTGTAAACGGTTCCCTGTTGCTGTCGGGCAGCAGCAGTTTCAGATAGCGTCCTGCGCGTGTATCGACCGATTCTGGAATATCTATCGTCAATTTATCGCCGGAGGAAAAAGTGCCGGAAGCGATTTCAGTCCATGAAGCATCGCCAGCGTCGGGACTGCTGCTCACAAAGTAGCGTACACTTTTGGAATTGTCGTTCCCCTTACGACGGTAAGTTTCAATGCGTCCGATTTTTTTCGGGGATTTCATGTCGATAACAGCCCAGTGAGGCAGAGGCGCATCGCCGCCCTCCCACTGCGAGTGCCAGAAGGAGTCAAGGTCATTGTCGATTAATGTGTTTTTTCCGCCGCCGTCGCTTGCCGTTTCGTCGGATACCGACAGTACTTCCCAGTCGCTTCTGTCATAAATATAGACTGTTGAAAACGGCGTTGCATATTCTGTCCATGATGTAGCAAATGTGTCAATGGAATGTTCTTCGGGAATGTACAGCGAGCGGTAAACAAATTTTGAACCTGCTTTGAGATTTTCGCATAAAGTTTCGCTTTCGTCAGCCGGCACATACACTGTTGCCGAATCGTTTGAAACGGTTTTGTAGCGCACCTCAACGCGCATTAACCCGTCGCCGCCTGAGAACCAGATAATTTTGCCGCCTTTGTCGGAGATGCTCTGTTCGCGTACCCTGCGCTGCGACAGACGGCTCAGGTAAACGGAATCGTAGGAATTGCCAAAACTGCTTTTCCACAGCGATTTATGTCCGAAATTGTCGGTTGTGCGAACGTCGAAAGTATAGGAGCCTTCTCTTATATTCTGGATTATCACGCTCAACGAATCTCTTTCAGAAGAAAATCCCCCTTCCGGTGGCGATATAATAATCGAATCGTGCCGGCTGTTCCAGTATATGTCAACCGTTTTAACATTAGGGGAACTGTAAAACCAGCCATTGAAAAGGATTCTGCCTCTGCCTGCAACAAACAGCATTGAATCAACTTTGGGTGCATAAATAATTTCGCCGTCTTCGATATATTTCTTGTGAACGTCCATAAAACCGTCGCAGGCAAACATTATCATGCACAGCAGCGAGACTGCAAACGGGGTCAGATTACTGTATATTTTATTCATATTCGACTGAATTTTTAATTTTTAACTTCTCCAAAAATATCCACTTCCGCCGGATGCGTATAGGTTGGACCTGTCTGCGTCGAAAGTATAACAACACGTATATAGCGCAGGGGTTCGACGTCGAGCGGAAAAACAAATTCAAAACCTGCTTCGGCGTATGCCTTGTCTTCGTCGGTATCGGTGCCGCTCGGCAAACCTGAGGGCTTGCTCAGCTGTCCGACAATAATCGGTTCGCCCCATTCGTCCCAGCTGCCGTTCTGCGAGGGTCTGTCCTTTTTGCCATAGATTTTTATGTCTTTCGGATTTCCCCAGCTGTAATACGAATCATTAAATAAACGGTTAAACATTACTATGCGGCTGACCTGTCCCGTAACGCCCATATCTATGGTAAACGAAGCGGGCAGCGAATTTGCCGGCGAATGACCGAAAGTAGTTTTGTCATCGTCGATAAGATAGGCGTCCATGCCTTCCCAGTTGGTAAAATTTGCGTCGTCTCCGAGTTTCATTACTGACATGCTGCGTTTGTTGAAACGTTCTTCAAACATCGGGATAATGTTTTCTTTTAAAGTATCGGTCATGTTTCCGTAATTGTCGCGAACTACAACTGCAAATGTACGCGGGTCGGGTTTATATCCTCGCAGCGAAAGGTTTGCAGCCGGCAGTTCCGAAGTAATAATCCGTACCAGTTGTAGTACTCCGGTCGAATCGGGTGTAAAAAATTCGAGATTGACAGGATATTTGTCTTCGTTTTCCCATCGATACTGAGCGCCGCCAAAATCGCTGATAATCGATACCGATCGTGCGATTTTCGCAAGCGGCGGTTCAAGCGGCGTAAATTTTACTTCGACGGGGTCGGAATAAACCTGTGCGTAGCTGACTGCATACAGATTGACCGAATGTTCGTTGACGTCGTTGAAACCAAGTATGGTTATTTTGTTTTCGTAGAACGAAGCGCTTTCTTCGTAGGTACGTCCGTTGGAGAGCGTATATACGGCTTTTACCGCGAGAATATCTTCCGTGTTTGGAATTTTATATTTCAGACGCACGCCTCCCGGCAGCTCCTCTTTTGCTATTATGCTGACCGTGCCGGGTTTTCCCATGCTGTCGGTAATCGGTTCCAGTTTTTTCTCGGAACACGAAAATAAAACGGCTAACAGCAAACCTGTAATGAAAAACATATATTTTGTATTCATCTCTGTATTAAAAATTTATATTTTAAAATCTGTTACCATCCGGGGTTCTGTATTAACTGCGGATTTTTAATCATATCGTCGTCAGGAATCGGCGCGAAATAGTCGCGATGTGCAAATGTCCGTGAATACAGCGTTTTAACCGAATAATATTCGCCGACGTCCGAAGCGTTTACATTCCAGCCCTGTATCAGACGTGTCTGTTCGCGCTGCGCCGTTTTCCAGCGGCGGGCGTCCCAGTAATAATGTCCTTCGCAGGCAAGCTCAATTTTTCTTTCACGCCTGATAATCTCGCGCATACCGCTTTTGGTGGCAGGTTTTGAAGGATTGACAGAGTTTATCCAGCTCTCGACAACGCCTTTCAAGCCTGCACGGGTTCTTATCATATCAATGTATGTATATGTTTCTGCCGGCGGCGCGGAATTTTCGTCGGCGGCAGTTTCGTTCAGAGCTTCAGCCATAAACAGCAGCAGGTCGGCAAAGCGCATGTCGGGGAAAGGATATGTTTCGTATGTTACCGAATTTGCGTCGCGAAACGTTGTATTGACGGATACAAGTTTTTTGATAAAATAACCTGTGGCATTGTAGTCGCCGGGGTTAAATACCGACGAAAATTCGCCGAAACGCGCTTTCGGGTACAGGCACTGGCTTGGGTCGTCGGGCAGGTTACTGTAATGGTTGCCGTACCACAGTCCCCTGTCGAAACCCAGCGTCGAATAGAAGCGTGGCTCGCGTTCAAAGTTCATTGCCGCCGTCTGTTCGCCTTCTTTGATATAATAGCGGTGCGCGGCGTCGCCTGTACGCATGTTAAACCTGTTTGAGTAGTCATAATTCGGGTCTTCTTCTATTGGAATACCGTTTTTTGAATAGAACAGGTCAACATGGGCTAACGTCATGCTCAAAGTACTGCTTGTCGATGAAGACGTACCCTGTTCGAGACGCGGCATGCACGGGCTTTGCAAACCGCTGTTGACCGAATACGAAGAATTGCCCCAGATGAGTTCCACGTTCCAGCGGTCGCTGATGCAGCTCCGCAGCGTCTGTACAGTCATAATCGAATCGGGAAGGGTTTTGGACGTAATAACGTCGCTTTTGCCGTACAGACGTATGCCTGCCTGTCTGCAAATTTCTATAGCCTTTTCGCAGGCTTCGGCAGCTTTTGTCCAGCGGGTCGGGTCATACGTCTGATTGAAAAAATGCTCGCCGTTGTGATCAATAAAACCGTTATAGTCCGTATTACCGTTAAACAGAGGGCTTGCCCAGTAAACCAGAACTTTGGCTCGAAGGAAATATGCTACCGGCATGGTGAAGCGTCCCAGTTCCGTTGTGCGGTTTTGTATATCGACTGGCAGGGCGTTGTTTTCAATCACTTCGTCGAGCAGTTGCAGGATATATCTGAAACAGTCGTCCACTTTTTCGCGATATACGCGCACTCCCCGCGTAGATTCGTTGACCGGCGTATTTTCGCGCAGCGGACATATCGGACCGTAATAACTCAGAAGGTAAAAGTGCATGTACGCTTTCAGCAGTTTGGCTTCGTCGAACATCCTTTTACGCAAATACGATGACAGGTCGGGTACGTTTACCACGTTCTCCATCAGTGTATTGCACTCGCGAATACCGGCATACAGCGAGCGGATATAATCGCCTTTTCCGCCCCAGTAATTAATGCGTGGACTGGCAGGATTATCGTATCCCAGTCCAAACTGCATTCCGCCGGACGCCTGTCCTTCCTTGTTGAAACACATTTCAAGAGCGCCGAATATGCCGGGGTTTTCGTTCCACCCAGCCGATTTTGGCATTGCCCAGTAGCACGAAGCCAGATACTTTTCCGTAGCGTACCGGTCGGCAAAAGCGTGGTCGATAGTAGTGATATTATCCGGCACAACATCAAGATAGTTGCACGCAAATACAGCCGCGCCGAACAGAGTGGTAATTATATATTTAATCGCAGATTTCATATATTGCTGATACATTATATTTTTTATTTATTAAAAAAATCATAAACCTATATTTAAACCTATGTTTACAGTACGCTGTACAGGATACCCCAAACCTTTGCCGCCCATTTCCGGATCCCAGAGTTTGAAGCCGCTCCAGCAGTAGAGATTTGTTCCGCTCACATACACGCGCAGTTTGGCTAAATACAGTTTCTTAGCCAGATGAAGCGGCAGCGTGTAACCTATTTCTGCCGATTTGAGACGCAGAAATGAAGCGTCCTGCATGAACCATGTACTTGTCTGTGAATTGTTTTCGACCCAGTAGTTAGCCAGACGGGGCCAAAAAGCATAAGGGTTACGGTTCGATTCTGACCAGTAATTGTCGGCTATTGCCTGCAAAACAGCGTTTTGTCCAAACCAGTTGTCATCGTTCTGTCCGTCGAGAAAAGGCTGAACAAGTCCATTGTCGTTCATTTCCAGCCAGAAAGATTTGCGTCCCTGTCCGGCAAAGAAAAACGAAAAGTCAAATCCCTTGTATCCTGCCGAAAGCCCGAATCCATAGTTTATCTCTGGTTCGGTAGGGTATCCTATCGGAACCTGGTCGAGAGCAGAAATTCTGCCGTCGCCGTTTATGTCGCGGTACTTTATGTCGCCAGCCTGATATATGCCGAACTGTGCTGGAGAATTTTTCACTTCCGCATCGTCTATAAACAGACGTTCAGCAATAAATCCAAACCGCTGGGATATTGGGAGACCAACCCTTGATCGCCATGGCGTTTCGCTGAAATCAGGCTCTTCCCATTCAAGTACTTTGGTACGGGTAAACGTAAAAGTTCCGCGTCCTATAAACCACAGGTCTTTGTTGATACTTTTTTCGTAATTCAGTTCCACATCGAAGCCTTTGTTCTGTCCTACGCCAAGATTGGCTTTTACGTCGGGAATTATACCCATAGTGCTTGGAATAATGCGGTCTATAAGAATGTTTTCACGTCTTTCCTGAAAGTATTCCGCGTTGATGCTCAGTCCTCCGGCAGTTACAAGTTCCATACCGACGTTTGACTTGTACGAAGTTTCCCAGCCAATATCGGCATTGGCATAGCGATTAATCGAAACGCTTCCGGGGTTATAGTTCATCTGAGTTCCCCAGTTGACGGATTTGTTGTAATTCATTACAACATCGGAAAGATAGTAGAACCTGTCGCGGGCGTCGCCAATCTGGTCAGAACCGACCAGTCCGTATGTGCCTTTCAGTTTGAAAGTTGTAAAAACCTTTCTGAGAGGTTCAAAAAACGGTTCGTTTGACAGCATCCAGCCGCCGGCTATGGCGGGGAAAAACCCGAAGCGCTTCTGTATCGAAAAACGCTCCGAGCCGTTGTATCCGAAGTCAAATTCGAGAAAATAGCGCGAATCGTAGCTGTAAGTAAAACGTCCCGAAAGTCCTATATTCCGGCTTGGCAGCGAAAGCTGCAAATTATCGGAGATACCTTCCTTGCGCTGACGCATGGTATAAACCATCAAAGCTCCTGCCGAATGTTTTTCGGCAAAGGTACGGTTATACTCTGCCGCTGTTTCGAGATAAAACGTGGTATTGACCTGCCGGCTGTATGGATTATATTTCAGCGACTGGTCAACGCCATAATTTTCGGGATTCAGACGCACAAGTCTGTATTCGCCGGTCAGTCTGTCGTATGAAGACACATTGTAGAAAAGAGGAAAATACTCCCGATGCACTTCGTACTCCGACGCCCTGTCCATATTTACCATCGCACGCACGCTCAGACCTTCGGTAATCATGTTCAGATTTTGCTTGATTTCCATCTGGGTCAGCATCAGATTTTTGCTGTAATCTCTGTACCCTTTCAGACTTTCGGCGTAAGGGTTCAGATAAAATGCGCCTCCGTAGTTTCCGAAAAGGATACTGTTCCTGTCCTTGAGATATGCAAACTGTTCGTCGGGTTCGTAATACGGTTTAAACAATACGGGGTTAGCCTGTATCACTTTCCGGTACATGCTTTCACCGCCGTCGAGCGGACCGGTATATTCGTCAAACGAAGCATTCAGACGAGTAATCAGTTCCGTTGTTTTGGTCAGATTTATATTCACGTTTGAACGGAGATTGTACTTTATAAGATTGATGTTCGAGTTGAAGTCGTTACGTTTGTCAACCTTTATATTTCCATTGTCCTTCGATATGTTTGCAGCCACATAGTAACGCGCTACGGCTCCGCCGCCGCTGACGCTGATATTTGCCCTCTGGTTGCTGATTACGTCTTCAAACATGGCATCGTGCCAGTCTGTTGCAGGGTAAAACACAGGGTGCATTCCGCGCTCGGTCATGGTAATTTTTTCTTCGCTGTAAAGCGCCAGCCCCAGCGGGTCGCGAGTTTTAATCGCCTCGTTGTGCATACGCATAAAGGTAACGGGATTGGCGGTTTTCACCATTTGAGTAGGCATTGAAAACGTATTTTCGATACGGGCGTTAAATATTGTTATGCCTTCCTTGCCCTCCCTTGTAGTTACGGCAAGTACGCCGTTTGCTCCGCGAGCGCCGTAAAGCGCGGCGGCGGCAGC
Organism: Prevotellaceae bacterium; assembly: GCA_031257315.1. GTDB lineage: Bacteria > Bacteroidota > Bacteroidia > Bacteroidales > UBA932 > JAIRLF01. The sequence continues at coordinate 53,370 of JAIROW010000126.1, forward strand.
ATCTTTCAGCACCGAGAACGTGGCAATATCGTCAGGGTTTAGACGCGCCAGTTCTTCGGACGAAAGCTCCACGCCGTCAATCAGAATCAGCGGGTCTTTTTTGGCTGAAGCGCCGAAAGAAGTAATACCGCGTATAAAAAACTGGGCATTGTCCTGACCCGGTTCGCCGCTCACCTGATACGAAATCAGACCTGCCACACGACCGGCAAAGGCTGTAGTCAGGTTGCTGCTCGGCACGCGCAGTTCCGACGGCTTTACCGTAGTAATTGATGCTACGACGCTTTCCTTCTTCTGTTTTCCAAAAGCCACAAGAGTTATTTCTTCCAGCGATTCGGAGCTTTCTATCATCACAACGTTAATCGTTGTGCCTGTTACAGCTTTTTCGACGGTAACATAGCCGACAAAGCTAAATTCGAGCGTTCCGTCCTTTGGCACATTCTGTATCTGATAATCGCCAAGTTCGTTGCTCATAACCCCGACATTTGTACCTTTGACAAGAACGGTTACGCCTTCGACAGGATTACCGTCGGAATCGAGAATTTTCCCTTTTACAATCATATTCTGCGCTTCGGCGGTATATATCGACGAAAAAGCGAATACCAGCAATACTGACATGTATTTTAATAATTTTAATACCAACAATTTCATTCTATATAACATTAAATTTAAGCATTATGATACTATTTGTTTTATAAATAAATGCGAACTGCTTCTGCATACTTTTAAATGTAAAGTACGGGCAATTCAATTTTTTTTAATTAAATTAATCTTCAATTTTAAACTTTTAACAGGGGGACTGTTTTCACAAGCTCAAAACAGCTGAAAATTTCAATTTAAACTAAACTGTCAACTGGCTGAAAGCAGTCCCTTAAACTGTCTGGCGGCATATCCTTTTCCATTTTTTTTTTTATTTTTTTTAATGATGATATAAATATAGCTTACAACATTTAAAAAACGATTTTGTAATAAAACAAAACTATCTCGCCGTATTTTACGGCGAGTATTCGAGTTGATTAATGTGCTGATTATTAACTCTCTCTCTCTCTCTCTCTCTCTCTCTCTCTCTCTCTCTCTCTCTTCACGCATAGTAGAGTTCTTAATATTCATACTATATACTACAAAAATACTCGGCATGCCAGACAGCATGCCATTTTTACATACCCCATGCCATCAACATAAAATGCAATATTCCTACATATCCGCTCACATAATATGGGACTACGGCTAATTCCGCAGCCACAACAAGCATGTTTTTAGGTATAAAAAAACATGCTAACCATAGTTTTTAACCTTTATTAACATTAGTTTTAACTAAAGAATACTAAAAAAATGAAAAAAATATT
>JAIROW010000245.1 GCA_031257315.1 Prevotellaceae bacterium
GACGTTTTTGATAAAACCAGTGTTGTATAAATTCATTTCAGCATACATTTCCATCGCGGACAATACAGCAAAAATTCGGGCGCAAAGTTAATCCCTTTTTTTGATTCTGCAAAAAAAAAATTGAAACTGGCGTCAGGCATAATGAACAGGTGGCGTCTGCTTTCATCAAAAAATCCTGCCTGCTTTTATTTTAATAATTGCTTTTTCTCTACGGTGAACGTCTTTGTCAGGGTTCGTCGGCATCATATAACTTGCATTTTAATGCTGTGTTCTAATTCATTTTTCCGACTTTTGAAATTTTTGGATTAACTTTGCAGCGATTTTTAAGATATATGATATGGCGATTTTTTTAAATGATGTTTCAAGAACTTTCGGTGAATATCTGCTTATTCCGGGTTTGACAACCAAAGAATGTACTCCGACCAATGTGTCGCTGAGAACGCCTCTTGTCAGATACAGAAAGGGCGAAAAGTCGAAAATAGAACTGAACATACCGTTTGTTTCTGCAATAATGCAGTCTGTCTCTGGTCCCGAACTGGCAATAGAACTTGCCCGTCATGGAGGTCTGTCGTTTATTTTCGGCTCTCAGCCGGTTGAATCGCAAGCCGAAATGGTGAGAAAAGTAAAGAAATTTAAAGCAGGTTTTGTGGTAAGCGATTCAAATCTTACTCCCGAAAACAATCTTGCAGACGTTTTGGCATTAATCGAAAAAACGGGACACTCGACAATAGGAATCACTTGCGACGGAACGCCAAACGGTAAACTGCTCGGACTTGTTACCAGCCGCGATTACCGTCCCGAAAAAGACGGAACAGAAAAAAAAGTGTCGGAATTTATGACTCCTTTCAGCAAACTGCATTTCGGCAGAGCAGGGATTTCGCTGTCGGACGCAAATCAGATTATATGGGACAACAAACTGAATACGCTGCCGATAGTCGATGCCGAAGACAATCTTGCATATTTTGTTTTCAGAAAAGACTATGACAGCCATCGCGAAAACCCCAACGAACTGTCGGGCGAAGACAAATCGCTTCTGGTCGGCGCAGGAATTAATTCGCGCGATTATAAAGAGCGTGTTCCGGAACTGATTGACGCAGGCGCAGACGTGCTGTGCATCGACTCGTCGGACGGATATTCCGAATGGCAGCGCGAGACGCTGGAATGGATAAAGGGCAAATACGGAAATTCCGTACTTGTGGGCGCTGGAAACGTTGTTGACAGCGACGGCTTTAACTATCTTGTCGATGCGGGAGCCGATTTTGTGAAAGTCGGCATCGGCGGCGGCTCAATCTGCATCACCCGCGAACAGAAAGGCATCGGCAGAGGGCAGGCTACAGCCCTTATCGACGTGGCTAAGGCAAGAACTGAATATTTTAACAGAAATGGCATATATGTACCCATTTGCAGCGACGGAGGCATTGTTCACGACTATCATGTGGTGCTGGCTCTGGCTATGGGTGCAGATTTTTTGATGATGGGACGCTATTTTGCCCGTTTCGACGAATCGCCTACAAAAAAACTGCGCATCGGAAACAACTATGTAAAGGAATACTGGGGCGAAGGCTCGAACCGCGCACAGAACTGGCAACGTTACGACAGCGGAGGCAGCGAAAATCTGAAATTTGAAGAAGGCGTTGACTCTTACGTGCCTTATGCCGGCAAAATGAAGGACAATATTAACGTTACTCTGTCGAAAATAAAAGCTACGATGTGCAGCTGCGGAGCGATTTCGATACCACAACTCCAAAATTCGGCAAAAATAACAACGGTATCCTCAATAAGCATTGTCGAAGGCGGCGCTCACGACGTTATACTGAAAGAACAGAACCGATGAAACTGTTTGCCATCACCCTTGTTCTGCTGTTATTGTGCGTTGCGGCTGCCGGAATACGAATCTGGCTAAAAGGCTGTTTTACCGAAACGGAAATCGGACGCAACAAAAACATGAGAAAGCTCGGAATTAACTGCGTCAGAGATGAAGAAATGAAACTTCATTCGAAAAATACCGGCAATTCAGGCTGCGGAACATGCGCTCTGCTGTCGAAATGCGACAGAGCGAGGAATTGACAATTGATAATTGATAATAAATGAAATATTAAAAGATATGAAATTAGCAGATAAAAAGGGGACGGTTTACGGATTGAGAATTGAGCAGGAAATTTTGAACTGCTGTTATTGTTTAGATTATATTATAATAATTAAATAAAATGAAAGGAATGATTTTATATTTGACATTAATCGCCGTTACAGCCAAACTGTCGGCGCAGAACGAAACGGACGTAATGACGTTTCCTGTTGGAGACGCTGAAATAAGCGTACTGTCGGAAGGGCAGCAGAAAAACAGTCAGTCGATACTGATTGGCGCAACGCCCGAAATGTTGCAGAAATACATGCCCGACGGCTCTTGCCCTGCCGCCGTCAACGCCTTTCTGGTGCGTAAGGACGGTAAAAACATACTGATTGACGCCGGTTTCGGTCGAAATCTGCATAAAAACATCGAATCGCTGAAACTGTCGGCTGAAAAAATTGACGCAATACTTATAACGCACATGCACGGCGACCATGTCGGCGGATTACTGAAAGACGGCAAACCTGCATTTTCAAATGCCGCACTTTATATTGCACAGCCAGAATACGAATACTGGACTTCCGGCGAACGCAAAAATTCCGTCGCTGCAATAATCGACGGATACAAAAACAGGCTGAAACTGTTTACTCCCGCGTCCAACCCCGAAACGGCAACAGAAACGGTAGCAGGACTGAAAGCCATTGCCGCATACGGTCATACGCCCGGACACACGGCTTACCTGCTCGAATCGGCAGAATCGAAACTCCTGATTTGTGGCGACCTGACTCATGCTATGGCAGTACAAGCGCCGCACCCCGAAGTTGCGGTTACTTATGACGTTGATCCCAAAAAAGCCGTAGAAATACGTAAAAAAATATTTGAATATGTGTCGAAAAACAAAATTCCGATAGCAGGAATGCATACGGCTTTTCCCGGAATTGGCGACATAAAACCGGACAGAAACGGCGGTTACGAATTTACGCTATTTTGTACCTGTCTCGGCTATTAATAACGCAACAACAGATTACAGGTTTGGAAAACTTATTATCAGGCATAAATACTCCGACCGATTTGCGCCGGCTGCAAATCGGTCAGTTGGAGCAGTTGTCGGTCGAAATCAGAGAGTTTATTATTGACAAATGTTCGCTGAACCCCGGACATTTCGGGGCAAGTCTTGGAGCGGTGGAGCTTGCAATATCGCTTCATTATGTCTTAAATACTCCATACGACAAAATTATATGGGACGTCGGACATCAGGCTTATGCCCATAAAATACTTACTGGCAGAAAGGACGTTTTCGATACAAACCGCAAATACAATGGAATAAGCGGTTTTCCGAAAATGGAAGAAAGCGAATACGACGCTTTCGGCGCAGGACATGCCTCGACTTCGATTTCCGCAGGTCTGGGCTTTGCCGTTTCTGCCCGTTTGAACAATGAAAACCGGACAATTGTGTCGGTCATCGGCGACGGTTCGCTGACCGGAGGAATGGCGTTTGAGGGAATGAACAATGCAGGCTGGCAAAACGCCGATATGCTCGTTATTCTGAACGATAATAATATTGCCATCGACCCCAACGTGGGAGCATTGAAAAAATATCTTACCAACATCACTTCGTCGGGGAAATACAACCGGCTGAAAAAAGACGTCTGGAACATACTCGGAGAAGGCAAATTCCGCTGGATGCTCCATCATACGGTCAATGTGATAAAGTCCGCGATATTTTCCGAAAGCAACTTTTTCGAATCGCTTGGGTTCAGATATTTTGGTCCGATTGACGGACACGATATAAAAAT
>JAIROW010000092.1 GCA_031257315.1 Prevotellaceae bacterium
AGAAATAAAAAAGAAGGACAAATTTGCGGTTTTATCATTGCATTTGATTTCTCGAAAGATATAATTAATGCCGTATCGAAGTTGCGAAACAAGGAAGACATAATTATCGAATTAAAATATATACGCGATATAATTCCCTATGAAAATCCGCCGAAAGTAACATTATCCGCCAAAGAATTGGAAGATTTAAAATACAGATTTGAGGCAAACGCAGAAAGCGAAACGGGGATAGATTTCTTTTCATGGGATTTATCGCACAATGCAAAAGAATTTAAAGCCGATATTGTGATGGACAAAACAGGCGTACAGGAAAAGAAATTTCCGGAAGGCGAACATCAAATTGCGGTACAAGCCGTTGATAAAAAAGGATTGAGCGGTACGGATAAAGTGAAAATAAAAGTAAAGCAATAATATGATGGAAAAAGATTTTACAAATAAACTTATTCTTGGCGACAACCTCGAAATCATGAAAGCGATGGACAGCGAAACAGAGGCTGCCCAGCCCGCATAACCATAACGCTATATGCAAGATGAATAATCGCGCCATTTAGCCATTACCAAAAAACATCATCTCGCGCCTGACTACAAATTTCTGTAAAAAAACACATCTGTTTTTTTCAGAGTATTACGGGTCAAGCGCGAGATGACTGACGTTTTTCAGACAGGCTGCCATTAAAAGTCTTGCCTGTCTGCTAATCTGTTTATTGTTTTATTCCAATGAATTTTTGCTCATCATCTTATGAAAATCGTCCATTGATGCAACTATCAGTTTGTCAAATTCTTTCAGACCTGTTCCGGCGGGTATCAGATGTCCGCAGATAACGCTCTCTTTCAATCCTTCGAGTTCGTCGATTTTGCCTCTGACAGCGGCTTCGTTCAGCACTTTGGTTGTTTCCTGAAATGATGCTGCCGACAGGAAACTGTTTATTTGCAATGCTGCGCGGGTAATTCCTTGAAGCACCTGATTTGAAGTGGCAGGAATGGCGTTGCGGGCTTCCGCCTGTTTCATGTCCTTGCGTTTGAGCGTGGAATTTTCGTCGTTCAGACGTCTTGACGAAACAATTTGTCCGGGTTTAAGATTTTGAGAATCTCCTGCATCGACAATAACTTTTTTGTCGTATATCCAGTCGTTTTCTTCCATAAAAGCCCATTTGTCCACCAGCTGTTCCGGCAGGAATTTTGTGTCGCCCGGGTCGATTATTTCGACTTTGCGCATCATCTGACGGACGATTACTTCAAAATGTTTGTCGTTGATTTTTACGCCCTGCAAGCGATATACTTCCTGTATTTCGTTTACGATATATTCCTGAACTTTTGTAGGACCTTGAATTTGAAGAATATCCAGAGGCGTAATTGCTCCGTCGGAAAGCGGAGTTCCGGCGCGTACATAGTCGCCTTCCTGCACCAGAATTTGCCGTGAAAGCGGAACCAGATATGTCCGTTCTTCTCCCACTTTTGAGGTTACGGTAATTTCTCTGTTACCGCGCTTGATGCGTCCGAGTTTGATTTCTCCATCAACTTCGGAAACAACGGCGGGATTTGAAGGATTACGCGCCTCGAACAGTTCGGTTACGCGCGGCAAACCTCCGGTGATGTCGCCTGTTTTACCGACTGCACGCGGGATTTTTACCAGAATCTGCCCTGCCTTAACCTTGTCGCCTTCTTCGGCAACAATATGAGCGCCTACCGGCAGATTGTACTGTTTCAGTTCTGTTTCGTTGTCGAAAATACCGATAGTCGGGTTTTTGGTTTTGTCGCGCGATTCGATGATTACCTTGTCGCGGAAACCGGTTGCCTCGTCGGTTTCTTCGCGGTATGTGAAGTTTTCGAGAAGATTTGAAAATTTGACTTCTCCCGAAAATTCTGTAATAATAACTGCATTGTACGGGTCCCATTCGCAAATCAAATCGCCTTTTGAAATCGAGGCTCCATTTTTAAAGTACAGATTTGTACCGTATGGTAAACTGCGGGAATAAAGCGTAAGCCCCGTGTTGTGGTCAATAATTTGCAGTTCGGCAAGACGACCGATAACCACGTCAACTTCGCGGTCGTCGTCCTTGCGTGTAACGACGCGGAGTTCTTCAATTTGCAGGCGACCGTCGTATCGGGCGACAACCTTGTTATCGGTAGCGATATTCGAGGCAGTACCTCCGACGTGGAAAGTACGCAGAGTCAGCTGTGTACCCGGTTCGCCGATTGATTGTGCCGCAATTACTCCGACTGCTTCGCCTTTTTGAACCATGTATCCGGTTGCAAGACTGCGTCCGTAGCATTTGGTGCAGACGCCTTTACGGGATTCGCAGGTAAGCACCGAGCGTATTTCGACCTGTTCGATGGGAGAATCTTCGATAATTGCTGCAACTTCTTCGGTAATTTCGTCTCCGGCGGCAACAATCAGCTCGCCTGTATTCGGGTGATATACATCGTTTACGGAAGTGCGTCCCAGAATACGGTCATAAAGCGACTGAACTTCTTCTTCGTTGTTTTTCAGAGCGACGGCTACCAGACCGCGAAGAGTGCCGCAGTCTTCTTCCGTAATAATTACGTCGTGTGAAACGTCCACCAGACGGCGGGTCAGATAACCTGCGTCGGCAGTCTTTAATGCAGTGTCGGCAAGCCCTTTACGCGCTCCGTGCGTCGAAATGAAGTATTCAAGAACCGACAGCCCTTCCTTGAAGTTCGAGAGAATCGGGTTTTCGATAATCTGGGCTTCGGCAGAGCCGGATTTCTGAGGTTTCGCCATAAGCCCGCGCATACCCGACAGCTGACGTATCTGTTCCTTTGAACCGCGTGCTCCGGAGTCAAGCATCATGAATACCGAGTTGAAACCCTGATTGTCTGCGGTCAGCTGTTTCATCAGCGTCTGTGTCAGTTTTGCGTTTGTGTGCGTCCAGATGTCTATAATCTGGTTATATCTTTCGTTATTTGTGATAAATCCATTGTTATAGTTATATATCACTTCTTCAACTTCTTCGTAGCCCTGTTTTACCAGTTCGGTTTTTTCTTTCGGGATAATCACGTCGTCGAGGTTGAACGACAGTCCGCCTCTGAACGCCATAGTATAGCCCAAATCCTTTATATCGTCGAGGAATTTTGCTGTTACGGCAGTTCCTGTTTTTTTCATCACCACGCCGATAATATCTCTCAGCGATTTTTTTGTAAGCAGTTCGTTGATATATCCTATCTCTCTGGGAACAACAAGGTTGAACATTATGCGTCCGACAGTTGTTTCAATCAGTTCTTCCGCTTCGGTTCCGTCCTTTTGCAGCACGTTCTGTTTTACCTTCACAATGGCGTGCAAATCAACCGCTTTTTCGTTGTATGCGATTATTGCCTCTTCAGGTCCGTAGAAAATTAAACCTGAGCCTTTTGCATTTTCTTTTGCTTTGGTAATATAATACAGTCCAAGCACCATGTCCTGCGAAGGCACTGTAATCGGCGCTCCATTTGCGGGGTTGAGAATGTTGTGCGCTCCGAGCATAAGAAGCTGGGCTTCAAGTATTGCAGCATTGCCCAGAGGAAGGTGTACAGCCATCTGGTCTCCGTCGAAGTCTGCGTTAAATGCAGTACACGACAGCGGGTGCAGCTGAATAGCCTTGCCTTCTATCAGTTTGGGCTGGAATGACTGAATACCAAGACGGTGCAGGGTCGGGGCGCGGTTCAGAAGTACCGGATGCCCTTTCATTACGTTTTCGAGAATATCCCATACTACGGGGTCTTTTCTGTCAACTATTTTTTTTGCGGATTTTACTGTTTTTACTATTCCGCGTTCAATAAGTTTGCGAATTATAAATGGTTTGTAGAGTTCAGCCGCCATGTCTTTGGGCAAGCCGCACTCGTGCATTTTCAGTTCGGGTCCGACAACAATAACCGAACGCGCCGAATAATCCACTCTTTTTCCGAGAAGATTTTGACGGAAACGTCCCTGTTTGCCTTTCAAGCTGTCGCTCAACGACTTTAAAGCTCTGTTGGCTTCGGTTTTTACAGCGTTGGATTTGCGCGAATTGTCGAACAGCGAATCGACGGCTTCCTGCAACATGCGTTTTTCGTTGCGCAGAATTACTTCTGGAGCCTTGATTTCTATAAGTCTTTTCAGACGGTTGTTCCGGATAATGACTCTGCGATACAGGTCGTTCAAATCGGACGTAGCAAAACGTCCGCCGTCGAGAGGCACCAGAGGGCGCAAATCGGGAGGAATAACCGGTATGACTTTCAAAATCATCCATTCGGGTTTGTTTATATTGCGGGCTTCTCTGAAAGTTTCCACTATATTAAGGCGTTTTAGCGCATCGGCTTTGCGCTGTTGCGAAGTTTCGGTGCTTGCCTTGTGGCGCAGAGAATACGACAGTCCGTCCAAATCCAGTTCTTCGAGCAGGGTATAAATGGCTTCGGCGCCCATTCCGGCGATAAATTTGTCAGGATCGGTATCTTCCAGAAGCTGATTTTCTTTTGGCAGCGAGTCGATTATCTGCACATAGTCGTCTTCCGACAGGAGATCCAGTTTGTTTACGCCTTCGGAGCTTTTAACCCCCGGTTGAAGAACGACATATCGTTCATAATATATTACCGCCTCCAATTTTTTTGAAGGGATACCGAGCAGGTAAGCCAGTTTGTTCGGAGCCGAGCGAAAATACCATATATGCGCAACTGGCACAATCAGAGATATATGCCCCATTCTTTCGCGACGCACCTTTTTTTCGGTAACTTCAACTCCGCAACGGTCGCAAATTATTCCACGGTAACGGATTCTCTTGTATTTTCCACAATGACATTCATAATCCTTCACCGGTCCAAAAATTCTTTCGCAGAATAGTCCATCTCTTTCCGGCTTGTAAGTTCTGTAATTTATCGTTTCGGGTTTTGAAACTTCTCCGCACGACTGTTCCAAAATTTCTTCGGGCGACGCCAAAGCAATGGTCATTTTATTGAAATTGCTTTTCAGCTTAGTTTCTTTCTTTAATGCCATATCAATTAGTATATTATAACGTTATATCCACAAAAATTAATATCTGTACCAAGGGCGCAAAGGTAAGCATAATTTTTCATTGAGCAAATTATTTTTTTATTTTAACATATTTACAGCCTGTAATAACCGGCAAAAAACGTCTCATTTACAGCAAGTTACTGTATTGAATATTTTTATTTGCATGACGAATTTTAAGCGGCATTATTTTGCTGCTTGGGAACTGTAAAGGGTTAATTGTGGCAAACTCTCAACTTACAGCGTTATTTTGAACACCCACGCATACTCGTTTTTGCGCTGACCGTAGAGCGAGGGAGGAATAGTAATGACCAGGTCTCTTTCGCTCCATGCTCCGGGCTGCATGTTCCATTCGAGTTTTTCGTTTTCAGCGCCGAGCATCGTTATCTCAGATTCGGCGCCAAGGTACAGCGATTTGAGTTTCAGTTCTTTTTCGGGAAAATCGGTGCAAATGGCATACACAGCGCTTCCGTCCTTGCTTTGAGTGTAGCGAATTTTTCCTTCGGCTTCGCTGTTTACAATCCATGGACGCGAACCGTATATGGCTTCGCCGTTCACTTTAAGCCATTTGCCGATTTCGCGCAGGCGGCGTTCCTGTATTTCGGGCAGTCCGCCTTTACCGTCAAGATTGACAATCAGCAGCAAATTGCCGTTTTCGCTGACCGTGCGGACAAACATGTCGATAAATTCGTCCACCGTAAGCACGTTTTCTTCGGTATCCTGCCAGTTGTAGCCAAACGACTGACTGATGCCGCGATTTTCTTCCCACGGATACAGCAGTTTCATTTCGTGAGAAAGGGAGTGATATTCGCTTGTGAAAAAGTCGCCGATTTTATGGCGCGACTGTCCGTTGCGGTCGTTCAGAGCGACTTCCTTGCGTCCTTCGGCTTTGTTGAAAAAGTATGAAATAATGTCGGGCGTATGCTGTCTTTCCATCAGATAGTCCCATTCGCCGTCGAACCACAGTATGTCGGGGTCGAACATGTCGATAAATTCAATGGCTTGCGGCGCAATGTAGTCGGCAAAAAAGTCGCCTTCGATGAAATTTTTCCCGCTCAGCATCTTTTTGATTTGTCGGGGCGTTCCTTCCCATGTTTCGGGCTGACCGTTCCATATTCTGACTTTCTTTTCGCCGTTTTCAAGCATCAGCGAGCGCCATTCCTCGACGGAGAAATAGAATCCGAATTTCAAACCGTTCCGGTTACAGGCTTCCACCAAAGGTCGTATCAAGTCTTTGCGCGGACCCATCTGCATGGCATTGCGACCGGTGTAACTGCTGTGCCACAGGCAAAAGCCGTCATGATGCTTGCAAAACGGTATCAGATATTTCATACCTGCGTCTTTCGCCAAATCTGCCAGCCACTGCGGGTCGTAATTTTCGGCAGTGAACATCGGTATGAAATCGTCTGGCATAAAGTCTTTTCCCCATGTTTTTTCATGGTAAGTCCTGTCTGCCTTGCGGTGCAGAATATGATTTAAATAACCGTCGGGATACATCGAGCCTTCGTCCTGCCTTGGCGCCCAGCCGGGTACGGAATAGACGCCCCAGTCGATAAACATGCCGAACTTGGCGTCGCTAAACCATTCGGGGCATTTGTGTTTGCGGATTGAACTCACGGTTGGCAAGTAAGGTCCATAGATTGTAATTGCGCCCGGTTTCTGTTCCTGATGCGAAATTATTTTCGCGCCAATATCGCCGGGTTTGTAAAACGGAACGGTTTCCGAAACTTTTTTCTGTGCGGAAACTGTTTGCAGACTCGCTGCAAAAATAATTGATAAACAGATTGTTTGAATATTTTTCACTGCATTATTTATTACGTTAATTAAGTAAACTGTATCGAAATATGTTGCTGTATTGTCGCATCATTGCGCCCAAAAACTCCAAAATCAAAAACCGGTTTGTTTGAACTGCGATTTTTGCGATTAAAAGATCAATGTTTTTCTTACAATTCATTTGTGTAAATATTACATTTTTTTACTGCCGTTCTAATAAAATTTCGATTTGTCAATACGGCGGCATCGACAAATCCGAACACAAAGATACATGTATTTTTTTGACTGTACAAATTATGGAAAATAGCAAAAAAGCCCGTACAGTTTTTTTATTTAATTTTATTAAAAAGATTGTTTTGAAAGGGTAATATTGTTTTGAAACCGCCTGATTTTCAGGATAATTTTTCTCCGTATTTATTCATCAGCCAGTATTCTGCCGACTTTACATGCCAGAGTTTCGGCTTGAACTGATGGCTGTTTCCGACCGACATAGTGTGATTGCGCCACCTGAATTGCAATGCACCTCTGTACATATAAAAAGACTCCTGACTTTCGCAAGCCAGGAGTCTTCTAATTAAAACTTTCTTATTATGTTAAATAAATTTTTTTACTTCTTAATATGAAGTGCGTCCTTTTAAACGTCCTGTTTTCATAAGACCGTCGTAATGACGCAGCAACAGATGACTTTCAATCTGTTGCAATGTGTCGAGTACTACGCCTACAAGAATCAGAAGCGAGGTTCCGCCGTAGAACTGCGAAAAACTCTGTCCTACGCCCATAAAACGGTATGCAAAAGTTGGCAGAATTGCAATCATTGCCAAAAAAACTGATCCCGGAAGGGTAATTTTTGACATGATACGGTCAATTTCTTCGGCTGTTTTCTTACCCGGTTTTACGCCGGGTATAAAGCCTCCGTTTTTCTTGATTTCTTCTGCCATCATGGTAGGATTGACTGTTATTGCAGTGTAAAAATAAGTGAATATTATTACCAGAAGTGCATATATCAGCGTGTACCAGAAACCGTAGGGTGAAATATTGCTTCCTGCAGCAAATCCCGAAAACAGCATCGGCACAAACATCAGAGCCTGAGCAAAGATGATTGGCATGACGCCAGCAGCGTTTATCTTTAATGGAATGTACTGTCGGGCGCCGCCGTACTGTCTGTTTCCAACAATGCGTTTTGCATATTGAACAGGGATTCTTCGCACAGCCTGCACAAGGGCAATACTTGCCATAAATACAAACATCAGGATAAGTATTTCCACTATCAGCAGGAGTGGTCCTCCGGTAGTTTCATTAAAACGTGTATCGACTTCTGCCATCAAAGCGTGCGGCAGCCGCGAAATAATACCGATCATAATCAGCAGTGAAATACCGTTTCCAAGTCCTCTGTCGGTGATTCGTTCTCCAAGCCACATGACGAACATGGTTCCGGCAATCAGACACAGTACCGCAGGTAAAGTGTAACCGATAAACCCTTTAACCATAAAGGCTTCGGCAGGAATCTGGGATTTCAGGGTAATGAGATACATCGGAGCCTGTACTGCAAGAATAACCAGCGTCAACAGTCTTGTGTACTGGTTAATTTTGCGTCTTCCGCTTTCGCCTTCGCGCTGGATTCTCTGCAAAGCCGGCACCATTATTGTCATAAGCTGAATGACAATGGAAGCCGATATGTAGGGCATTACCCCCAGAGCGAATATTGATGCGTTTGATAACGCGCCTCCCGAAAACAGGTCAAGCATACCCAGCAAGCCTTCCCGCGCCGACTGGGAAAACGATTCTATCATTGTCGGGTCAATTCCGGGAATAACGATAAAACTTCCGAAACGGAATACCAGCAGAAGAAGCAGCGTGTAGCCTATGCGTTTACGCAGTTCTTCAATCCGGTAAATATTTTGAGCGGTCTGTACAAACCTTGTAATACCTAAGACATGTAATATCTTATTCATACTCTCAAAGTTTAATTGCTTTTCCCTGTTTTGCTTCGATAGCTTCGATCGCAGATTTTGAGAATGCGTGAGCCGAAACTTCCAAAGTTGCATTTAATTCGCCATTGCCGAGAATTTTCACTTTATCTTTTTTAGAAATCAGACCTGCATCAATCAGCGTTTCAACGGTTATTGAAGCGAGATTGCGGTCTTCGAACAGCTTTTGCAGCGTCGAGATATTTACAGGTTTGTATTCTACGCGATTAATATTAGTGAAACCGTATTTAGGCAAACGGCGCTGAATTGGCATCTGTCCGCCTTCAAATCCGAATTTTCGCGAATAACCCGAACGCGACTGGGCGCCTTTGTGTCCGCGAGTAGATGTTCCACCGTGTCCCGAACCCTGTCCGCGTCCGATACGTTTTTTTCTGTGCGTCGATCCTTTTGCGGGTTTTAAATTATGTAAATTCATGTTTTTAATTCCTCCGTGTTTACAATTTTTCTACTTTAACCAAATGACTTACAGCCTTAATCATGCCTTCGACCACTGGCGTTGCTTCGCGTTCAACCGACCGGTTGATTTTGCGGAGACCAAGCGAGTCCAGAGTTGCACGCTGTTTTTTGTTCGAGCCTATGCGGCTTCTTATCTGGGTAATTTTGTATATTGCCATTCTATAATCTCCTCTGCATTAAAATTATCCGTTAAAAACTTTTTTCATTGATATGCCGCGCAGTTGGGCAACGGTGTATGCGTCGCGCAGTTCCAGCAAAGCGGCAACCGTCGCCTTAACAAGGTTGTGAGGGTTTGACGAGCCTTTCGATTTTGCAATCACGTCGTGTATTCCGGCGCTTTCGAGTACGGCACGCATGGCGCCTCCTGCTTTTACGCCTGTTCCGGGCGCTGCCGGTTTAATAAATACTTTTGCTCCGCCAAATTTTGCTTCCTGTTCGTGCGGTATGGTGCCTTTGAAGACAGGGACTTTAACAAGATTTTTCTTGGCGTCTTCCGAGCCTTTGCTTATTGCCGATGTTACTTCGCCTGCTTTACCCAAGCCGTAACCGACTATGCCGTTGGAATTTCCAACAACTACTATAGCCGCAAAACTGAAATGACGACCTCCCTTGGTTACTTTTGTAACGCGCTGTATTGCCACCAATTTGTCTTCCAACACCAAATCAGTGGTCTTTATTCTTCTGATATTCGTATTTGCCATAATATTTAAAATTTAAGACCACCTTCTCTGGCGGATTCTGCTAAACTTTTAATTCTTCCGTGATACAGATAGCCGTTACGGTCAAATACCACCGAAGTTATTCCTTTTTCGATAGCGCGTTCTGCCGACAGTTTTCCAACAATTTTTGCTATTTCGATGCCCGTTTTTCCCGCAAGCTGTTCTGTCAGCGATTTGTCGCACGAAGACGCCGACACCAGCGTTACTCCCTTTGTGTCGTCTATAAGCTGGACATAAATCTGCTTGTTGCTTCTGAACACCGACATGCGCGGACGTTCCGTCGTCCCGCTGACAACCTTACGGATACGGTGTTTAATTCTTATTCTTCTTTCTATCTTTGATAATGACATAAATTACTTCCCTCCTGTTATTTAGCGTTAGCCGATTTGCCTGCCTTGCGTCTGATCTGTTCGCCAACAAAACGGATACCCTTGCCTTTGTACGGCTCTGGTTTTCTGAGCGAACGAATTTTTGCAGCAACCTGACCGATTAACTGTTTATCTATTGATTTTAAGGTAATTACAGGGTTAGCCCCTTTCTTTTCAACTACTGCCGTAGCTTTTATTTCGGACGGAAGTTCAAGATGAATATCGTGAGAATATCCCAAACTGAATTCAAGTATCTGCCCTTTTGCTTCTACTTTGTAGCCAACGCCTACCAGTTCCTGCTGAATGGTATAACCGGCAGAAACTCCAATGACCATGTTATTTATTAAAGCACGGTACAGTCCGTGCATAGAACGGTGACGAGGCTGGTCTGTGGGGCGTGTGAATTTCACCGCGCCTTCCTCAATAGTAACTGTAATATCAGGATCTACCTTCTGTTTCAGTTCTCCAAGAGGTCCTTTCACCGTTACCACATTACCCGCTTCAATTTTTGCGGTTACTCCCTGTGGCAGGTTTACAGGTAATTTTCCTATTCTTGACATTTTTACTTAAAATTTTATACTAAACTAATTTTTTACGGCTCAAAGATAAATGTTATTTTATTTTTGAGCCTTTTAAACTCAAAGACGCATTACAACAACCAGTTCATAATTTTTTTACAGACTGCGGACTCGCCGCCATGCTACTGTTTTTAAAATATTGAATGAATTGCCAAACCGTCGAATTTAATCAATAGACAAAACAAATAACTTCGCCGCCCACGTTTTGCTCGCGGGCTTCCTTATCGGTCATTATGCCTTTTGATGTTGAGAGAACGGCAATACCAAGTCCGTTCAAAACTCTCGGTAACGAAGCCGCGCCGGTATAGCGTCTCAATCCCGGACGGCTGATACGTTTAAGACACTTGATTGCCGACTGTTTTGTTTCGGGATGATATTTCAGGGCGATCTTAATTGTCGCCTGAGGCAAACATTCCTCCATAAATTTATAGCTAAGGATGTAGCCTTTTTCGTGAAGAACTCTTGTCAGTTCTTTTTTCATTTTAGATGATGGAATTTCCACCACCTTGTGATTTGCCTTAACCGCGTTGCGGATTCTTGTAAGGAAATCAGCGATTGGATCAGTCATTCTTATTTAATTTTTTAATTTAATTTCGACGCGCATTGCGTCCGATATCCAAATTTAACTTTAAATTTATATTTATAATATTTATATTTCTACAACAACTCAATACTTTTACGGCAAAATGTCTGCCGTTAAAAGCGATGCCTCGCAAAATGTGCCGACACTGAACTTCCGGTGAAAAATATCGAATATTTGCAGACCTGCGAGAGAATTACCAGCTCGCTTTTTTCACGCCCGGTATCAAACCTTTGGAAGCCATTTCGCGAAACTGGATACGGCTGATACCGAACAGACGCATATATCCTTTCGGACGTCCGGTCAGTGAACAGCGGTTATGCAGACGCACGCGGCTCGAATTTTTTGGCAGCTTTGCCAGTCCTTCGTAATCGCCGGCAGCTTTCAGAGCCTTGCGTTTTTCTGCATATTTTTCAACAAGTTTCGCACGTTTAACTTCCCGTGCTTTCATCGATTCTTTTGCCATATATTAATCGTTCTTTTTAGCATTTTTAAATGGTAATCCAAATTCGCGGAGCAGTGAATACGACTCTTCGTCCGTTTCAGAAGAACATATAAACGATATTTCCATTCCAAGAATTTTCGACACTTTGTCTATATCTATTTCCGGAAAAATAATCTGTTCTTCAATTCCCAGCGTATAGTTTCCACGTCCGTCGAATTTGTCGTTGATACCTCTGAAATCCCGTATGCGCGGCAAGGCGATTGCAATCAGACGTTCGAGAAATTCGTACATCTGAAATCCGCGCAGCGTAACCTTTACGCCTATTGGCATTCCCTTACGGAGCTTGAAGTTTGAAATGTCTTTCTTTGAATATGTTATCACCGGCTTTTGTCCTGTGATCAGAGCAAGTTCTCCCTGAGCTACTTCTATCAGTTTCTTTTCAGAGACGGCTATTCCGAGTCCCTGATTGATAACAATTTTTTCAAGTTTTGGAACTTGCATGATACTTTTGTAGCCGAATTTTTTCATTAAAGACGGAACAATTGTCTCTCTGTACTGTTTTTTTAGAGCAGGAATATATCCCTTGGGCGCCACATTGCCTTGAACGGCAGCCTCTTCTCCTTTTTTCTTAGCCATTCGAATTATTAAATTTCTTTGATTATACCTTCTTTTTTAGCCTGTTTAGAAAACCTTACCAGCCTGTATTTATTGTCTTTGCTGGGGTGTTCGCTAATCATTTTACCTGTTCTGGTCGGCTTTCCTGTTGTGGGGCAAATCAGCAGCAGATTTGATATGTGAATCGGCGCTTCCTTTTCCACACGCGCTCCGTTTGGATGTTTTGCGTTAGGTTTGGTATGCTTGGTTACCAGATTAATACCTTCCACTATTGCTCTGTTTTCTTTCGGGAAAACTTCCAGCACTTTTCCTTTCTGACCTTTCGATTCGCCGGCTATGACTATCACATGGTCGCCTTTTTTGATACGCAGTTTTACGTTCATTCTGTTATCTCCTTCTTAAATTTTATAATACCTCAGGGGCAAGTGAAACAACTTTCATGTAATTGTCGCGCAGTTCGCGAGCTACCGGTCCGAAAATGCGCGTACCTCTGATTTCGCCCTGATTGTTCAACAGAACGCAGGCGTTATCGTCAAAACGGATATACGAACCGTCTGCACGTCTGATTTCCTTTTTTGTTCTGACAATAACAGCTTTGGATACGGTTTTTTTCTTTACGTCCGCTCCCGGTATAGCCTGTTTTACGCTTACCACTATTTTATCTCCAACCGAAGCATAGCGCTTTCCGGTTCCTCCAAGTACGCGGATACAAAGCACTTCTTTGGCTCCGCTGTTATCGGCTACTTGCAGCCTTGATTCTTGCTGTATCATTGTTACTTAACTTTTTCAACTATTTCTACTAACCGCCAGCGTTTGTTTTTACTCAAAGGGCGGGTTTCCATAATACGAACAGTATCGCCTTCACTACACTCGTTTTTTTCGTCGTGAGCCATATACTTTGTTGTTTTGTTAACAAATTTTCCGTATATCGGGTGTTTAACTTTACGTTTTTCGGCAACAACTATGGATTTATCCATTTTATTGCTTACTACCACCCCCGTTTTTTCTTTTCTAACATTTCTTTCCATAATAATCACAGAATTATTTTTGTTCGTAAAGTTCTCTTCTCCGCAATTCTGTATGCATTCTGGCAATTTCCTTGCGGATTTTCTTTAATTTGGAAGTATCTTCGAGGGGCGACACGGCATGATCCATTTTCAACTTCACATACTCTGTCATTTCAGACTGAAGTCTGTCCTTCAAGTCTTTGACATTATATTCCCTTAAATCCGTTTTATTTTTCATTTCTGATGAATTTTTTACTCGGTATAATCTCTTCTGACAACAAATTTTGTAACAATCGGAAGTTTCTGAGCGCCAAGTCTGAGCGCTTCCTTGGCGATTTCCATCGGCACTCCGTCTGCTTCAAAAAGGATACGTCCCGGCGTTACGGGAGCTACAAATCCTTCGGGGGCTCCCTTACCCTTACCCATACGCACTTCGGCGGGTTTTTTAGTTATCGGCTTGTCAGGGAATATGCGAATCCATACCTGACCTTCGCGTTTCATGTACCGGACTATCGCCTGACGGGCTGCTTCTATCTGCTGCCCTGTCAACCATGCATAGTCGGTTGTTTTGATGGCGAATGAACCGAATGCCAGTTGATGTCCTCTCTGCGCAATACCTTTCATTCTGCCCTTTTGCTGCCTTCTGTATTTTGTCTTTTTCGGCTGTAACATTGTTTCCCGTTTTTAAAGAAATTATTACTGTTTTTTCGCTTTTTTACGTTTAAAATTTGGATTCTGACCTCTGTCGCGGTCTCCTCTGTTTCTGTCGCGGTCGCGATCTCTGTCCCTGTCGCGGTCTCTGTAATTCATTGACTGGTTGCCTCCGCCGAAGTTTGTTGACGTCATGCCGAAATTAGGCTCAAGGTCTCTTTTTCCATAAACCAGACCGTTGCATATCCATACTTTTATACCGAGCAGCCCGACTTTTGTGAGAGCTTCGCCCAGAGCATAGTCGATATTTGCACGGAAAGTGTGGAGCGGAATCCGTCCGTCCTTGTATGTTTCGCACCGCGCCATTTCTGCGCCGCCAAGCCGTCCCGAAATCTGTATTTTTATTCCTTCGGCGCCGCCGCGTATTGTCGAAGCTATTGCCATTTTTATGGCTCGACGGTAGTTTATGCGACCTTCGACCTGATGTGCAATATTGTTTGCAACTATTACCGCGTCTGCTTCGGGACGTTTAACTTCAAAGATATTGATTTGAACATCTTTTTTTGTGATATTCTTTAATTCTTCCTTGATAGAGTCCACGTCCTTGCCGCCTTTTCCGATAACGAAACCGGGGCGGGCGCTGTGAATTGTTACGGTAATCAGTTTGAGTGTCCGCTCAATAACTATTTTAGACAGATTTGCTTTTGCAAGACGCGCATTGAGATATTCTCTGATTTTGTAGTCTTCTACAATTTTTGTGGAAAAATCTTTTCCGCCAAACCAGTTGGAATCCCATCCGCGTATAATTCCAAGTCTGTTACCTATCGGATTTACTTTTTGTCCCATATAAAATTTATTCCTCCGTTTTTTCCGTTTTAATATCCAGCACAACTGTAACGTGATTGGAACGCTTGCGAATACGTCCCATACGTCCTCTCGGAAAAGGACGCGAACGTTTGAGCGTTCGTCCCTGATTTACAAAGATTTCTTTGATATAGAGATATACTTCGTCTAATCTCAGGCTTTCGTTTTTGGCTTCCCAGTTATTGATAGCCGACTTAACGAGTTTGCTCAGTTTCGACGATGCTTCTTTTTTACTGTATCTCAAAATATCCATCGCACGGTTTACTTCCATTCCGCGTATCATATCTGCCACCAGACGCATCTTTCTCGGGGATGACGGGCAGTCGTTCAATTTTGCTATGGCTTTGCTGTTTTTTTCTGTTTTCAGCCTTTCAGCCATTTGTCTTTTTCTTGCACCCATATTTTTACTTTACAGATATTTTTTCGGTGTTACACATTATTTATTTTCTGTTACCTGAATGTCCCCGGAAGGTGCGCGTGGGAGCAAATTCTCCCAGTTTATGACCTACCATGTTTTCAGTAATATACACTGGAATAAATTTCATTCCATTATGAACGGCTATTGTATTCCCTACAAAATCGGGAGAAATCATCGATGCACGCGACCATGTTTTGATTACCGACTTTTTTCCGCTTTCGTTCATTGCCACTATCTTTTTTTCCAACTTGGGTTCTATATACGGTCCCTTTTTCAGTGATCTACTCATACTTTCAACATTTTAAGCGATTACTTTTTTCTTCTTTCCAAAATAAACTTATTGGATTTATTTTTCGGATTTCGAGTTTTATATCCCTTCGCAGGAATACCTTTTCTCGAACGGGGATGTCCTCCCGAAGCACGACCTTCGCCGCCGCCCATGGGGTGATCGACAGGGTTCATTACTACGCCTCTTACTCTTGGACGACGACCTTTCCAGCGTTTTCTGCCAGCTTTTCCGTCAACTTCGAGACTGTGGTCGGGGTTTGAAACTGAACCGATGGTTGCTCTGCATGTAACAAGTACCATGCGTGTTTCGCCCGACGGCAGTTTAAGTACGGCATGTTTGCCTTCCCGTGCAACCAGCTGTGCGTATGTTCCCGCGCTGCGAGCCATTACCGCTCCGTGTCCCGGATTGAGTTCGATGTTGTGAAGTACCGAACCAAGCGGTATTTCGGACAGAAACAGTGTGTTGCCCACTTCCGGCGCAACGCCCTGACCCGAAATTATTGACTGTCCAACCTGTAAACCGTTTGGAGCCACAATATAGCGTTTTTCTCCGTCGGCATAATAAAGCAGAGCTATACGGGCGCTTCTGTTGGGGTCATACTCAATGGTTTTAACCGTAGCTTTTACTCCGTCCTTGTCGCGCTTAAAGTCAATTATGCGGTATTTGCGTTTATGACCGCCACCGATGTGGCGCATGGTCATTTTCCCCGTATTGTTGCGACCTCCCGTTTTTTTCAGTGGCGCTAACAAACTTTTCTCAGGCTTGTTTGATGTTATGTCATCAAATGTACCTATAATTTTGTGTCTTGTTCCTGGCGTAACAGGTCTGAATTTTCTTATTCCCATGATGCTTAGATACTACTGAAAAAATCAATACGTTCACCATCTTTAAGAGTGATGATAGCTTTTTTAAAATGATTGTCGCGTCCCTGCAATAAACCGGACTTGGTGTAGCGACTTTTGCGTTTACCCTTGTAGTTCATTGTATTGACAGTTTCAACCTTTACCTTGTAATGTTCTTCCACCGCTTTTTTTATTTGCGGTTTGTCGGCTTTGCGATCGACAATAATAGCGTAACGGTTCAATTTTTCGCCCAGAGCCGTCATCTTTTCGGTAACTACCGGCTTAATCAATATATTATCCATATTTTACCTTCTACTTTTTAATTCTGTCTTGAAATTGCAAGTAAATTATGTATCGTTTCAACGGCGCTTTCCTGTATCAGGAGACACGATGCGTTTAAAACGTCGTAAGTATTTATGTCGGCAGCTTTTACAACCTTCACTTTCAGTACGTTTCTTGACGAAAGATATACGTTTCTGTCTGCTTCGCCAAGTACCACGAGCAGTTTTTTGTCTGCAAGCTGCAAATTTGAACGGAGCGCCAAAAACTTCTTTGTTTTGGGTTCGTCAAATGTAAAGTTTTCGACCAGTACAATCGAACTGTTTTTAGCCTTGTCCGACAGGGCGCTACGACGAGCCCGCGCTTTGACTTTCTTGTTCAGTTTGAATGAATAGTCTCTGGGAACAGGTCCGAAAATACGACCGCCGCCCACATATATTGGAGATTTGATGCTCCCGTGCCGTGCGCCGCCAGAGCCTTTCTGACGTACAATTTTTTTTGTACTGTAAGCCACTTCCGCTCTCTGTTTTGCCTTATGCGTTCCCTGACGCTGATTCGCAAGATAGTGTTTTACATCCAGATACATTACATGTTCGTTTGGTTCTATTCCAAACACCGAATCGTCGAGTGTTACGGTTTTCGACGACAGGCTTCCATCTGTCTTATATAATGCTAATTCCATAATTTTTATCCTTCAATTATTAGATAAGAACCCTTTGCACCCGGTATTGATCCCTTAACCAGCAACAGGTTGTTTTCGGGGATTACTTTTAATACTCTCAAATTCACTACTTTGACTCTGTCGCCGCCTGTGCGTCCGGCAAGTCTTTTTCCTTTCAAAACTCGTGATGGATAAGACGATGCGCCCATAGAACCGGGAGCGCGACCGCGGTTGTGCTGTCCGTGCGTGCGACCGCCAACTCCGCCAAATCCGTGACGTTTTACTACTCCCTGAAATCCCTTTCCTTTGGAAATACCGACCACATCGACCCATTCGCCTTCTTTGAACTGATCGACTGTAATCGCTTCTCCCAAAATAATTTCTTTATCGAAATCGTTGGGAAATTCAACAAGTTTTCTTTTTGGCGCTGTTCCTGCCTTTTTAAAATGGCACAGCAGCGCTTTGCTGGTGTTTTTTTCTTTCTTGTCGTCATAGGCAAGCTGAATTGCTTCATATCCGTCTGTTTCAACGTTTTTAACTTGCGTGACTACACATGGACCAGCCTCGATAACCGTGCAGGGGATATTTTTACCGTCTTCTCCAAACACGGAAGTCATTCCGACTTTTTTTCCAATAATTCCTGGCATGTATAAATTTATTATTTAAATTTAAAAAACTAATTTTTAAAACCGTATTGTCAAACCTTGATTTCCACTTCTACACCCGAAGGTAATTCCAGTCGCATTAATGCGTCAACTGTTTTCGGAGTTGAACTGTAAATGTCAAGCAGTCTTTTAAAGTTGCTTAACTGAAACTGTTCTCTCGATTTCTTGTTGACAAACGTAGAGCGGTTCACCGTAAAAATTTTAGTTTGAGTTGGAAGCGGTATCGGACCGCTTACCACTGCTCCCGTTGTTTTAACTGTTCTTACAATCTTTTCGGCAGACTTGTCAACCAGCGAATGATCGTACGATTTTAATTTTATCCTTATCTTTTGACTCATATAAAAATATATTAACTATTCGAATATTTTATATTTTTTTTTATATTTTTCTGTTTTGACATTTCAATGTTTAACGCCGCGCTGTCTGCTTTTATTGCAAAACATGGCGTATTTACATAACCAAAACTCCTCCTGCATCAAAGTAAAACATTGATAATCTTCTGCTTAACATTTAAATTCCAATGCAAAAGGGACTGCAAAGTTATTAATTTTTTTTTGAAAACAAACACTTTACGCATATTTTGGATAATTTTTTTTAAAAAACAACAATTGTAAATCCGTGCAGGCTGGATAATAGTATGTATCAGGTTAAATAAATTTATTTCCGCAGTAAAAAATTGAAAATCAGTATTTTAACAGGTGCGTATTTTTGAAATGCGGAAAATATAACCGGTAACAGCTGCTGTGAATGTCTGGATTTTATATGCTGTCTCTAATCTGTGTTTGCAATTTTTTATACGGAAAATAACCATTTATAATATATTGATTTTCAAAAGATGTAAAAAAAACGGAAAAAAAAAGAAAAAAAAGCACGAACAGAAAAATATGTTCGTTCTATTTTTGTAAAGTTAAATTTTATGCTGTTAAAAAAAGTATTTTCAAAAATTAATAAATTGACAGTATCTAAACGAAAAATATAAATTTTACGAAAAATATAATATAATGAAAAAGTTTTACTGTTTTAAAATCCTGTTTGCCGCCTTTCTGTTTGTCGGGATTGTTGCCTGCAAGTCTTCAAAAAAAGAAAAACAGGAACGCTGGAATAAAATGATACAGGAAACCGAAAAAATCGGAAAAGCGTTTTGTCAGACGATGGATTCCATCTTTTATGCCGTAGAAGCCGAAAAATTGCGACTGCAAGAACACCCGCAACTACTGAACGGAATATCGCTGAAAGAACATATTACAGGCGTGGCTCATAACGCTAAACAGAAGGTAATGCAACAATTTTACCCTGATATTGCTATGTCTCAGACAGAAAATGATGAAGAGAAACGCAGTTTTATAACCCGCGTAATGACTGCCGACAGCATTGACGCCAAACAGAGAGATGAAAAAATACGCAACCTGCTTTCGCCATTTCAACAGAAGTATTATGACAAAATTCAGGAAATATTTCAACGCGCACACACGCCGGAATATTTCAGGCAGGAACTTGCTAACGTTGAAGAACAGTTAAAGCAGGCGGAAGCCGACGAGAATGAAATTTTTATTCTTCTGTTCAGTATCAGCATAGCCCGCCATTCTGTCGAATACTGGTGTCGCAATATCGAAAGGTGGGCAGCGCTTATGAACAGTCTCAACTCCGACGTGTTGACGGAAATACCTGCCAACAGGTTTCTGTCTGTAAAATAATAAAAGAATTTAGGCAGATTTAAACATGATATTTTAGGGGCGCGATAAATCGCGCCCCTTGCTGGAAACCAGTATTTTTACAACCGCAGGTCGTTAGTATGCGGTTATTAAAACATTGGTTTTAAGTCTATTGTTGAGACAGTAAGACATACTGCAATTGTACGTTTATCTGCTGTTAATACTTATGTATGGCAACCCGTCGAGAATATTTTTGTATGCAGGACGGATAATCCGTTTGCTTTTGAAATTAAGTTCTTCGATGCGGTGAGCCGTCCAGCCAACAATACGCGCCATGGCAAACAGCGGCGTGTAGATTACATGTGGCAAACCAATCATTTCATATACAAAGCCCGAATAAAAGTCGATGTTTGAAGATACGCGCTTCGATATGTCCCTGAATTTTGAAAAACATTCGATAGCCCGTTCTTCAAGCAGTTCGAGAAATGCAAATTCTGCTTCGCAATTTTTTTCTTTCGCAAGGTCGCGGGCAAGCTCTTTCAGCATGGTTACGCGCGGGTCAGAAATGGTATAAACCGCATGACCGATTCCGTATATAAGTCCCGACCTGTCGTATTCTTCCTTTTTAAGCATACGAATCAGGAATGTGTCGATTTCGTCGATATTTTTCCAGTCAACTATTTTTTCTTTCAGATGCGCAAACATTTCAGCAACTCTGATGCTTGCCCCGCCGTGCAGCGGACCTTTGAGCGAACCTATTCCGGCGGCAATAGCCGAATATGTGTCCGTTCCGGTCGAGCTTGTAACCCTGACGGTAAACGTCGAGTTGTTACCGCCGCCATGCTCGGCATGAAGCACCAGCAGGAGATCAAGCGTGCGGGCGTCGAGCATGCTGTATTCTTTTTTCAGCATGTACAGAAAGTTTTCGGCAATCGAAAGGTCTTCGCGCGGATGCCGTATGTGCAACGACATTCCGTGCGTGCTGTGTCTGAAAATATTGTAGGCGTATGCAATGATAGCCGGAAATTTCGAGATAAGGTCTATCGACTGGCGCATCAGATTGTCGGGCGAAGTATCGTCGGGATTCTGGTCAAAATTATACATTTCGAGTACGCTGCGGGCAAGTATGTTCATTATGTTCTGCCCTTCGAGGTCGATAATGTTCATTTTGGTTTTCTGGCTGAGCGGCATGTTGCTTATCATCAAATCTCTGAAACTTTGCAGGCTTTCCCTGTCGGGCAGTTCTCCCGAAAGCATCAGGTAGGCGATTTCCTCAAAACCGAAGCGTTTTTCGTCTATCAGAGCGCGAACAATATCTTCGACATCGTATCCGCGATAGTATAATTTTCCGGGTATAGCCTTTACTTCTCCGCTGCCGTTCCGTTCATAGCCGACGACATTGCCAATCTGCGTAAGCCCGACAAGGACTCCCGACCGGTCTTCGTTGCGCAGCCCGCGTTTTACATTATATCTTACAAACAGGTCGTTGTCGATTTTGCATGTTTTTTTTACCGTTTCCGACAGTTTGTAAATCAGATATTCCTTTTTTATATCCATAACTGTATTTTTATTTTATAAATTGTTGATAACCGTTTCAGCAAAGCGGGACGTTCCCAGAGTTTCAGTCCTGCTGTTGAACCGTGCAAGATCGCAGGTTACAAATCCCTGCGCAAAAGTTTTTTCGACCGACGAAACAATAAGGTTTGCAGCATCGTCCCAGCCGATATATTCAAGCATCATTGCCAGAGACAGAAGCAGGGACGAGGGGTTAGCCATGTCTCTGCCGGCAATATCGGGAGCAGTGCCGTGAGTCGCCTCAAAAATCGCATGTCCGCTGAGGCAGTTGATATTGGCTCCCGGCGCAATGCCTATGCCGCCAACCATTGCAGCCAGCTGGTCTGAAATATAGTCGCCGTTCAGATTTAGAGTTGCGATAACCGAATATTCTTCAGGAACAAGCAAGGTGTTTTGCAAAAAGGCGTCGGCAATCACGTCCTTAATTATAACTTTGCCCGCATGTCGGGCTTCTTCCAGAGCTTTCGACGCTTCGTTCTCTCCATTCCTGTTCTTTATTTCACTATACTGACGCATGGTAAAGACCCTGTCGCCGTACCGTCGCTCGGCAACGTCGTATCCCCAGCGTTTAAATCCGCCTTCTGTATATTTCATAATATTACCCTTGTGAACCAGCGTAACGCTCGGCAGTTTATGTTTTATCGCATATTCGACAGCCGCAGCGACAAGCCGTTCGCTGCCTTCGACCGAAACGGGTTTTACCCCAAATGAAGAAGTCTGTGGAAAACGCACTTTTGAAACGCCCATTTCGCAGGACAGGAAATTCATGAATTTCAGCGCTTCAGGCGTACCCTGCATCCATTCGATTCCGGCGTAGATATCTTCGGTATTTTCTCTGAAAACGGTCATATTGACCTTTTGCGGTTCGCGGAGTGGAGAAACAATTCCCCTGAAACTGCGCACCGGACGCAGACAGACATACAAGTCAAGCGTCTGACGCAAAGTTACGTTTAACGAACGGCTTCCTTCGCCCACAGGCGTAGTCAGCGGTCCTTTAACTCCGACAAGATACTCACGAAAAGCCTCGACAGTTTCGCAGGGAAGCAAACTGCCCGTTTTTTCAAGAGCCTTGCTACCGGCAAAAACCTCTTTCCATTCAATGGAACGCCCCTTTCCATACGCCCTGCTTACAGCGCGGTCAACAACTTTCAGTGCAGCAGGAGTAATTTCAGCGCCAACGCCGTCGCCCTCGACGTATGGGATAATTATCCTGTTGGGGACGTGTAGATTTTCGCCGGTTTTTGTTATTTTTTCGTACATATACTTTCAAATTTTAAAACTGCAAATATATATATTTTTTCTGTTAAACGTTGAAAAAATATTTTGACCATACTTGCAAAAGCGTATTAAAATCCAACGGCGAATGACCGGTTTGCCGATTTAAGGATTATTTTTGAAACTAATGTTGGAATCTCAAACAGTATAATTAAAAGGGCGAAGCTCGCAAACAGATGTTTATCGACGCACATCATTTCAATTCCAAACGGGACAAAAAACAACTATTGATATTCAATTAATTAACTGTATAAAGGGACTAAATTAGGGACTAATATGACCGTGTTACTGCATTTGAGCTATAAAATTAAATTAACGTTTTTTGCAGTTTCAAAAAAAGTGCGTATCTTTGCACCCAGATTCCGGATGGAATTTAGTAGTACTACGGTACAGCGCCCGCAGGATGATTTATCATTACTGCTTGTGAAAAGAAAGAGGAGTAACATTCTCTTTCTTTTTTATTTCTTATACAGTAATCTTATTTTACCTTTTTCATATAGCCAAACCTCGTCGATATTGTATTTAAATGTTTTATTCTTTAATCTGTTATGTATGTTCCGCAGGATAAATTGGTCGTTTGCACCCTTGTTATTATCTATAATAATACGTGATGACTGATGTGAACCATGACCAATCATGTTCGATATTTTTTGTTTTTTAAACGGCGGCAAATAGCTTTCGTATTCGTAGAAGTTGCCGTCAATAATCAGGTCGGGGCATTTGCGCTCGTATGGCGTGCCGATCAGTTTGCCGTATATCTGCTTATACTTTTCGTCTTTGAAGTGTACAGGGTTGGGCATCAATACCGTTTTGCCTTCTACTGCAAATTCTCTGGCTATACTTATCAAATCGCCGTAATCAGATTTCCGGTCATAGCCGTCCATTACCTCAATCCGTCCGCCGTTTCCAAACTCTTTATAAGTATGGAAGCCTGCCGATGGAACAGAAACCGGCTTTATTTCTCTGACTGTAAAATCCTGTCTTACTGCTTCCGTAATGCCCGATTCGGCTGAACGGGTGAGCTTTAAATTCTTTATATACTGACTGTTATCGCGCAGAAAGTACGGCAGGCTCTTAGCGCGTTCAATTCTGTCTCTGTTTTGGGCAAGCCAGTTTTGAAAGCCTTCCGGCGGCTCTGTAACCGTGTTTGCATCGTCCGGTTCTGTGCTGCTGTCTTCGGAGGTTTTCAGAACCGGTATGGCATAGCACCGGCAAAGGGGGTGCCAGCCGGTGAATTTGAAATCTTTCGGGTATTTTCCTTTCAGATTGTCGCAGATGTCGGATACAGGGTGGTTTCCCGAAAGCCGCACTTCTATACCAACGACAAAGTCAAGCTGCTGCCAGCGTAAAAAGTCAGCCGTGCGGTAAGCGATATTTGTTTCGGTTGCTGCCATGCGACGGGCGTTTTTATAGACGCTGCGGCACACGCCCTGACCGGGGTGATAAGCCTTTGCTGCCTGCGAAAGGCGCAACTGCCCGTGCTGGTCGCGCACGCGCCGGAACAGTTTATCAGGTTCGCGAAGATACTGTTTCA
>JAIROW010000103.1 GCA_031257315.1 Prevotellaceae bacterium
GGCTTTGGAAAATCGCTCTGTTTTCAGTTTCCTGCAACTGTTTTTAGTGGAACAACCGTAATATTTTCTCCGCTTATTGCATTGATGCGCGATCAGGTGAAAAAACTCGTTTCGCTTGGGATTTCGGCAAAAAGTATCAACAGCGAACAAACTCCCGAAGAAAATTCTCAAATTATAGAAGAAGCCAAACAGGGCAAAGTCAAAATCCTGTACATTGCTCCTGAAAGACAGGAAAATGGCGAGTGGATTGAGGCGACACAACAAATGAATCTGTCGATGGTTGTTGTTGATGAAGCACATTGTATTTCCGTATGGGGACATGATTTTCGACCTGCTTTCAAACGTATTATTAACCTTGTAAAACTTTTGCCCAAAGGACTTCCCGTTCTTGCTACAACCGCAACGGCAACAAAACGAGTCGAAAATGATATTGCAAAACAAATCGGCGGAAACCTGACAATCATTCGCGGGAATCTGATGCGTAACAATTTCCGGCTTTTTGTGATTAAGGTGAAAAATGATGATGAAAAATTTATCTGGCTTGGAAAGAATATTGACGCATTTGCAGATAAACTTGGAGGAAGCGGAGTTTTATATACCGGTACTCGTGTTGATACTGAAATGTATGCCAAATGGCTTGAGTATCTCGGCATTTCTTCGGTTATGTACAATGCCGGATTGGACGCCGAATCACGCATTGATATTGAAAACGGATTTATGAATAATCGCTGGAAATGTATTGTTTCAACGAATGCGCTGGGAATGGGCATAGACAAACCCGATATTCGTTTCATTATTCACACGCAGATTCCGCAATCGCCCGTACATTACTATCAGGAAATCGGTCGCGCAGGCAGAGATGGGAAACCTGCTTATATCATTCTTTTTTATGCCGATGATGACAAAGAATTGCCGCTCGCTTTTATTGAAGGCGCACGTCCCTCAATAAAGAAATATGAAAAAATAATTGATATTATAAAACAAGAGTTATTGAGTGTAAATGAATTAACAACACGGGCAAATCTGAAACAGAATCAAATTCGTATCATCCTTGCCGATTTGATTGAGCAGGGAATTATACGCGAAGTGATGTTCGATAAACGCAAAAGATTTGAATATATACCCGGTTCTCAATCACTATCTACAAAAGCGTTTGAAGAGTTGCGAAACAACAAATTACAGGAACTTAATAAAATGCTCGGATATATTGATACGGATAAATCGCGAATGAAATACCTGTGCGAATACTTGGGCGATGATTCGGATTCTGTTTTTACAAATTGCGATAATACAGGCGAAAAGAAACTTAAAGTTATTGTAACCGATGAATGGCGAGAAAAACTTGAAAATTTTCAACAAAACTGTTTTCCAATAATTGAAGTTGAAAACAAAACAAACCATTTAGCGAACGGAGTTGCAGCATCATACTATGGCGTTTCTAATGTGGGAACGACAATTCATAAATGTAAATATGAAAATGGCGGCGACTTTCCTGATTTTTTATTGAAAATGACTTTGAGAGCATTCCGTAAAACGTTTGGAAATGAGCATTTTGATTGGTTACTTTATGTTCCACCGACAACATCGGGAAAATTGGTACAAAACTTTGCACAAAAACTTTCTGATGTTCTCAAAATCCCGTTATCTCATAATTTGAAAAAAATACGCAACACAAAGGAACAGAAAACTTTTGAAAGTGTAATCAGCAAAAAGGAAAATATAAAAGATGCTTTTGATTATCAGCCGGCAACGGAAATCGAAGGAAAAAGCGTAATTTTGTTTGACGATATTGTGGACAGTTATGCCACAATAAAAGAAATCGGAAAACTGTTGACTCGATTGGGAGCAACAAAAATAGTATTATTAACAATAGCAAAAACAATAGGAGGAGATAAATTATGAACACAGAATCAGCATATTGGATGGCGTTAGAACACGAATGGATATGTTCAAACGCAATTGGAAATGGAAAAATTGACAAAATGAATGTTGTTACTAAATTTTTCCACGAAAAGAAAATGTCAATCGAAGATTTTTTTCAACTTTCTGAAACAGAATGGAAAAACAGTTTTGAATTGTTAGACATACAAATTACAGCATTAAAACAAGTCAAATCTTCTGTTCCAAATTATGCTTTTTTAGCAGAAAATTTGCAAAACAACGGAATGGAAATTATCCCGATTGTATCTGCCGATTATTCAAAAACATTGAAAGAAAATTTGAAAAAATCTGCGCCCTTGATTTTATACACAAAAGGAAATAAACAGATTTTACATGAAAATTCTATCGCAATAGTCGGCTCGCGCGATGCCTCCGATGTAGCTTTGAGTTTTACAGACAACATTGCAAAAAAAGCAGGAAAGGATTTCAAAGTCGTAGTGAGCGGTTTTGCAAAAGGAGTGGATAAGCAGGCATTGGACTCTGTAATCGCCGCTAAAGGTCAAAGTATCATTGTGTTGCCTCAGGGAATTTTAACTTTTGAATCCGGTTTTAAAACTTATTATTCGCAAATAACAAACGGCGATGTTTTGGTGTTAAGCATATTTCACCCAAAAGCGCCTTGGGGAAAAGAATTAGCAATGGCTCGCAACCCGATTATTTACGGACTTGCCAAAGAAATTTATGTGGCAGAATCAAAACCTTCAAAAAATCGTCAAGGAAAAGAAACAAAAGGTGGTACATATT
>JAIROW010000143.1 GCA_031257315.1 Prevotellaceae bacterium
GGGCGATTCTCCCTCAACGTCAGCGTCCCCGCGAACACGGAAGCAACAATAATCCTTCCGGACGGAACGACGCATAAGGTTGGTTCGGGGAAATATTTCTTCCGGAAGAGAGTGGGAAGAAGGGAAGACTGAACCCGAAGGCAATAAGTTTTTTGAGAGTTCATGTCGATTTAAAAAAGTAAGGGCGCAATTTATTGCGCCCAGAAAATAGGTGGCGCGATAAATTGCGCCTCTACTGCCTGAAAATTAGTATTTTTTGCAAATTTTAATTCCTGTAAATAATTTAATAGAGTTTATGTAAATTTATTTGAGTATATAACTGGCTGAAAGCCAGAATTTTCATAACCGTATGTCGTTTGACATACGGACAAACATAATCCCAAATAACTGGCTGAAAGCCAGAACTCGATATTTTCTGCTCCACAGGGTTCTGCCTTTACAGGCAGCGTTATCGTCTCACTGTTTCTTCCGCCGGTCAACGACCGGCGGTTATGAAAATTCTGGCTTTCAGCCAGATATATGCTTTCAAATATCATATTTAATTTTACATTAACTCTACTGGCTGAAAGCCAGAATTTTCATAACCGTATGTCGTTTGACATACGGACAAACATAATCCCAAAAAACTGTCTGAAAGCCAGAACTTGATATTTTCTGATCCACAGGGTTCTGCCTTTACAGGCAGCGTTATCGTCTCACTGTTTCTTCCGCCGGTCGTTGACCGGCGGTTATGCAGCCATTGACAATTATCAATTGATTTAAACATCAAAAACGGTTGCCCGTTTTAGCGGACAACCGTCTTCTTTGTATTTAAAAAAATAACTTTATGAAAAATTTCTTAACAATTATTCCATTTTAATGTTCAGACACAGCCCCTGTAATTCGTGTATCAGGACGTTCAGCGATTCCGGTATTCCCGGCGTTGGCATGTTGTCGCCCTTGACAATGGATTCGTAGGCTCTTGCCCGACCAACTACGTCGTCGGATTTGATTGTCAGAATTTCTTGCAGGATATGGGCTGCGCCGAATGCTTCGAGCGCCCAGACTTCCATTTCTCCAAAACGCTGACCTCCAAACTGAGCTTTACCTCCAAGAGGCTGTTGCGTGATAAGCGAATACGGACCAATCGAACGCGCGTGCATCTTGTCGTCAACCATGTGACCGAGTTTCAGCATGTAAATAACCCCGACTGTAGCAGGCTGGTCAAACAATTCGCCTGTTCCTCCGTCGCGGAGATACGTTTTTCCGAAACGCGGGATTTTTGCCTTATCGGTGTATTTGCTTATATCGTCGAGACTTGCGCCGTCGAAAATCGGGGTGCTGAACTTTTGTCCGAGTTCTTTGCCCGCCCAGCCAAGAACGGTTTCGTAAATCTGTCCGAGATTCATACGCGAAGGAACGCCAAGCGGATTGAGAACAATATCAACAATAGAACCGTCTTCGAGAAACGGCATGTCTTCGTCGCGTACAACGCGGGCTACGATACCCTTGTTTCCATGACGTCCTGCCATTTTGTCGCCTACGCGGATTTTCCTTTTCTTGGCAATATACACTTTTGCCAGCTGTATAATGCCTGAAGGAAGTTCGTCGCCGATGGTAATATTGTATTTTTTGCGCTTAACCTCTGCGTCAAGTTCCTTATATTTTGAAATATAGTTGTGAATCATTTTTTTGATAAGGGTGTTTCTCTCCTTGTCGGTAGTCCACCTGTTGGGATTCACATTGTTATAATCAATAGCCTGCAACGATTTAAGCGAGAATTTTTCGCTTTTCGGAACCACTTCCACGCCATAGTAATCGACTACGGACTGGGAAGTTTTGCCTTCGACCAGCGTAAACAGTTTGCCGATAAGAATATCGCGGATAACTCC
Organism: Prevotellaceae bacterium; assembly: GCA_031257315.1. Classification (GTDB taxonomy): domain Bacteria; phylum Bacteroidota; class Bacteroidia; order Bacteroidales; family UBA932; genus JAIRLF01. The sequence continues at coordinate 1,872 of JAIROW010000143.1, forward strand.
GTCTTTCTTTTCAAATTCGGCGTCAGCTTCGGCAAGCAGAGCTTTTTCGTTCTGTTTTGAGCCTTTTTTGGTCTCTCTCTGAACTTTTGAAAACAGTTTTCTGTCGATAACAACGCCATTCAGCGAAAGAGAGGCTTTAAGCGAAGCGTCTTTTACATCGCCGGCTTTATCGCCGAAAATCGCACGCAGCAGTTTTTCTTCCGGCGACGGGTCAGACTCTCCTTTGGGAGTAATTTTTCCTATCAGAATATCGCCGGGTTTAACTATTGCACCGATACGTATCAACCCCTGCTTGTCCAAATCTCTTGTTGCATCTTCGCTGACATTCGGAATGTCGGAAGTCAGCTCTTCGGCTCCGCGCTTTGTGTCGCGTACTTCCATTATATATTCGTCGATATGAATGGACGTAAAGACGTCTTCGCGTACCAGACGTTCCGAAAGCACAATTGCATCTTCAAAATTGTATCCTTTCCATGGCATGAAAGCGACTTTCAGATTTCTTCCCAGAGCCAGTTCGCCTTTTTCGGTCGAATAGCCTTCTGTCAGAATCATACCTTTTGTAACCTTGTCGCCCTTTCTGACAATCGGACGAAGATTGATACAGGTATTCTGATTGGTTTTCAGATATATCGGCAGTTTGTAAACCGTTATTTCAGGGTCGAAACTGACGAGTTTTTCCGATTCTGTCATTTCGTAACGGACATGAATTTCACATGCGTCAACGTAAACGACTTCGCCTTTTCTGCGGGCAACTATTTGCGTGCGGCTGTCCCTTACTACGTCGGCTTCGATGCCTGTTCCGACAATTGGCGATTCCGGCGAAATCAGAGGCACCGCCTGACGCATCATGTTCGACCCCATAAGGGCGCGGTTTGCGTCGTCGTGTTCGAGGAACGGAATAAGCGAAGCCGCAATCGAAGCAATCTGATTTGGTGCAATATCCATCAAATCCAGTTTTTCTATTGGAGCAATCGGATAGTCCGATTCGACGCGGGCTTTAACCCTGTTGGTAAGGAAATTACCTTTTTCGTCGATTTGAGCGTCAACCTGCGCTATCATTTTCAGCTCTTCGTCTTCTGCGCTCATGTAAATCACGCCTTCCGGCGACACATCTACTTTTCCGTCAACAACTTTACGGTATGGGGTTTCGATAAATCCGAGATTATTGATTTTTGCAAAAACGCAAAGCGACGAAATAAGACCGATATTTGGTCCTTCCGGCGTTTCAATCGGACACAGACGACCGTAATGAGTATAGTGTACGTCGCGAACTTCAAAACCTGCGCGTTCACGCGACAGACCGCCCGGTCCAAGCGCCGACAGACGTCGCTTGTGGGTTATTTCTGCCAGCGGATTGGTTTGATCCATAAACTGCGACAGCTGGTTTGTGCCGAAAAACGAGTTGATTACCGACGACAGGGTTTTTGCATTGATGAGATCGACGGGCGTAAACACCTCGTTGTCGCGGACATTCATGCGTTCGCGTATTGTACGCGACATGCGTGCAAGTCCCATGCTGAACTGGTTGGCTAACTGTTCGCCGACCGTGCGCACACGACGGTTACTCAAATGGTCGATATCGTCAACGTCGGTTTTTGAATTTATCAGCTGTATCAGGTACTTGATGATAGCGATTATATCTTCCCGCGTCAACACTTTGAGGTCGGGTGAAGTTTCCTGATTCAGTTTTCTGTTCAGTCTGAAACGTCCCACATCGCCCAAATCGTATCGTTTGTCGGAGAAGAAAAGTTTTTCGATAACGTCTCTTGCCGTAGCTTCGTCTGGTGGCTCGGAATTGCGCAGCTGCCGGTAGATATAAACGACGGCTTCTTTTTCCGAGTTCGACGGGTCTTTTTGTAAAGTGTTGTATATTATGGCATAATCGGAAATGCTGGCAGATTCTTTGTGAATAAGGATTGATTTTGTTCCCGATTCTACAATCATGTCAAGATGATCTTCTTCCAGCACAGTTTCTCTGTCAATAACAACTTCGTTGCGTTCGATGGATACAACTTCGCCGGTGTCTTCGTCCACAAAATCTTCGATCCATGTTTTCAGAACACGCGCAGCAAGTCTCCGTCCTACAATTTTTTTGAGAGACGCCGGAGAAATTTTTACTTCGTCGGCAAGGTCGAATATTTCGAGAATGTCCTTGTCGGTTTCGTATCCGATTGAGCGCAAAAGAGTTGTAACCGGCAGTTTCTTTTTGCGGTCAATATAGGCATACATTACGTTGTTAATGTCTGTAGCAAACTCAATCCACGAACCTTTGAAGGGTATAATTCTGGCAGAATAGAGCTTGGTACCGTTTGCATGTATGCTTTGCCCGAAAAATACGCCGGGCGAGCGGTGTAACTGCGAGACAATTACCCTTTCGGCGCCGTTGATTACAAACGAGCCTTTCGGCGTCATATAGGGTACGGTTCCAAGATAAACATCTTGAATAACGGTATCAAAATCTTCGTGTTCGGGGTCGGTGCAGTACAGCTTTAACTTGGCTTTTAACGGCACGCTGTATGACAATCCTCTTTCGAGACATTCTTCAATCGAATATCTTGGAGGATCGATATAATAATCAATAAATTCGAGGACAAAATTGTTTCTCGTGTCCGTAATAGGAAAATTTTCCTGAAACACGTTGAACAGTCCCTCGTTTTTGCGGTTTTCAGGAGTTGTTTCAAGTTGAAAGAAATCCTGAAAGGACTTCAACTGTATCTCCAGGAAGTCCGGATATGGCAATCTGTTTTTTACCGAAGAGAAATTTACTCTTTGAATGTTTGTACTTTGTGTCATATTCTGAGGATTTTGCTGAAATTTAATTTGTTAACGACAAAAAGGCTTAGGGCGACAAGCCCTAAACCTGTTATTTTTGAACCTTAAAGCAAAAGGCTAACGTTACTTAATTTCAACTTCTCCTCCTGCTTCTTCTATCTGAGCCTTAATCTGTTCGGCTTCGGCTTTCGATACTTTCTCTTTAATAGCTTTCGGAGCTGCATCTACCAGTTCTTTAGCTTCTTTTAATCCTAAACCTATAATTTCTTTTACTACTTTTACTATCTGTAATTTAGCTTGTCCGGCAGAGACTAATATAGCGTCAAACTCTGTTTGTTCTGCAACGGCGGCATTTCCGCCATCGGCAGGCGCTGCGGCAACCGCAACTGCGGCAGCAGCCGGTTCAATGCCATACTCTTCTTTTAAAATAGTAGCAAGTTCCTGTACTTCTTTTACTGTAAGACCAACTAATTCTTCTGCAATTTTTTTGATATCAGCCATTTTTATTTAAAATTTATAAATTTATAATTCATTTTTTTTTCTATTCGGAACGTTCCGATAATGTTTTAACAATTCCAGCGATTTTCTGACCTCCGCTCTGCAATGCCGAAATGACGTTGCGTGCAGGAGATTGAAGCAGAGAAATAATTTCTCCGACAAGTTCTTCGCGTGATTTAATATTTGCCAGTTCTTCCAGCGATTTTGCTCCGAGGAACAGACATTCCTGAGCGTATGCGCCTTTCAGAACGGGCTTGTCGTTACCTGCCCTGTTAAATTCTTTTATTAATTTGGCAGGAACGCTTGCCGCTTCACAAAACATGATAGCAGTAGGACCTGCAAGAGATTTGTAGAGTTCCGGTTCGGGGAAACTGTTTTTTTCCATCGCTTTCTGAAAAAGCGTATTTTTAACCACCATCAGCTTTACGTCTCTCTCGAAACACAGTTTGCGCAATTGATAAGTCTTTTCCGCATTTAATCCGGAAATATCAGTTACATAGAAATTCGGATAAGCTTTGAGCGTTTCCGCCACTTTATCTATAATCGCTCCTTTTTCTTCTTTTCTCATATTTCATTAATTTTTTTCGGAAACGGATTTAGGGTCGATTGCCAGACCAAGACTCATGGTCGATGCCAGATATATGCTTTTAATATAAGTACCTTTTGCAGCCTGAGGCTTCAGTTTGATAATCATATCAATAAACTCTCTTGCATTTTCCACAATTTTGACGTCGTCAAACGACAACTTGCCAATACCGCTGTGAACTATACCTGTTTTATCCACTCTAAAATCAATTTTTCCGGCTTTGACTTCCTGTACTGCTTTACCTACATCCATTGTTACAGTTCCGGTTTTGGGGTTAGGCATCAGCCCTCTTGGACCAAGAATTTTACCCAATGCTCCGACCTTTGCCATAACGCTTGGCGTACAGATAATTATATCGACGTCCGTCCAGCCGCCCTTGATTTTTTCGACATACTCGTCCAGTCCAACATAGTCGGCGCCCGATTCGAGCGCTTCCGATTCCTTGTCGGGCGTGCAGAGTACCAGCACTTTCGTTGTTTTGCCTGTTCCATGCGGAAGGGTTACAACGCCGCGCACCATCTGGTTCGCTTTTCGGGGATCTACTCCCAGGCGAACAGCAATTTCCACAGTCGCATCGAACTTTGTGAAAGATATTTCTTTCAGAAGTTTGACAGCCTCCGACAATTTGTATTGTTTTCCCGGCTCGACCATTGAAACTACACGTTTTTGATTTTTTGTCAATCTACTCATTTTCGCATGAAATCTTTATTTAATATCTTCGGGAAAAGCGCCTTCGATTTTTATTCCCATACTTCGGGCTGTTCCTGCAACCATGCGCATTGCCGCTGCAATTGTGAAAGCATTCATGTCAGGCATTTTATCCTCGGCAATCGTGCGTATCTGCGTCCAGTTTACTGCGGCAACCTTTTGACGGTTAGGCTCTGCCGAGCCTTTTGCCAGTTTGGCGGCTTCTTTCAACTGTACTGCAATCGGCGGCTGTTTAATGATAAACGTAAACGATTTATCGGAATAAACAGTGATGATTACGGGCAAAATTTTCCCTGCTTTGTCCTGCGTACGCGCATTGAACTGCTTGCAAAACTCCATAATATTCACGCCTTTGGAGCCTAATGCAGGTCCAATCGGGGGAGAGGGGTTAGCCGCTCCGCCTTTTACTTGAAGTTTTATTAGTCCGGCGATTTCTTTTGCCATAAATTTTTTACTTTTTTAACTATTCTTTTTCAACCTGAACAAAATTCAATTCCAGAGGCGTTTTACGTTCAAATATTTTGACCATAACCTTCAATTTTTTCTTTTCCTCGTTAACCTCTTCTATCGTACCCGAAAATCCGTTGAAAGGACCGTCGATTACTTTAATCGGTTCGCCTACAAAGAATGGCGTTGCAATTTCCTCGCCTGAATTTTCGGTTAACCTGTCAATATGCCCCAACATGCGGTTTACTTCTGACTGACGCAGGGGAACGGGGTCGCCGCCCTTTGTTTCCGACAGAAAACCTGCAATATTTGGAACATTTCGCAATACGTGAACTGTTTCGCCTTCCAAAACTGCTTCAACAAAAATATATCCTGCATAAAAGATACGTTCGGTACTGATTTTCTTACCGTTTTTTATCTGATATATCTTTTCCGTAGGAATAAGAACCTGAGAAACATAGTCTTCAAGTCCCAATCTGCGGACTTCGTTTTCGATATATTCCTTAGCCTTTTTTTCCTTACCGCCGACGGCGCGTAAAACATACCATTTTTTTTCTACTTCTGCCATAAGTCAAAAAAATTAAAAACTGTTTCAGGAGTTTTCCTGTCCCAGCAAAACAGAGTAGATTCCCTTTATGATATTCTGAAAGCCAAAATCCATAACAAAAACGACTATTGCAAAGATAAGCGAGGCTATCATAACAAGTATCGCACTGCTTTGCAGTTCTTTCAAACCTGGCCACGTTACTTTTGTGGCGAGTTCTTCATAAACTTTTTTTAAATATCCTTTTGACCCAAGATATACTTTCGCAATTTTGCTCATTCTAATTGAATATTTGTGTGAAAATAAAGATGGAAGCATTCTTTTTTTTCACCGTTTTTAATTCTAAATTCTCAATCGTAACATTAAGAATTTAGCCCGCAAAGTTACAGTATTTTTTACATATTGCAAGATTTTTACCAAATTTTTTCAACAAAATTGCATATCATGCTGATATTCTGATATTTAAAATTTAACTTTTTACGGTTTTCATATCAGAAAACATATCTCGGTGCAGTATTTGTTTATCAAAAAATTCCATTTTCCTGCCCTGTATGGACGCAATTTATTAAAACGAAAAATCAACAGCCTGTAACAGTTTCGATTTCGGAAACAATATTCCTGCGAGATGTGAAAATGGAATATTTTTTACCTCTCGTTAAATTGCAGTATATTGTTTACAATTGACGATTAAAAATTTTGCTTTTTAACCTCAAAATAGGCTTGCGGGTGCAGGCACGAAGGGCAGGTTTCGGGAGCTTCTCCGCCTTTATGCACATATCCGCAGTTGCGACACTGCCATTCTGTTTCTTCCGTTTTTTTGAACACCGTACCTTCCAGAATATTTGCCAGCAGTTTTTTGTAGCGGATTTCGTGCTGGACTTCCACTTTTGCAATCATTTCAAAAGCGTCTGCAATTTCTGCAAATCCTTCTTTGCGGGCTGTTTTTGCAAAATTTGGATACAGGACGCTCCATTCTTCCAACTCGCCTTCGGCAGCTGCCGTAAGGTTCTGGACGGTTGTTCCGATTATTCCCGCAGGATAGCTTGCCGTAATTTCTACCGTTCCGCCTTCAAGAAATCTGAAAAAACGTTTAGCATGTTCTTTTTCCTGCTCGGCTGTTTCGATAAATATTGCCGAAATCTGTTCGTAGCCTTCTTTTTTTGCCACGCCGGCATAGAAAGTATAGCGCGACCTTGCCTGACTTTCGCCGGCAAACGCTTTCAGTAAATTACGTTCTGTTTCTGTTCCCTTAATACTTTTTTCCGTCATATTTTCAATATTATTCACGTTTATTTATTTTATAATTCTGCGCAAAGTTAATCTGTTTGTTTTACACTACCAAATTTATTGCCATTTTTTTTATTTTCAATTAATATTTATATGCCTGCAAAAAACGGTCGTTACACGTTTCAAACGTAATTTGAATTGGATTAATAACATTAGTTTGTACTGATTTAAATATTATGATATTTGAAAGTATCAAACAGGCTGAAAATCAGAATTTTCATAGCCGCAGGTCAACGAGATTCTGCAATTTTGATTGTAATCTGCGAAGAGTCAACCGATGAGGCTGTTTTTTCGCCCGCGTCATCTTTTGTACATGCCATAAAAATTGGCAATAAACCAATCAACGCAATTTTTCCAATCTTAAAATTCATACTCTGTTTTATTTAATTACTAATGTTTTGCACCCTATAATCTGGATAGAATCCGGGAAAAACCCATAGAAACAATAGCATATTTATTTGCATAATTCACTTAAATTCAGTAGTTTTGCGAAATATTTCCAAATACATTATAAAATATACTACAAAACAAAGTTACAACAAATTTTTCAGAACTGCAAATCAAACAGACAAAAGGTGCAGGCATTTTGCAAATTATTAATTCTTTAAGTTCTCACACTGTTTCTCGGAGTTTAAGTTATTTAAACGGCATGGATACGGTTTTAAACTTATACTTTTACTGCTGATACGGATTGGTATTACATTCAAAAAAACGCTTAAACAATTCTTTATCAGAACTGTTACATAATGACATCAAACTGGTAAAGACGTATATTACAGGCTTAAAAATGACGAAAAAATATGCTGGCGACGAATATGGTGGTATCTTGTTAGCAGGTTTTTAATTGAAATACAGAAAGATAATGCAAAAAATCAGACTGAGGAGATTGCTAAAAAAACGAAGGAGTGAGTCGCATTAAGGAGCTTACTGTCAGCAAAATAAAACTGGTTATCACGATGTTCTTCATAACGGTTTATTACAGTATTTCAGCAGATTACGTACCGTGTGACAGCTGGTTCACATGCGACGAACTGATAACTGCTGTACGGTCGCAAAAATGTCATCTTATCGGAATCTATAAATTTGTGAAAACTAAGTTAGAGTTCAAAGGTAAATTATTAAGTTTCAGAGATATATTGCATCTTACGGGCAAAGAAAAGCACTGTAAAAAATGCATCATGAATGATACTGAAGCGGCAAAATGGGTCAATCATTTGCTCGAAATCAGTTACAGAGAGATTGGTTAAGAAAATGGAATATATAAAACGCTTATACATAACAATATACAAAGTGGCATTTGCTCCGTATTTGCTGTTTCTCATGGTGATAAAACAATGTACGAAACATTAGTTTTTGTTAATTGTTAATTGCCGTTGTACTTATCCCTGTACGGACAGTTCGCTAGTAACATAATAAAGTGTATAATAGAGTTTATGTAAATTTATATGAGTATATACTGGCTGAAAGCCAGTATTTTCATAACCGTATGTCGTTTGACATACGGACAAACATAATCCCAAAAAACTGGCTGACAGCCAGAACTTGAATATTTTCTGCTCCACAGGGTTCTGCCTTTACAGGCAGCGTTATCGTCTCAATGTTTCTTCCGCCGGTCGTTGACCGGCGGTTATGAAAATTCTGGCTTTTAGCCAGATATATGCTTTCAAATATCATATTTAATTTTACATAAACTATAATATACTTTGTGTGGTATTTCAACAGTTTTTGCCGATATATCTTTGCGCAAAAATTAGTTAAGGTTTTGT